>JANPEG010000093.1:0-19409 GCA_031431855.1 Akkermansiaceae bacterium | reverse complement strand
GGTGTCGGCAAAGCGCACCACATCAAGCCAGCCAATGGCCATGCGCTCGCCGTAGTGCGGGCTTTTGAGCACACGCTCGACGAGCTGCTCATAGGCATCCGGCGCGGTATCATTGATGAAGGCGGTGACTTCTTCCGGCTTCGGCGGCAAGCCCAACAGATCGGAGTAAAGGCGGCGGATCAAAGTGCGGCGATCCGCTTCCAGAGAAGGTTTTAAACCAAGCTCAGTGACGCGTTGTTTCACCAAAGTATCCACCGCGTTTTTCCCGGCGGGAATCGTTGCCTTCTGCGGCATGTTATACGACCAGTGCTGCTGATACTCCGCGCCCTGGGCGATCCAGCGTTTGAGGATTTCTTTTTGCTTAGCGGTGAGTTTTTTGTGCGAATCGGGCGGCGGCATCAGCTCGTCTTCATCGGTGCTGAAGATCCGTTCGATCAGATCGCTTTTATCCGGCTTGCCTGGCACGAAGGCGTCCTTCTTCAGAGCGGCCTCACGTATATCGAGCCGCAGTTTCGCCTTGCGATGTTCTGGGTCGTTGCCGTGGCAGTAGAAACAGTTGTCCGAGAGGATAGGCCGCACATCACGGTTGAACTCGATCTTCTCAGGCAGCGGCGGCTCGGCGGCGCTGAGGGGCAGGGATAGAATCAGAAGTTGGCAAAAATTTGAGGGGATTTTTGAAGTCTTCAGGAGCATGTGATCTGGTGATGGTCAGGGGTGATGGAGGGAAGATGTTTTTTGAAGGAAAGGAGGATGCTGCGAGTTTCAGGACTGACTGACAGACGAATCGTAACTTGGAGCGAAGTCTTCATGATGTAGCTCCTCACGTAAAAGGATTACTTCGATAGCTTCTTCATTCCTTCACCGGCCGCATCGCCAATCAGAAAATAACTCTCGGCGTTGGCGAACCAATGATGGCCATGGGTGGGGCAGGGGGACAGCTCCGCAGGCCGGGCAAAGTCAGTGGTTTTGATGAAGATGGCATTCTCGATTTTCTTGGTCCCGTCTTCTTGTGCTTTTCTGAAATCAAACATGTCGCCCTCGGTCACCGGTCCGCCATTGCCCAGTTCGCCTACTATCACAGGTAGATTCGGCGCTTTGAATTCCTTGCGAAGATCTTTCACCAAGTTGACGAGATTGTCCGAATACTCAGCAATCGCTGGTTTTTCACACATATCGTTCCAACCCTGTTGCCAGTAAAAACCCGCAATCTCGTATTTCTGATCACCAAGCTCAGCCAAGGCAGCGCGAACTTCTTCCACCATCTTCGTGTAGAAGGGTCCTACTTGGCCGCCGGAACTTGGCGGTCTGAAATCTTTGAAAAGACTTTTGCCGCCCCAAGCCGTCTTGATCAGAAGTACCGGCTCTTTAAAGTGATCACCCATCACAAACCCGAAGCCCAGCTCAGGCCCGATATGAGTGCTGCCCCCGTAGCCGGTATAGCCCACTGTTAGGCCACCCTTGCGGACAGCCTCGCCTACTTTGAATGAAATTTGCACATCATCACGCACCACCCATTCGTCTTTATCGTTCTTGAGGCTTTTCATTTTCCCAGCGCTCTTCGAGTTTTTCATCGACCAGACCAAGTTGCCCTTGCCTCCGTTGTAGTCTCTCTCGTCATCCATGGAAACCGCACCTTGGCCCTCCATGTTCGATTGACCGGCGAGGATGAAGACTTTGATCGGCTCGGCAGCGCTGGCGGCGGAGAAGAGTGCGGCGATGAGTAATGTGGTAATGGATTTCATAGGGTTCCGAGGGATACGTAGCTGGGACGTATGTATCTATCCTCGGAAACCCAATAAAACAAAGCCTGAATCATCACTTCATGTATCCACGATCACTTTGATTGTCAGGATCAACTGAGGAATTTCACGGCCGCCCAAGTGTAGATGGATATTCCCACTAGGATATTGATGGGAAAGGTCACCCCTAGTGAGAGTCCGAAGTAGATGGACGGGTTGGCCTCGGGGATCGCGTATCTCAGCACTGCTGGAACCACGATGTAGGAGGCACTTGCGGAGAGGATCATCAACAGCGCTCCGTCAGCCACTGGGAGATTCAGCACCATGGCCATTCCTAGGGCGATCGTGGCGTGTACGAAGGGTCCGATCGCGGCATAGGCGATCAGTAGCAAGGAGGCGCTTTTCGCCTGTTTGAAGTTTCTTGCCACCATCATACCCATGTCCAGGAGGAAGAAGGCGAGCATACCTTTGAAGAGGTCGCCAGAGAAGGGTTGCATCATCGTTTTTCCAGCTTCACCACTTAGTATACCGACCGCCATGGCGCCCAGTAACAGAAGGTGTGCGCCATCCGTAAACGATTCATGGAGAATTTTGCCAAGTGGTGTGGAATTGGTTTTGAGACCGGAATTCCCTTCGAGGGCGGCCTTGTGGCGTATCGAGTTAGCGAGCAGGACAGCCATGATGATGGCCGGAGATTCCATGATTACCATGGCGACTGCCATGTGCCCGCCTACCTGCAAGCCGCTGCTTTCCAGAAATTGCATCGCGGTCACAAAGGTCACCGCGCTGACCGAACCATACGAGGCAGCGACGGCGGCGGCATCGAATTTCGGAATCCGATTTTTTAGTAGCGCGTATCCAAGGGTTGGCACGATGAAGGCCATGGCGATGGCCGCGCCGAGGCTAATCGCGATCGACATGTTGAAGCCCGATTCGGCCATCGCGAAGCCGCCTTTCAGGCCGAGAGCCATGAGCAGGTAGAGTGAAAAGAACTTGGAAATGGCGGGCGGGATTTCCAGGTTTGATCTCAGGGCACCGGCGAGGACGCCGAAGACGAAGAACAGGATGGCGGGGTCGAGTAGTAGTTGCATGTTGATTTAGTTTGTCTGATTTAGTCTGTTTCGTGCGCCATCATACAGATTCGACTCATAATAAATAATCGATTCTTCGATGATTATATATAGATAAAAACCTATGAACATCACCTCTCGTCAAATGAAGCTTTTTCTTGCACTTGCGGAAACCGGTAGCGTGAGCGCGGCGGCAAGGGCGATGCATGTGACCCAGCCGACTGCGTCGATGCAGTTGCGCGAGGTTACTCTTGCCGTGGGACTTCCTCTCTATGAGTTGATTTCCCGCAGAGTTCATCTAACTGAAGCTGGCGAAGAACTGGCGCGGACAGTTCGCCGCATGACTCAGGAATGGGATCTGTTTGAGCAAGGCATCGACGCGATGAAGGGGCTGACACGCGGTAGGTTGCGGGTGGCAGTGGTGAGCACGGCCAAATATTTCGTGCCACGCCTCATCGGTACGTTTTGTGGGAAGCATCCAGGGATCGATGTCTCGCTGGAGGTGCTGAACCGCGACGGGGTCGTAAAGCGATTGAGAGATAATATGGATGATCTCTACATCATGTCGATGCCACCTACTGACATGGATTTAAATGATGAAGTATTCATGAAGAATCCGCTAGTGGTGATCGCAGCTTCTGGCAATGCCGTTACAAAGCAGACCGATGTGAAGCTTGCTGACATCGCGCGGCAGAATTTCATCCTCCGCGAAAAGGGTTCGGGAACGCGGATGGCGGTAGAGAAGTACTTCCGGAAAAAAAAGTTCAATCCGAACGTGCGGTTAGAGCTAGGCAGCAACGAAGCGATCAAGGAGGCGGTCGCCGGTGGACTGGGCTTCGGAGTCATTTCTAACCACGCGTTGCATGGTCATGCGCGTGAGCACGGGGTCTCTGTGGTAGCTGTGAATGGTTTTCCGGTCATGTCGAACTGGCACATCGTTTACCCTGTGGCGAAGAGACTTCCTCCGATCGCCGAGGCATTCAAAGCGCATCTCCTGCTCAACGCTAACAGCGTGATTCGGGGAAAATCGTGGCAGACAATCGCGAAATCATAAAGGAAAGAGAGATTACTACGCGTATCTCAGCAGAAATAGGACGCCTGAAATTCATGGGTCTTGCGCACTTCTTTGGATGATTCGAAACTCTGTCATTAGGCCGGCACTGAACGCGCCACGTAATCACCCTCTCAACGAGTTGATTGCGACCCAACTTTATCTTGCGCAAAGGGGTATTTTCGCGCCGCGAGATATTTCTCTGATTTCCGATGACGATCCAACCTTCGAATGGTGCGAGCCCTCGGTATGCTCGGTACAATGGCAAAGCCAACCATGAGTGAACCAGGTTGTCCGCTGGTTCGGTAACGTTGCAAGTGGCGAGGATGATCGCGGCAAAAGTTTTTCCCGCGCAAAATTTGTCGAAGGAGGCACGATCGGACCTGCCTCTGATAAAAAATCTTGATCCTGTTTATTTCATTCAGCTCTACGAGGCCGCTTTCTGCAGACCACGTCCAGCGCCGCTGATGTCTTGGCCGACGCCACGCACGGTGCCGCAACTTGAAGTGAACAAGGAGAACAGGGCGGATGCGATGAGTAGGATGATGATGCGTTTGTGTTTTTGGATCATGATGGGATAAGGTTATTAAATTATATCGAGATATGATTCTCAATTACGCCGTCCTTCTGTCAAGAAACCAGTTTCTGGATAGAACAGAAATATCCGGATAACAGTCCGGAGTCTTTACTGGAGCGCGAGGGTAGAAATTTGGCAACATGCCTAACCTAACAGTTTTCTAAGTATCGCCTCAATCTGCTTGCGGTGCAGCTGTTGGTGAAAAGCCGAGAGAAAGTGCCACTCCGCGGCATTCAGTGCGCCAAACCACGGGTGTTCGTAGCGGAGGGCTGTTTCCAAATCCGGAATTCGTAAGGAAGTCGAGCTGACGGCCTCTACGGAGGAGAGAAATCGTGGCAGAACCGTGGCATCGGTTCCGAGATGGGGTTTGACCGCGGCAGTGCTCGCGACTCCGGGCGGAACCACGCCGGAGCTGAGGGCTGTGAGAATTCCGACGATGGCTTCGTTGACGATGGCGAGGTGTTCCAGCGTCATGAAAATGGACCAGTAGCGGCTGCTATCCTCGAGACCGCGCAAACGGTCGATCAACACCCGCTCGCCTGCAAACTCGGGAGAAACGCTACCGACGTATTTTTTCATGATTTCCGCCTCCTCACGAAGCAGAGCATTGGCCTTGTCTCTGGAGCTCTTTTTCTTCGCGCGATGAAAAATCAACTTCGCGGCCTGTAACTCCAGCCATGGCAGCCCGGCTCCAGGTGGAGCCAATGTCGGGGTAGTTGTTTCCGATTTCATATACTTGCATAATGAAAGTGAAATACTTGTTGTATGCAAGTAATTTTTAGAAAAACTTTCCGATATGGCCAAAACCAAACGTTCCGAAGCCGCCGCACAGCGCCGTTCGCCCTGCCCTGTGGCCTGCGCTTTGGATCTGATTGGCGACCGATGGACTCTGTTGATCATTCGCGATCTTTTTTTGGGCAAATCCCGTTTCAAAGACTTTGTAACGTCGCCGGAAAACATCCCGACAAATATTTTGGCCGACCGTCTGGATCGTTTGCTTCAGTCGGGTTTGGTGAGCCAGGTGCCGGTCACGCCCGGAGGCAAGCACCAAGCGTATGAACTTACGCTCAAAGGCAAAGCGTTAGGTTCGGTTTTGCGGGAACTGAGAGATTGGGGTCTGGAATGGGAAGAGGGCACAGCAGCCATGATCAAAAACTCTGGTAGCTAGACCGGTTGCTAATCGATCACTTCGCTCCAGCGCGCCATTCACGGAGAAAAATTTCCCACTCTGCGTTCACGGCTGGGTAGTCGCCCATGACCTTGCCGACCATCGTTCGGTGGAAGGATGCACCTGCTTGGATGAGATGCTGGCTCGATTCCGGATGGCCAGCCCAAACAGGATCAGATTCAGGTGGGCATTTTTCTAACAGTCGATCAATCCAACCCGTTAGTTTTGGCCCGACACACCAGATGACTTTATCGGTTTCGGCGATTTTACGGAAAGTTTTCGGTGTTTGGTATTCGATAACCGGATGGTCGTCGGTGTTGATCGGGTATTCGCTGAAAAGATTTTTACATTCTGTTAGGTTTCCTGCGTAGAGAAACGGCATGGATTCTGCGGCGACGCGATACATTTCGGGACGCGCTTCTTGCCAAGTGAGACCCTCGACGGCGGCGGCCATCGCTTCGCGTTTACCAGATGGCGGTACGGCGAATGGCGATGGGGTTCGGCGACCGATGAGGGCGACCTTTTCCTGACCGGGTTGGAAATTATTGCGCCACATGGTAACTTCGCCGAAGGTTTCCAGCATAGTTCGAGCGATCACTCCGAATTCATAATCGGTGAGCTGATAGAGCGGCAGCCATTGCACGAACACACCGTCGTCATTCAAGCGTGAGGCGACCACACGGAAATGATCAAGGCTGTAGAGGCTGCCAGCGCCGCGTTGATAGGGGAGAAAGAGGTCGGCGTTGATCATGTCGAACTTTTCGTCGGAGGCTTGAAGAAAATGTCTGCCGTCCTCGATCAGGATCGTTGAACGTGGATCACTGAATAATCCACCGGTCATCTCTGCTGGAATCCATTTTTTGGATGCTTCCACGACTTCGGGAATGAGTTCGCAGCTCAGCACGCGACGCACGTTTGGAAATTTTTCGTCGAGAGCAGCACCAGCTGAAATCCCTGTGCCAAGTCCGATAAAGCAAATGCTTTCTGTCTTAGGAAAAAGATGCAGTGGAATGCTCGCTTGGTAGGTCTGTTCCAAATAAGCCTCGGTTGATCCTAATCCGTAGCCGCCATTGACTTTGATGACGCGATGGCCGTTGGGTCGCTCGATTACGGTCACTGTGCCATCGCTTGCTTCCCATGCCTGCAAAACTTTGCCTTCATCTTTGCCTAACAAACTTCCTGCAATGGGCAGTCCGCTTGGGTTGAGTGCGGTGAAAGCCAATGTCAAAAATCCCACGCCGATCACGCGCACGCTAATCCCTAATTTGTTCCAGCCCATCGGCAACAGCAATCCAACGGTTAAATAAATTGCCGCCAAAACTTGCAGCGTTTTCCACATTCCCCATGCAGGAAGAATCACGAATCCGCAAAGCAAAGCGCCGGTGATAGCACCTGCGGTGTTGATGGCTAACAACCGACCGAGCTTCCAGCCTGGCGCTGCGTCGCCGCGCTCAGCAAGTTTCATGAGGAAGGGAAAAACCGTCCCCAACGCGATGACCACGATCCCCACTCCACGGAAGCCAGTGTTGAAAAGCCCGCGCACATAATCGTTCCAAGGCTCTAATGAACTCACTGGTGTCAGTCCTTGTGTGACACGCATGAGGATGGATGGCCCAAGCACTAGCAGGACGCCGCCGATCAAGGTCATCACTCCGAGTGCGGCCCATGGTTTTCTAACAAATCGTGAAATCACCGAGCTGATTCCGGCGCCAATCGCTAGGCCGACGAGCACCACAATCAGAATGATCGCGTAAGAATAAACGGAGTTTTCATGAACTTGTGCGAAGATCCGCGTCCACACCACTTCCAATGCAAGGATGACGAAGCCTGAGAAGAAACATAGCGCTGCGATTGCAACTCGCTCGGAGGTTGGGATAGGAATATTGGATGTTTCAGGCGGTTTTTTCGTCTGCAAGGGTTGCGATGATTCAGTCTCAGGTAGGCGCCATGCGATTAAACCGACCGCTAATGAGATCACTAAAGAAAGCGAGTAAGTCATCGTAAATCCCAGCGAAGGAATCAGCACGAAAGCCGCGAGCGCGACCCCAAGCGCAGCGCCAAGTGTGTTCACGGCGTAGAGCAGCGCACCAGTGCGGCCGAGGCGATCGGATTGGCGTACCGCTGCTTGGCCAATAGCTGGAACCGTGCCGCCCATGAAAAACGCCGCGGGAAAAATTAACAACATCGAGAGGCAGAATTTGAGCACTAACATCCAATTCGTTCCGGTAATCGATCCGTAGAGTGAAGGATAAATCGCATGAAAAATTTTGAGCACGACGAAATACGTCAGGGCTGAGATGGCGATGCCGAATTCAAGCCAAGCATACAAACGCAGCGGACGTTTGACGGTGGAAACGCGTTTTCCCCACCACCAACTCCCTGCGCCCAGCCCTGCGAAAAACGCCGCAAGCGTCGCCGCTGCTGCATGAGAGGTGTTTCCAAAAAGCAGCCCGAGCTGCTTCATCCATAAAACCTGATAGATCAGCCCAGCGATCCCTGAAGCGAACACCAATGCGACCATGATCGTGCCGCGGTGGTCTGTGGGCTTGACTTGGATGCGCTCGTATTTGGATTTTCCCTTCATTTCAGACGAACCTAGTGACCTAATACGCCGCTGGCAATACCTTGAAGGGTGGGGCGTCCCGCTGTCTCAAATCGCAACAAGAGTGATCGAGCAAACATGATCACTCTTTTTGTTGTCCCGTAACGTGCCGTGTTTCACTCAATCATCCCAGCGGATCTGGAATTCGATTTCCTGAGAACCGTCTTCGCGTTCGTGTTCGATGCTATAGACGGCACGCACAGGTGTGTAGATGCGTTCTCCTGCGATCTGAATTTCAAATTGCTCGCCGGATTCAATGCAGTCAGCCAAGCGGCGCAGCTTGGCGACGAATTCGTCATTGGTGTAGATTTTCTCGATGTCGCGTTTTGGTTTCATGATGGTGTGAAGTGGTTGGAACTCGGATGAGTCTACGGTGAAATCAAACTCGAAGTGAGTCGCTTATTTCGCAGCTTGCTCGATGGGCTCTGTTAGGGTCTTGAGTCTTTCGATGATTTGTTTGCCCATTTCGGCTTCCTTGATTCTGCGCTCTTCGTTGAAAGCAGCGGCGTCAGCACTGGCTTTTTTATCACCAGCTTCGGCGATGATTGCGGGGTCTTCGACTTCTGGATAGTCCCAATTATCGGTGCGGAAACTTTGCAATGGAAGCCAGGCTTTGCCGCTGACTTTCAGGTTGCCCAGAGGACATACGGCCCAAGCGTAACGCACGGCTTTGGGTTCTTTGACAAGAGGACTCCAGACACGGATCGTGGTGGTGTCGCTGGATTTCGCGTTGCTGCCGTGCTTCTTGCCTTTGAGTAAGGGGAAGCGTGCTTGAGCCATGTAAAATTTTCCGTCTTCACCAGCGATGGAAAAACCTTCGACGATAGGCGACCAGTCATCCGGCATGACGGGCTTGTCGAATTTCAAAACCATCATATCGCCTTGTGGCTCGGCGGAGAGGAGCTTGGCACTTTCCCAATCGACTTTCGAATCGTAGACTTGGTTGAGAGCCCAACGCGCTGCGCGCTCGCCATGCTCGCGTTTTTTCGCTGGGTGCAAGCCGGGGATTTGGATGTCGTACGAGGGCAGGAAGGCGGTGTGTTCTGGGTCCCCGACATCGGCCAATCCCAAACGCTGCGCCTCGTAGATGTAGGGAGATCCGCCCAGCGCTCTGATTTCAAAGTTCTCTGCGTTCTGTGAGTCATCACCGCCGCAACCGCTGATGACGCCGACAGGAAGTGCGGGATCGTTAAATTCCTCGCGCCAACCTTCGACCATCAATTTTACCAGCGCGCGGTAACGTTTAGGGCGGCAGTTTCCGCCGAGGGTGTTGTTGAAACCTTGGTGAAACAGCACGCCTTTGATGTTGTAGCCTTTGAACACGCCGAACATGCCATTATGGATGCTGCCCATGTCGCTCGCGCTCATGCCGGGGATGTTCCAAGATGTTAGATTGTCGCCATTCACGGGTTTTTTCGGCCAATCTTTCTCTGGAGTGCCTTTGGATTTGGCTCTCGCGAGTTGGTTGTCCCAGACTTTCAAAGAGGCGGCCTCCCTATCGAATTCCGCGATTTTTTGCTTCATGTATTCCGCGTAGCGTTTGGTGAGCGGATTTTGGTCAAACTTGTAGCTGGGAACGATGGCTTCGATCGATGCACCACCGCGGGAGTTTTTGATCACGCCGATGGGAATATCTAACGACCTCTGAAGTCTGGAGCCGAAAACATAACCGATGGCGGAAAAGTTGAGTGAGGTTTCCCGATTCGAAACAGCCCATCCCTGAGTCTCGATCTTTTCCGCAGGGATGTCATCCTGCGGTCCGGATTGTTCGTTTGGAGAGATTGAAAAGAAACGCAACAGCGGGAGATTCGACTGAGCGGATTCGATGTCCTCCTCTTGCACACCTTTGAGCGAGAAAGCCATATTGCTTTGACCCGACATGACCCACACGTCGCCGACGACGATGTTGGTCATTTCCACTTTCTCATCGCCAGCGGTGACGATCATGGTCTGGGGTTCCGCGCTGGCCTCGCGTGCGGGGAGACTGACTTCCCAACGACCCTTTTCACCAGCGGCTTTGGCTTCCGCTTTTTCTTTGCCGAGCTGCACGGTGACGTTCGCGCCGGTTTTGCCCCAGCCCCAGATCACGATGGGCTTGTTGCGCTGCAAGACCATGTTGCTCGCGAAAATGGAGTGCACCTTCAGCTTGCTCGACGGGGCGGATTCTTGGGCGGGAGCCAAAGTTGCCAGGGAAGTTATGAAGATCCCAATAAGCAAAATGATTAGGCAGAGGCCCGCAGTCGGGGAATGGAGGTGTTTCATGGTGGATGGTTTATTGTGCGATCAATCGCTTCGATATTACCTCTGCGTTTCATCAATTCTCTCGGCTGATGATTAAAATCTGATTTAGCCGGACTGGAAATGCCCAAAATTAGAACGCGACTTTTTCAATTAGCTTGGGTTTCCTCTACATCATGAAAACTCAACTTTTAAGTTTCGCCGTGCTTTTTGGCCTGATTGCAGGGGTTTATGCTGAAGAAGCAAAAAAACCTTCAGTCTCAATGACGGTAAAACGCCAAACCTTGGATGCCAGTCACGATAGGGGCGCCCATTCGGAATCCAGTGATAAGGAAGTCACTCTTCGGGTGGAGATTAAAAACGTTACGAATGAAACTCTTGAAGGCGCTGAGTTGACGGGCGAGGTGATGCTAAATCGTTCTAGAAACGAAGAGGAGAGAATGGTTATCGAAGAGCTCAAATCCATAAAATTACCGACGATGAAGCCCAATGAGAAGCTCACGGTGGATTTGGGTAAAATCATTTTAAACAAAGCCAGATGGAAAAATCGCACTTTTGAAGAGACTTTGGAGCAGTGGAAGGTGGTTTGTAAAAAAGGTGACGCCAACATTGGCGAAAACCTCAGTGATAAGAACTACGATGGGCTTGTGAAAGAGATGGAGAAAGAGCATGACGTAGATAAAGAGCAGCATAAACAAAAAGTCATTAGAGGACGAGATAAGGATGACGCGAAGAATCTGCTGCGTGATTTGCGTAAATAACTGATTCTTTGATCGAAAAGATCGGTTCCACATCATTCGCCCTGGGTTATGAATTAGCATCAAAAACCTCAGTGATACGACTCTTGAAGATACTGAATTGACAGGTGATGTGATTCTCAATCGATCCGTCAACGACGATGACGAAAATCGTCCAATAACTGCTCGTATCCTTGAAACTACCGCCGATAAAACCAACGAAAAACTCACGATCGATCTCGGTAAGTTTACGTTGAGCAAACTGAAGTGGATGAACCGGACCTTCGAGGAAACCTTGGAAGAATGGAAAGTTGTCTGCCATAAAGGAGAGGCAAACATCGGCGAAAACGTGAGCGACGAGAAATATGATGAGCTTGTGAAGGAGATGAAGGATCAAAAAAAGAACAAGCTGACGGAAAAAAAGGGAATAAAGAGCGATAATAAAATATCTAAAAGGTAGGTGACTGATCTGAAAAATCGGTTGCAGCTCATTTTCCCTTAATTTCGAATTACTATGAAAAACCAATTTCTCAGAGCGTTAATCATTCTTGGCATCATTGTAGGGGCGTCTGCTGAGGAAGCCGCCAAGCCGCTAGTCTCTCTGATTGTAAAGAGCCAAGTTCTCAGCGTCGATAAAGATATTAGAGGCCAACGTTCAGCGCCGAAAGACAAGGAAATGACCCTGCGAGTGGAAATCAAAAATCTTAGCGATACCACTCTTGAAGATACTGAATTGATAGGTGATGTGATTCTCAATCGATCCGTTAACGACGATGCAAAAATCGTCCAAGAAATGCTAACGTCTCTCAAACTACCGGCGATAAAGCCCAACGAAAAACTCACGGTTGACCTCGGCAAGTTTACGATAAGCAAAGTGAAGTGGCACTGCCGGAGCTTCGATGAAACTTTGGAAGAATGGAAAGTCGTTTGTCATAAAGCCGAAGCCAATATCGGTGAAAAAGTAAGCACGGATAAATACGGCTATTTGTTAAGGGGAATTCAGAATCAAAGAGCGGAATAGGTTGACGGGAAAAAAAGCAAGAACGAGCGTGGTTAGGATTTCCGCTGCTACCGCGTCGGAAGTAATGGCGAGATGCTATCTCCAAGAAATCGACTTAAGCGCTTTGTAATTTTCGCAAGTCATCCATCCATTTCATCAATCTTTCACTCAGACTTCATCAAGCATTCACAATTACATGCTGAGATGCCGGCATGAAAGAATATGACGTTGCGATTATTGGAGGAGGATTTGCAGGTTTGGCATGTGCAAGAAAAGCGGCCAGCCAAGGAATGAGAACTGTGGTGCTTGAGAGAAAAGCCGATTTGGGAAGCAACATTCGTACAACAGGAATTTTAGTTAAAGAAGCTGCAGACCTTTTAAACCTGCCGAAGCATTTGAGTAAAAGCATAGGTGGAGTGCGCTTGTATTCACCGAACGGAAACTCCATCGATCTATGTTCGCCGGGCTATTCATTTGTTGCGACGAATACTCCGGAGATGATGCGTTGGCTCGGGCGGCAAGCGGAGTGGGCTTGGGCGGATATTCGTTTGTCGCAGAATGTTTCTGAATTCTATCAGAAAAACGGGAAAATACAGATACCTGAAGCGGGTGTGCAAGCGCGCTATCTTGTCGGTTGTGATGGTGCTCGTTCTTCTGTCGCAAAACGATTCAACCTTAGTTCGAACCAACAATTTCTGATGGGAGCAGAGGCGGAATATGAGGGAATTGAAGGGTTGGATCCGGATCGTCTCCACGTGTTTTTAGATTCCGACCTGGCTCCGGGCTACATTGGTTGGATCGTTCCCGGGGTAGGTGTTCAGCAGGTTGGGATCGCGGTGAGTCAGCCAAACAAGCCCAACCTCGCTAAGTTTGAGGCAAAAATGTCCAAGTGGTTTGATTTCAGTAAAGCAAAGGTGGTTGGCCGACGTGGCGGATTGATTCCATGTGGTGGAGTTGTTAGAAAATGGCATTCAGATCAAGTGATGCTGCTTGGTGATGCGGCGGGCATGGTTTCACCTCTGACCGCTGGAGGCATTTATCCTTCGATAGAAATTGGACTGCAGGCGGGGCATGCGATCAGTGAGCATTTGAGGGGAAGGCTTGATCATCCTGCCGCAGAACTCTTCGATATGGTGCCGAATTATCGCTTCAAAGGCATGATGCGTTGGTCCATGGACCATCTCGCACCGCCGAATTTCACGTATGACATCGCTCTCCGTAATCCGGTGTTCCGTCGCGTTGCGCAGATTCTATTTTTCCATCACCGTGGCTTACTTTCCTCCAAAGCATGGAAGGAAATCTTATTCATGAATGAGAAACATCCACTCATCGCGAGATAGATTACCTCTAAGAAACCTCTTTGAGCGCTTTGTAGGATTCGTAGGCCATTAAGCCCATGAACATAGGAAGGAGAAAGGACCCGGTAAATTTCAGACCTAGTATTGCGACCAAGATCGCGACTGCGATGGAAATTTTCAAGGTTAGCCGGATGCGATGCGGGCCGAGGATGGTTTCCATTAGCCGACCACCATCCATGGGTAGAACGGGGAGAAGATTCAGAATCGCCCACAGAAAGCTGATCACATAGAGGATGGTGAAAAATTTTTCGCCTTGCTCACTCAATCCATCGAAGCTCTCGGTCGGGATCATCACCGCAACGCCTAATAAGATCTGTATGGCCGGACCGGCCGCAGTGATGGCTAAGGTTTGTAATTTGCTTAGGGGTCCGCCTCCACTGTAAGCCGCGTATCCACCAAAGGCTTGTAATACGATTTCCACCCGCTTTCCAAAATATTTGGCCGTTAGTGCGTGGCCGAGCTCATGGACAAGAATGGAAATAAACCCCGCCAGCATGAACAACAGCATACTAAATAGCGCTTCTTTTGAGTTCGCTCGAAACGCTCCACCGATTAAAGCCAGCGTGATCCAAAACCATGGCTGCACTCGAACGGGAATATTGAATAGGGAAAATTGTATCATCCGCCGCATAAGTAGCTCATGAAAACGCCAAAGGCAATTCGTAGAATCGCGCGCGCCGCAGGCTTTGGACAGCTGCCCCGACACGTCGGGGCAGCTGTCCAAAGCCTGCGGCTAAAAATACGCTATTTTGTCTAAAGAATGCACTTTTTCAGAAAATACGAATGCAAATTTCGCTAAGTTCCGAAAATTACATCAATTTTCGGTTGTCATATTTCAAAAAATAGTCGAACTTGTCTCTCCAACTCTAATTTTATGAGCAAACCACAAATCGACGGCGCACAAGCCCTCATCAAAACACTCGATGACCTCGGTATCGAATACATCTTCGGATATTCCGGCGGTGCGGCGATTCCCATCTTCGATGCCCTTGAAACAGTCAAGACCAAGATGAAGTTTATCCTCGTCCGTCACGAGCAAGGTGCTGTCCACATGGCGGATGGCTATGCTCGTGCAACCGGCAGGCCTGCAGCGGTATTGGTGACTTCCGGCCCTGGAGCAGGAAACACCGTCACTGGCTTGATGACTGCGATGATGGATTCCGTTCCGATGATTGTGATCTGCGGCCAGACCGTGACGTGGATGCTCGGTAAAGATGCTTTCCAAGAAGCCGATATCTTCGGCATCACCATTCCAGTTGTGAAACACAACTGGTTGGTCAAAGACACCAACTCTTTGCCACGCATCGCTCGCGAGGCATACCACATCGCTACTACGGGTCGCCCGGGCCCGGTGCTCATCGACGTTCCTAAAGATATTTCACAAGGACCATTCAGCGGAGATATGAATCCAACGTTCAATCTTCCGGGTTACGATCCTTCCAGTGACTTCAATATCTGCAAAGAATCGGTTAAAGCTGCTGCTGCGCTCATCGCGAGCGCCAAGCGTCCTGTGATTCTTGCAGGTCAGGGTTGCATGATCGCCCGTGCGGATAAGGAGCTCATGTATCTTGCGGAAACTCTCGATTGCCCGGTTACCAGTACCTTGCTTGGCAAAGGAGTTTTCCCAGAAAACCATCCGCTCTCGCTTGGTATGTTGGGCATGCACGGCACCGCCTACGCAAACAAAGCGATGATCGAGTGCGACCTTCTCATTAACGTCGGCTCGCGTTTTGACGACCGCATCATCGGTCAGCCATCGAAATTCTGCAAAGACGCCAAAATCATCCACATTGATATCGATCCCGCCGAAGAGGCGAAAATGATCAAGGCGGATGTGATGATCGTTGGTGATGCCAAAGCTGCTCTAACAGAGATCAACGAAAAAATTTCCAAAGTAAAACATCCCGAGTGGAATGAGAAACTCAATGGTTACAAAAAGAAATTCCCATTGAGCTACAAAAAGCAAGGCGGTTTGCGGATGCAGCAAGTCATCGACGAGCTCTATGAACTCACCGGAGGAAATGCGATCGTCTCTACCGATGTCGGTCAGCATCAGATGTGGGCGGCACAGTTTTACAAAAACCACGAGTCCTATCATTGGCTTTCATCCGGCGGTGCGGGAACCATGGGCTTCGGTTTCCCTGCGGCTATCGGCGCACAACTCGCGCATCCTAACAAAACGGTTATCTCCATTTCAGGAGATGGCGGCTTCCAAATGACTTTGTTCGAACTCGCTACCGCCGCGATCCACAAATTGCCGGTAAAAATCGTGGTTCTCAACAACCACTACCTCGGCATGGTGCGCCAATGGCAGGAGCTGTTCTATGAAGACCGCACCTCCGGTGTGGATCTCGTTGGAAACCCGGATTTCTGCAAACTCGCAGCTGCTTATGGCATCCCTTCCGTTTATATCAAACGTCCGGCGGATGTCACCAAGCAGTTGGAAAAAGCCCTCGCTTATAACGATGGTCCTATCCTTATCCACGCAGAGTGCGTGAAAACAGATAACGTTTTCCCTATGATTCCTGCAGGTGCCGCCCTCGAGGACATGATTGTCGAAGCGCCAAAAACCCGTATGGCAAAACCTATCGGTTCAACGTAAACATCTGAGTTTGCCAGTTTTCAGTGTTCAGTTTTCAGGAAAGAAAGACCTGCACACTACCACTGAGACTGCAAACCATCTCCGCAAGGTCTTCCCTGCAAACTTAACACTTCCAACTAGCAAACTTTAAGATGAAAACCATCACTACTACAGACACTCCCGTCGAAATAACTTCCAGCGGTTCCGGTCACACGCTCTCCATCCTTGTGAATAACCAGCCGGGCGTGTTGATGCGCATTTGCCAAGTCTTCTCACGCCGCGGTTTCAACATCGACTCCCTCGTTGTCTCACAAGGTAGGAATCCGACCTTTTCACGTATGACGATCGGTATCTCTGGAGATCCCTCAGGTCTTGATCAGATCATCAAACAGGTGAACAAACTCATCGATGTCATTCATTGTTTCGAGCATACCAGCATGGACTCGGTTACCAAGGAGATGATCCTGATCAAAATCCTCTGCTCCAGCGCTGAACGCTCCGCAGCGCTTCAGATCACCGAGCATTTTGGCGGAAAAACGATCGATCTCACACCGTCCTCGATGGTCGTCATGATCGCTGGCGACAGCCCGAAAGTGGACGCCGCTATCGCGATGTTTTCCCAATACGAAATCATCGAAACCGTACGCACGGGCAAAGTCGTCATGGCTCGCGGTGAGCAGCCAACGTAATTTTTTCTAACGATGATTTTACCCATCGTCCAATACGGTGATCCCGTTCTGCGCAAGCAGTGCCGAAATGTCGCGTCGGTCGATGCTGCGGTCCAAGAGCTAGCGCAAAACATGATCGAAACCATGGTTGATGCGAATGGTGTAGGCCTCGCCGCACCACAAGTTGCGGTCGATCTCCAGCTCGCCGTCGTCGATGTCTCGCACGATCCGGAATGCATTTCCTTTCTAAAAGTGAACGGCAAACATGCGGAGCTCGCGGATATCATGCCGCTCGTTTTCATCAATCCGAAACTCGAATACGGCCAGGAAAAGGAAATCGATTTTGAAGGTTGCCTGAGCATCGAAGGCATCCGCTACGAAGTCCGCCGACCCGCTGCAGTCAAAGCCACCCTCGAGCTACTCGATGGCAGCACGCTCGTGATTGAGACCGATGGCTTGTTAGCTCGCGCGCTTCAACACGAGATCGACCACCTCAACGGAGTTCTCTTCGTAGATCGCCTCTCCGCTGTCGGAAAAGTCAGCGTGAAGAATCGGCTGAAGAGATTATTGGGTAATTGAGGAGAGGGGACATATTGGACCGCGTGACTCCAGTCGCGCATTCTGAACTAGCGCGACTGGAGTCACGCGGTCCGCGTTGCGTTACTTCGCCGCCTCTTTCAGCTCATTGAACCGCTTCCGCATCTCATTGAGCTTCTCCGCATGCTTGGGATCTCTCGCCAGATCGTTTTGCTCCAACGGATCTTCGGCGATGTGAAACAACTGCTCGTAATCGTGCTCCGGCCAGTAAAAATATTTCCAATCTTTTCTAACAAGTGCTTGTGAGGCCGGAATAAAATTTTTGTTCTTAACTTTTGGATGCTCGTAGAAAAATTCTTTGCGCCAATCGGTGACTTCTTTGCCGAGGTAGAGTTCGGACATATCACGCCCCTGCATGACTTTCGGCGCATCGAGACCCGTGAAGCCGAGAATGGTCGGGGCAAGATCGACATTGAGAGTGAATTCGGCATTCGTCGTGCCGCGTTTGCTCGGATCCATGCGAGGATCGCGGATGATGAGTGGCACACGTATGCTTTCCTGATGAGGATACCATTTGTCGGCGAGTCCGTGTTCGGCGTGGAAGTAGCCGTTGTCGGTGGTGAAAATGATCAGGGTGTTGTCGTAAATTCCCTGACGCTTGAGCTCGGCGATGATTTTACCGCAGGTCTCATCCACCTCGGTGGCGAGGCGGTAGTAATTTTTCATCATCGTCTGAAATTTCTCCGGCGTATCGAAACGCCATGTCCAACGATTCCGGCTTTCATTTTCTGGGTTCTGAAGGAACTCGGGAAGCTTGCGAAATTCAGCATCGTTCGCTGTAGGCGGAACCGGAATGGTGACATCGTTGTAGAGCGCTTTGCTTTTTTCCTGAGGAAGATACTGCAGGGGATTGCCGTCTTCCGCATGGGTTGCAAAAAATGCGAGTGTTAGGACGAAGGGTTTATCTGCAGCTCGCGTTTTGAGAAACTCCATCGCGTCATTCTCATTTTTCTGAGTGACGTGAATTTTTCCACCGTCAGGAGTCGGATGATAATGGGTCGAGTGATACATCCGGCCAAAGTCGAAATTTTCCTGAGGAAACTTTCCATTGTGCCATTTGCCGATGTGACCGGTGTAGTAGCCGTTCGCTCGCAAGATGCCGGGATAGGTATCGCTCCATGGTTTTCTCAGTTCTTTAAAATCGGTCGAGCCGTGGCGGGACATCCATTGACCAGTGAATAAAGTGGCGCGGCTGATCCCGCAGATCGATGTGGTGACGCAGTTGTGGGTGAAACGGATTCCATCCTTCGCCAAGGCATCGAGGTTCGGCGTTTTCACGATCGGATTTCCCGCAGCGCCCAAAGTATCGAAGCGCCAGTCATCGGCGAACAGAATGAGAACGTTGGGTTTTTCAGGTGCCGCGTGCAGGCTGCCGATGAACGCCAGCGCGGCGAGGAAGGGGAAAAGTTTCATATTCATTAAAACGGAGTTTTGGGGCTTATCATTTCAGTGTCGATCAAAAGCGTTTCTCGCCTCGACTCAATAGCGCCAGGAATCCAAGATCCCCGCATGGACCCGTCGATGCCGAAACTCCGCGAAGCGATTACTTATTGGTTGAAGCTCGGGCTGATCAGTTTCGGCGGCCCGGCGGGGCAGATTGCCATCATGCATCGGGATCTGGTGGAGAAGAAAAAGTGGATTTCTGAAAGCCATTTCTTGCATGCCCTGAATTTCTGTATGCTGCTGCCTGGGCCGGAAGCTCAGCAACTCGCGACCTATCTCGGTTGGCGACTGCATGGTTGGCGCGGGGGTTTAGCGGCGGGGGCGTTGTTTGTTCTGCCATCCGCCTTGATTCTTTTCGCGCTGAGCTGGCTCTATATGGCGGGCGGTCATCTGCCTTGGCTGGCGGCCATTTTTTACGGACTCCTTCCCGCCGTCATCGCGGTCATCCTCTCGGCTGTCATCCGCATCGGCGGGAAAACCCTGCGCAGCGCATCGCTTTGGGTGATCGCCACATTGTCGTTTGTCGGGATCTACTTTTTCAACATCTCGTTCATCTTGATCATTTTCGGAGCGGCGACCG
>JANPEG010000092.1:0-21612 GCA_031431855.1 Akkermansiaceae bacterium | reverse complement strand
GTCCGAGGAATTCGGTGATTCCTGTCTCAAGGGTATCTTATTTTTAGTTAATAGTGGAGCCAAGAACAACGGCGCTCTCTCTGCCGCCATAACAGGACAAAATGGCCCTTACGAGCATGGCATTGCCACCTATGCGCTTGGTGAGGCCGCGACGTTTTGTAAGCAAATTAATTACGAAATTCCGTCGCTTATGGAAGTGACCGAAAAAGCTGGGCAGTATATCATCGATAACCAGCATGAGAACGGCGGTTGGTCTTATGGATATGCTAAGACGGCAGGCCATGTAGATAGTTCGGTCGTCGGTTGGCAGCTCCAAGCTCTCAAGGCCTGCAGTCACACCGATATCAAGTATAAAGGCATGGATACCGCCGTCAAAAAAGGTCTCAAGTATCTCGCTAGTTGCCAGGGGCCGGACGGCAGATTTGGTTATAAAGGAGCGGACGGAAGAAGCTCCCTCACTGGAGTAGGAGTGCTTTGTCACCAAATGTGGGGCGAGGGAAAATCCAAAGAGGCCCGCGAAGGTGTAAAATTCATCAAGAAAAACTTCAAGTTGGATTGGGCGACAAAAGACTCGGATCTTTACAGTCATTATTATGCATCCCAGGCCATGATGCAGGCGGGTGGCAGCGATTGGAAATCCTACAACGACGATTTCCGCGATCAACTGCTCAACAATCAGAATTCGGATGGCTCATGGAAAGCTCCGGCGTTCACAGGTCACGGCCAAACTGCGACCAGTACAGTTTACAACACGACACTCTGCGTTCTGATGCTGGAAGTCTATTATCGCTTCCTCAACAGTAGCGGTGGCGGCGGCGCAAGCCGATCATCAAGGCCTGAAATCTGAGCGGAGATTCGAGGATGGGTTAGATCGGCTTAACATCATTTACCGGTGAGTCTTGAATCAATGACTGGTGGGGATGCGGAAAAATGCAACCCCTCCTTGTCGGACAACCCAGATACTGAAGCCCTGCTCGAGTTAGCGAGTAGATTGAATCCGCCCTCCTAAAACGCAAGTTCTCGTCACCATATACACAAACGAGCTTGCTAAATAATTGAGATTAGGTGATGTTATATATGCACTAAATCGTGCTCGCATACTCGATTTCAGCAATCAAGCCGGTAACAAAATGATATCTGCTTTCTAGGAGTCTGTTAGAAAAACCCTAAATAATACCCATATGGAACTCTACGATGAACAAGGAAATGTAATCCGCGTTGAAGAAAAAAAAGCCGGTTGGTGGGAAAAATTTGGTGGAACCTCATTCATCATCGCTGCTCTTTTTCATGTTGTTTTGCTCCTAATTGGAGGCTTCTGGATCTTGAAAACCATTAATGAACCCGATAATGATAAAGGTGGCTTTGTGCCTCCGCCTGGTGGCACAGTGAGCCTTGCTGAGAATAAGTTGAAAATGAAAACGCAGGCGCAGCATATGCCAGTGTCTACCTCTACGCGCCGCGTCTTCGCGGATAATGCCGTGTCTCCTTATGCTATTCCGGAACAGGGAACTGATATGGACGGATTATCCAGCCTCCCCAGCTTGAGTAGCAGTGCCTTGTCTGACAGCTCCAGAATAGGTCGCGGCCCAAGCTCGGTAATTAGCCTTAGTGATACAAAAAATACTAAAAATACGTTCCTTCATATTGAAGATATCTTCAGCAAACGTTGTTCTAAGGAAGATAGGCTGTCCCGTCTTAAATCCAATGGTGGCACTCCTGCCTGTGAGGAAGCGGTCTTGAATGGCCTGCGTTGGTTGAAAGCAAATCAGAACCTTGACGGTTCTTGGGGTCCGCAAAAGAACGCCATGACAGGTCTAGTGCTGCTAGCTTACTTCGGTCACTGTGAAACTCCAAAGTCCACGGAATTCGGTGATTCCTGTCAGAAGGCTATCCTATATTTGGTTGATTATGGGATGAAGAACGACGGCAAGTTGTCCGGCAGCATGACAGCCAACGCAGGCCCTTACGAGCATGCCATCGCCACCTACGCGCTGGCCGAGGCCGCTACGTTCTGCAAGCAAGCCAATCACGAGATCCCCTCGCTTACAGAAGTGACCGAAAAAGCCGGCCAGTACATTATCGACAACCAGCATGAGAACGGCGGTTGGGCGTATGGATATTCGAAAGCGGATAATGCCCACAACGACAGTTCGGTCGTAGGTTGGCAGCTCCAAGCCCTCAAGGCTTGCAGTCACACCGACATCAAGTTCAAAGGCATGGATACTTCCGCCAAAAAAGGGCTCAAGTATTTAGCGACTTGTCAGGCACCGGACGGCAGCTTTGGTTATACTGGCCCGGGCGGTAGAACTTCCCTCACTGGCGTGGGTGTGCTTTGTCACCAAATGTGGGGTGAGGGAAAATCCAAGGAGGCCCGCGAAGGCGTGAAATTCATCAAGAAGAACTTTAAGTTGGATTGGAAGACAACTGACTCAGATCTTTACAGCCATTATTATGCATCCCAAGCCATGATGCAGGCGGGTGGCAGCGATTGGAAATCCTACAACAAAGATTTCCGCGATCAGCTCCTCAACAACCAAAACTCCGATGGCTCATGGAAAGCTCCGGCGTTTTCGGGCCACGGCCAAACTGCAACCAGCACAGTTTACAACACGACACTCTGCGTTCTGATGCTGGAAGTCTACTATCGCTTCCTCAATAGTAGCGGTGGTGGCAACGCAAAATCCACGAATTCTGAAATTGAGTGAATGCTCGATTGATGGCCAGCGTTGAAGTTGCCGCATAGACCTTATCACAAGGCCTAAAGTTTAAAATTTAGAGATTCGAAGCTTTCCGGCATCTTTTCGGTTGCCCGAAGGTGAAGGTTTGTTAGCTTGTCAGCGTTTTGCTGGGAAAGGATATGAGCGAGCCTCTTGAACTACCTGTGCTTGTGCTGAACCGCTATTGGCAGCCGGTTCACACTTGCTCGGCGCGACGTGCCGTCCATTTGCTATGCTTGGGACACGCGCAAGTCGTGCAAGTTGAGGGGGATGAAAAATTTACGACCCACGATTTGATTTCATGGATCGGTTACTCGCAGCAGAGAGTTTGCGAGGAAATGATACACAGCGTGAGGGTCGCGCTGCGGGTTCCGAAAATCATTGTGTTAGGGATTTACGATCGCTTGCCGCGCTTGGAGGTAAAATTCACGCGTCGCAATGTTTTCTTGCGGGACAAGTTTACCTGTCAGTATTGCGAGAAAGTTTTGCCTGAGAATAAGTTGAACTTGGATCACGTCATCCCGCGTGACAAAGGTGGAAAAACCACTTGGGATAACATCGTGGCGTCATGCGTGAAGTGCAACACTCGCAAAGCGAACAAACTTCCCCACGAAGCAGGGATGCATCCCGCAGGCAAGCCGTTCGCGCCTCGTTGGCGTCCGCTGTATGGATTGCAGGAAAATGGCTTGGGCGATGAGAGCTGGGATCACTTCCTGCATTTTGAGAATAAAGATCTCAAGTCGGCTTGATTTGGAGAAGAAATTTAACCACGAAAAACACGAAGGTCACGAAACAGACAGGAAAACCAACCTTTCTTTCGTGTGCTTCGTGTTTTTCGTGGTTAAACTTTTGTGGCAATCCAGACCAATTAGTTCCTGCAATTTTTCAGCAGGGACTCCAAGAAATGCGTGATCTGGAGTAGAGCGGATTTGTAATCGGACTCAGCTAGGAAGGCGATGTCTTTGCGGCATTCTTCTAACAATTCAACGGCGGTATTCACGGCGCGGGCTAGGGCATCGTTGTATTCGGCGAAACCTGTTAGAGTGGGGAGATCGAATTCTTCTTCGGCGAGAATGCGGCGGTTGATTTCCTCGCGTTGTTGTTCCGATGATGCTTCGAGCAAGTTTAGGATCGGCAGGGTGAGTTTTCCTTTCTCGAGATCGGTGCGCAGGGTTTTACCGACGATTTCCTCGGAGCCGACCAAGTCGAGGCAGTCGTCATAAATTTGATAGGCGGTGCCGAGTTTCATGCCGTAAGAAGCCAGCGAGGCTTCTTGTTCCGCGCTCAGGCCGGAAACCGCGGCGGCGAGGCCGGTGGCGGCGGCGAACAAGGCACCGGTTTTCATTTCGATGACTTGGAAATAATCTTTCTTCGTCAAGGTCAGATCGAAGCGGCGTTGGGTTTGAATGATTTCTCCCTGACAGACTTCGCGAGCGGCTTGGCCGACTTTTTTACAGATCTCGATCGAGTTGAAATCCGTCGCCAAAGTCAGTGCATGGGAAAACAAGGCATCGCCGAGCAGCACTGCGAGGGCGTTGCCCCATTTCGCATTTGCGGTTGGCATGGAACGTCGGGCGGTGGCACCATCGATGATGTCGTCATGCACGAGGGTCGCCATGTGGATGAGTTCGAGGATCACGCCGATTTTACGATGATCTTCAGTCACTGCACCATTGGCGCCGCCGACCAAAATCGCGAGTGCTGGACGGATACGTTTTCCAGCGGTGTTGCAGATGTAAGTGATGTAGGGCTCGACAGCGGAGTCGAAATCTCGGACTTGGGCACGGATCGCTATCTCGACTTTTTCCAAGTCGGGACGAACCAATTCGAAGGGAAACTGATCGTTGTTAGGCGAAGTGGCGGTGAAGGTGGCCATGGCGTGCTGGAAAGTAGCCACGGTTATGGTCTGGCGGCAACCTGCTTTCGCGCATGGAGCAAAAAAGAATCTTGAAAGTTTTGATCATGGATGGCGGTTTAGTGGCATATGAAAACAAACACATGGTCATTATTTGGTGGATGCTTGTTGATTTGCAGCACAGCGCAAGCGCAGGAAAAGCCAATCGGATTCAAAGATACGCCAATCATTCCTGGCACGACATACCATGTGCATGATGGCGATAGACCGCAGCCGCGAGTGGTCGAAGCCGCAGGGGCTCTCATTATAAAGCCACCGTCCGACGCGATCGTGTTGTTCGATGGGACAAACCTTGATGCCTGGAAGGTCAAAGACGGCCCAGCTCCATGGGAAGTGCGCGATGGCGTGATGGTTGCGAAAGGCAAAGATATTACCACCAAGGAGGAATTTGGAGCGATCCAACTACATTTTGAATGGCGTTTACCTGCGGATCGTAAAGTGAACGGTCAAGGTGGAGGTAACAGCGGGGTCTTCATCATGGGGCTTTACGAAGTCCAGGTGCTTCAGAGCAACAACAACAAAACCTATCCGGATGGCCAAGCGGCTTCCCTTTATGGGCAATTGCCACCACTGGCGAATGCCACCTCTCCGCAGGGCGAGTGGAACAGCTACGATATCACCTTCGTGCCGCCCGTTTACGCCGATGGGAAAGTCCAGGTGCCAGCAAAAGTCACCGTCATCCACAACGGCGTGGTGGTGCAGAATGGCGAGTCTTTCCACGGAGTTTCGGGCTATCGTAATCTCGCTACCTATCCCGCCACTCATCCTGAAAAAGGACCGATCAAGCTTCAATTTCATGGCGACCCCATCGAGTATCGCAATATGTGGGTACGCCCGCTCGGTGAGCGCGACAAATAGAGGAAAAATTCGGAAAAACACAGAAAATGCCGTTCCTGCAGAGTTCCTTAGATTGACGGCGGTCTCTGTGGCGCTATGTTGCTGACTTCATGTTCAGCCAATCCTTCAGATGTCTCCAAGTTTCAGCATTCTTGCTAGCTCTCTGTTCCTTTGCTCAGGCGCAGATAGCTACCTCGATGAGCATGAATAAGCGCGAATTCGTTGCCGGCGAACCAGTCATCGCTGAAGTTATCATTACTAACCTCACTGGCCAAGAACTCACACTCGCAGGGACAGTCCAGCAACCATGGCTGACGTTCGTAGTCACCAATAATCAGGGAAATACTGTATCCATCGTCAAACCGAACATTTTTGGGGCGATGAAAATCAAGACCGGTGAATCCCTCGCTAAACGAGTAGATCTTACCGAGTATTTCCTCCTTAATTCACAAGGAAACTTTGCGGTTTATGCTACTATCATTGATCCACAGAAAAGATTCAGCAGTGCCTCAACCAACCGTATTCTTTTTAATCTGAGTCCCGGACGCACGTATTGGAGTCAAAAAGTAGGGGTCAGTGATAATAAAAAAGTCACCCAAACCCGAGAAATGAAGGTAATCACTTTTTCTAACGGAAAGAAAAATCAAATATACGCACAGGTTGCAGACGGAGCTTCAGGTGTTCCTTTGCGAACCTTTCTTCTCGGAGACATGCTTTTGATGCGTAAGCCTATGGCTTCTATTGATGGTCAGCGACGCATGCATATCATGTTTCTCAGTACTCCTGCGATGTGGGTGTATTGCCAGGTCGATAGCGATGGTAAACTAGTCAAACGTGAGATTCATCAAACTGCACCGACAGGAGATCCTGTCATGATGGCCTATGGCGATGGCTCGGTCAGAGTCGTAAACAGTGTTCTTTATGATCCAGCAGCGGTAGCGGAAGCGCGCTCCAAAGTCCGGAAAATTTCCGATCGTCCCTGAGTTTCGTTTCCCCAACACCGCATTTATCATAAGAAATTTTGAAAAAATCTTTACACGCACTGGAATTTAGTAAACAAATCTTAATAATTTTGAGCCAAGCATCATGAAACGCACATTCATTACAGCTTTGCTCGGACTAGCGTTTTCCCTGGTTGCGAGTGGTTATAATTTCCGGACGGTCATCATCGATCCGGGGCATGGCGGCCATGATAAAGGCGGTCAGTGGGGTAAAGTTTATGAAAAGCACCTCGCGCTGGACACCTCGATACGCCTGGAGGCTCATTTGAAAAAGATGGGGTATAACACGATTTTAACACGCCGCAGTGATTATTTCGTTTCTCTTCCTGGTCGGATGCAAATGGCTAACAAAACTCGAAACGCAATTTTCATCAGTATCCATTATAACTACACTTGGAAGCAGCAGGTTAGCGGAATCGAAACGTTTTATCATAATCAGCAAAGCCACCAACTCGCCAAGGACGTCCACAAAGGTGTGATGAGTCGAGTGAAAGTAGTGGATCGTGGGGTCAAATACGCCCGCTATTATGTCATTCGCAATACGACTCTCCCCTCCGTTCTGGTCGAAGGTGGATTTGTTAGTAATTCCAACGAACGCAGCCGTATGAAAACTGCTTGGTTCCGCGATGCCATTGCTCGTGGAATTGCGGATGGAGTCCAGGATTTCCGTAGAGGGAATTAAGCTTTTACGCGGGGTTACTCAGTAATCACGGTGAAAAAAGCGGTGGGGAGTCCGCGCTCCCTTTGAAAAATCACTCCTCCGGAGGTCGAGCGATCACAGTGGCTTTACCGTCTTTTGGCGCGCCGGTGGCAGAGCGAAGTTGCTCGTCTTGAGGAAGGCCTAACATGTCTGGTAGGCGAATTCGAGTGTTGCGAACAACTGGCAGGGTGGGCTTGTTTTTTACTGGTGAAATTGGAGCGATCTCGGGCTGAGTTAGTGCTGAGTTTGCAGGCACTTCGGCGACAATCTCTGCCTTGGGAGCGGCGCAGGATGCGAGCCCGATGGCTAAGAGAAACGTGGCGGATATTTTCACGAGAGAGGAAATATTAGCGGGATTCGATGGGAGGAACCGGGCTGAGAGTTTTCGGGCCAGTATAAAGCGTGAGCGGGCGATAGAGGCGGTTGTCGCGGAGTTGTTCGAGCACGTGGGCCGTCCATCCAGAGGTACGGGAAATCGCGAAGATAGGAGTGAAAAGGTCGGTCGGAATTCCGAGGGAGTAATAAACCGTCGCGGAGTAGAAATCGACGTTAGCTTCTAGGCCTTTACGCTCACGCATGATTTCGGCGATACGTTCTGACATCTTGATCCATTTCGGCTCACCGAGTTCCTCAGTGAGTTGGATCGCCAACTTACGGAGATGCGGTGCGCGAGGATCGAGCACCTTGTAAACGCGGTGACCGATGCCCATGATTTTTTCCTTACGCTCCAGTTTCCCTTCGACGAAGGCGTCAACCTTATCGAGGTCGCCGATGTCTTGGAGCATGTGGATCACGCCTTCGTTGGCACCACCGTGGAGCGGGCCTTTGAGGGTTCCGATGGCGGCAGTGATCGCAGAATACATGTCGGAAAGTGTGGCGACGGTGACGCGAGCGGAGAAGGTGGAGGCGTTCATTCCGTGGTCCGCATGAAGGATGAGGGCAACATCAAGGATACGCGCGGCGGTGTCGCTCGGGACTTCACCATTAATAAGATACAGAAAATGCTGCGCCTCACTGAGATCGGTGCGGTTGGGTGGGAGTTCGAGTCCCTTACGGAAGCGATGGAAGGCGGCGACGATGATTGCGGATTTCGCGCAAAGCGAGAGAGCGATCGCTGCATTGGCCTCGATGTTGGGCTCGCCGATGGTTGCGCGCTTGTCATACATTCCGAGCATGGAAACGGCGGTGCGGAGCACGTCCATGGGACAGGCATCTTTAGGAGCGGTTTTTAAAAATTCGATGACAGCTGCTGGCAAATCGCGCTCGTTGCGGAGTTCCGAGGAAAACGCAGTGAGTTCATCACGGTTTGGCAGGCGGTTGTGATGGAGTAGGAAGATGATCTCCTCGTAGCAGCAATGTTCGACAAGATCATCGATATGATAGCCGACGTAGCTTAGCTCACCGATGTTTCCGATGACGTTACTGAGCGATGATTCATTGGCGATGACCCCTTCAAGGCCGCGTGCATATTCTGACATAGTGAGAGTAGTTAAATTCGACTTAGGAAAAAGAAGCGTTTTGTGGAAGCGGGTGCAAGGGAGAATCGAATAAGATCGATCTGATTTCTAGAGGGATCGTTCAGCGGCTCTCGATCTGATGGATAGCACGCTCGGCGAGTAAGCGAGTTTCCGTGTCTTTGTCGTTGAGAGCCTTGCGGAGCTCGGGAAGGCTAAGGTCGGTTCCGACTTCAGCAAGTATTTTGATTGCGGTATGACGGAGAGACGATTGGTCGGAGGTGATTTTTTCAAGGACCGAGGACTCGATAGCTGGGCCGAATTTTACGAGTTCTTTGTCCCATGTGGCCGGATTAGATTCCCAAACGGCTATCATGGTTGGGATTGCTTCAGGATTTTTGTGATTTGCGACCAATTGTACGAGATTTACGGGCGGATAAATTTTCTCTGAAGTGTAAGTTCTAAGAATTTTAAGAGCAGCATCGGCCGCGGGGCCCGGATCGTCTGCCCATTTCAATAGTGCGCGGGAGATGGAGTCGTGGAAGGTGACTCCAGGTTTGTCGAGGAGTTCGATTAGGATGGTGCTGATGTCGCTGCGTAAGAGCGCTGCGTCTGAGTCGGCGAGCCGTTCGACGGCTTGTTCGATGCGGCCCATCTCTATGCATTGAAGCTCTTGGCGATTGAGATCATAAAATAAAGGATGAGTCTTGTCGTTCAGTTTGTCGGCGGATCCGGCTTCAAAAAGTTTGTCGTCGACATCGACGACGATAACCTTGATTTCAGGATGAGTATCAATGACTTTTCCAAGTTTGCCAGCAATGATCGCGACTTGATCAAAGTCCATTTCCATTTCCGTTAGAACCACGAGAAAATCGCTGTCGTTTCTTGGGTAAGGGTGGGAAGATATGCCAGCATTCGTTTCCCGCACGAGGTAATCACGCGCGTTGAGTTTGTTTCGAGGCAACATGTCTGTTAGATAAATACCGTAGGTTGATTTATTGATTTTTTTGGCGTCGAGGAGTTTTTGCTCTTTCTCAATTGGTTGAGTACGGAAGCGTTCGCGCAAGGTCTGTAAAGGATCTGGGGCTACGGGTAGCAGATCGATAGTCTCGATTATGTTGAGATCTTTATTGGGCTTAATGGAGGATTCTTTGATATAAAAGGGTATGGTGAAAATACCTGCTGCGAGCAGGATGCCGTAGATACCAGCTTTCATTCTAGCCAGCGGATTCGCATACAATAAGAATATAAAACCGAGCAGGGAGGTGAAGCCGGCGAAGATTAATTTCTTTTCCAAAGGCATGCCGCCAAGCGGTGATTGAGGCTTAGAGGCGAGGAATAAAATCAAAGCTCCGCAAAGTATGATAGTGACTCCGGAGATTCCTGCGATGACGCGTTGGGGGGATGCTGGGCCGATTTGCACGGGATGGTTGAAATCAGCATAATTGATTGTCTGCATGCCTCTGGGCGCGGAGACGGAATCGACCGGGATGCGCCGGAATTGATTTAGCTCGGCATCTTTTTTCTCTCCGGGATAGACTTTTTTGGAATGAATGACGGTTTCCTCGGTGATACGGAATTGCTTCTCGCACCCACCACACTCAACCGTGCGATACATGAATTCAGGCGGCACAGAAAATCGCTGCCGACACATCGGGCAACGAACGTTCAAATTTTCTGAGTCTTCTTTATTTTCCAGCATCTATAGATGAAAAAATTGCCCTACTTGTCTGAGGATTGCAACCCTACGAAAAGAGATGTTATTTTAATTAAGTAAAATTAGATATTGAGGTAGCTTAAATTTTAAATTAAAGACTATTCAAATTTAACCGATATCCCATGACTGTCACACAGATCGATTCTTTACAGCATTCGTCACCTGAAATGGAAAAGAGCCAGCTCCGTCGTTTGGGTTTTATTGATGAAGCGCTTGTACAGAAAATGGTGATTCGTAATGTCTACCAGCGTCAGAGCGTGAATACGGAACACATGGCTTTGTCCTCGAGCGAAGATGATTATGCGGGATGGAATTTACCGCCTAGAGCCTCCTTTGGACAGGCGGCATGATTACCCGTATTGGCATCAGAATTGGAATGTGTGACAAAATTGACTCGTCACGAGCGGGCTATTAATTTGAAATTTCGCAAGTGATTCACTCAACTGCCATCATTTCGCCTAAAGCCGAGCTGGGAAAAAACGTCCGAGTCGGCCCGTATTGCGTCATCGGAGCAAAAGTTACGCTCGGTGATGACTGCGTTCTGCACAGTCATGTGGTGCTGGAAGGCACGGCGAGAATTGGAAAGAACAACGAGTTTTTCCCCTACGCGATGGTCGGCGGTAAGACCCAGGATTTGAAATACATTGGGGAACCTACTGCGCTTGAAGTCGGTAATCACAATGTTTTCCGCGAAAACTGCACGGTACATCGCGGCACGCATGAAGAACTGCCCACCCGGATCGGCTCGCACAATTTGTTTCTCTGCTACTCCCACATCGCGCACGACTGCCAGCTCGGCGATCACATTATTCTTTCCAACAACGGTAGCCTCGCGGGGCATTGTGTGGTCGGGGATTACGCGATCGTTTCCGGCCTTGCCGCGGCGCATCAGTTCTGCCGGATTGGGAAACATTCGATCATCGGCGGGCTATCAAAAATCGTGCAGGACGTGCCGCCATTCATGATCATTGATGGCAATCCCGCTACTACCCGCGGCCTGAACTTGGTCGGCTTGCAGCGCCGTGGATTTTCCGAAGATGACATCCGCGATTTGAAATCTGCTTACAAACGCCTGTTCCTCAAAAAGGACATCAGCCTTGCGAACGGTGTCAGTTCACTGAAAGCAACCGCCGCAGCATCCAACTCACACGTTGAGTATCTCATTCACTTTGTTGAGAACTCGCAGCGCGGGGTGACGAGGTGAGCGCGAACGTGTATTGATTTATGATGGGTTCAGCGGATTGTGATAAGCCAGTCTGGGGAAGCGCAGGAAATCGGTATCATTGCTTTGCACAACGGCTTTTTCCTGGAGTGCAAGAGCGGCGATCTGAGCATCGGTGGTGAGACTGCCCGCCGTTCCAACTTGGTTTAGCAGACTGAGGACATCAGTGACGTGTCGCGGCGATGGATCAATGACCCGCACGTTGGGTCGTTTCAACCAAGATTCTACCCTGTCGCCGGCCTCCGCCACGGTGAGAGGGGATTGAAAAACTTTGGGATGCGTGCTGAGCCGGATGAACGCGAAAATCACCACCGCAGGCAGGCCTATTTCTTCGCCTCCTAACATGCATTGCTTCCACCATGCGGCCGCCTTCTGATGATGGGGCGAGCTGGAGTCGTAGGCGTAAACCAGCAGATTGACATCGGGAACGATCATCGGGAAACGTGGGAGCTTTGTTTTGAAACGAACGCCTCTGCCTCCAGATCGTCCAGAAGCGAGTTGAGTTTCCCACCATCAATTCCTGCTTTGAGACCCATGGGCTTTGCTTCGATCACAAAATCCTGTGAAGCGGTGGGTTCATGGACACGACCCAAACCCATGCGAACCGCATCGTTGAGCGTTTCCTTGAAACTCTTGCGAGTCCGGCGTGCATAATCGTCAAGCATGCGCGCGACATCAGGCTCTATGGTGACGGTGGTTCTCATATGGACATCATGATGCTTAAAAAATTGCTGTCAAGATGCTATTTAAGAAAAAGCTGATCCCAACGGGATCCCAGAGACGCATCGCAAAAGAATCCGACCCCGCAGGGTGTCGCAGACAGCTTGGGTTTATCCAAATACCCACGTGATTAGCGTCTTCCTGTCCGATGCTTTCTTGCACCCTTCAGGGTACAAATATTTTATATGGGGGCGTGTGTCCCGAGGTCTCGACGTCGGGCTAATGTCTTTGATCCCGTTGGGATCGGTGAATCTCACGCCTAATAAGGGAGCGGAAACGCGCGGTTAAAGGCAAATACCTTATCACGCAGCGCATGGAGCTTTTTGATATTCGTATGATCCGCAAGAGCCTCGGCGATGAAATCTGCAACCTGCTCGACGTCTTTCTCCACCATTCCACGAGTGGTTACAGCGGGGGTGCCGATGCGGATGCCGGAAGGTTTCATCGGGCTACCGGTGTCGAAGGGGATGCCGTTTTTGTTCACGGTGATGCCTGCTTCATCGAGGGCGTGGGAAGCGTCGGTGCCGTTGAGTTTTTTGTTGCGGAGATCGACCAGCATGACGTGGTTGTCGGTGCCACCCGAGCAGATGCGGAAACCGTGATGCGTGAGTCGAGCTGCGATGGCTTGGGCGTTTTTCACGACCTGTTGTGAGTAGGTTTTGAACTCTGGCTTGAGTGCCTCGCCGAAGCAGGCGGCTTTCGCTGCGATGACGTGCATGAGCGGTCCGCCTTGGATGCCGGGGAAAACCTGTGAGTCGATTTTTTTTGCGAACTCTTCTTTGCAAAGAATGATACCACCGCGTGGTCCGCGCAGGGATTTGTGGGTGGTGGAGGTGACGAAATCTGCGTGTGGGACGGGGCTCGGATGGACGCCGGCAGCAACGAGTCCGGCGATGTGCGCCATATCGACAAACAAGTATGCACCGATCTCACGGGCGAGTTTACCCATGCGCTCGAAATCAATCTCGCGTGAATAAGCGGATGCGCCAACAGTGATCAGAGCGGGGTTGAGCGAACGCGCGGTTTTTTCCAGTTCGGCGTAATCGATGCGCTCGTCGTCAGGAGAAACGCCGTAATGAGTGACATCATAGAAACGACCCGAGAAATTCGCTTTGTGGCCGTGGGTGAGGTGGCCGCCATGCGCGAGGTCCATGGTGAAAATTTTATCACCCGGTTTCAGCACGGAGAAATACACCGCAGTGTTTGCTTGCGAACCGGAGTGCGGCTGCACGTTCGCGTGATCGGCTCCGAAAAGTTCTTTCGCGCGTTCGATGGCGAGAGTCTCGACGATATCGACAAATTCGCAGCCACCATACCAACGCTTGCCCGGATATCCCTCGGCATATTTGTTCGTGAGCAAAGATCCCTGCGCTTCCATCACGGCGGGCGAGGCAAAGTTTTCCGATGCGATCAGCTCAATGTGATTTCGCTGGCGATGCTCTTCACCGACGATGGCTTCGTAAAGAGCTGGATCGGTCACCGCGATGCGGCTGCCGGAGGATTTGCATACGCGTGCCTCGTGGCGACCACCTTCGAAAGTCGTTGCAACAAACGCATCGGCCATTTGCTTCGCGGTTTCGATGTCAGTGTGTTTTCCGGAAAGGCAAAGCACGTTCGCATCGTTGTGCATGCGGGTGGTGATGGTTTCCTCAACATCGCGGACATTCGCGGCGCGGACATGGCGGAAGCGATTCGCAGCGATCGCCATGCCGACTCCTGAAGTGCAAGCAAGGATGCCGAAATCAAACGTGCTGTCGGCGACGTTGCGGGCCACAGCATTTCCGAAGTCTGGATAATCCACCGATTCGTTAGAACTCGTGCCGAAATCCTCGACCTCATGACCCGCTGCGCGGAGATGGGCGACGATGGAGTTTTTCATTTCGAATGCGCCATGATCGGCGCCGACAGCGATGCGGTAGGTGGATTTGCTCATAAGCTCGTTGAGAGGTCGGAATTGAACGCTTGCAAACCCCGCTTGCAAACCGGAAATTTCAGGAATTTCACGCGAACCCCTCGGGCAGGACGCATTTAGCTGAATTTCATTACAATTGCGCGACTGGGGAGTGGGTAATTCTTGCCTTCATTGTGATCGCCATCTACTTCGACTTCACTTAAATCTCTCAAAATCACGTTTCTATGCTTTCTCCTAATTCGACTACCCTGTCTCTCGCACAACATGCCCGGGCAATTTTTCGTGAGCATTTCGGAAACGAAGCCACTCATGTCGCGGTCGCTCCCGGGCGCGTGAACTTGATTGGGGAACACATCGATTACTGCGACGGCTTCGTGCTGCCATTTGCGATTGAGCGCTCGGTTGTGATCGCTGCCGCACCAAACGGTAGCAGTGAAGCCAGAGTTGCCTCAGCGTTTGATCCCGAAGGCGCGGTTTTTTCTGTCACTGAGGATCAGAAAATAGCCGATCCGAAATGGTCGAACTATCTTCGTGGCGTCGTGCAGGGTTTTCGCAAACGCGGGATAGCTGTCCCAGGCTTCGATGCGTTCATCGTTTCCAGCCTGCCGGGTGGAGCCGGACTTTCATCTTCTGCTGCTTTGGAATGCGCGGTTGCGACCTTGTTAGAATCTTTAACAGGAGTGAAATTAGAGACCCGTGAAAAAGCCCTACTAGCGCAGAAAGCCGAACACGATTTCGCCGGCGTGCCTTGCGGGATCATGGATCAGTTCGCTTCGGCGTTTGGAAAAGACGGCCAACTTGTGCTGATCGATTGTCGCTCCAAAGATGTCGAGCTCGTGCCGTTCACCGATCCGTCGCTTACTATTCTCGTCTCTAACACCAAAGTTTCCCATGAGCTCTCGGATGGTGGCTATGCTGCTCGCCGGAAAAGCACCGAAGACGGTCTCGCAGTGATTGGGAAATCGAGTTGGCGGGATGTTTCTCCAGAAGATCTCGAATCTGCGTCTTCCGCGATGAGTGAGGTTACGTTCCGTCGCAGTCGCCACGTGGTTGGTGAAATTGCGCGGACCATGGGTGCAGTTGATGCTTTGAAACAAGGCAGTTTTTCCGAGCTCGGCCAGCTCATGTATGAGAGTCACAACTCACTCAGAGACGATTTCGAAGTCTCCTGCCCCGAGCTCGATCACCTCGTCACAACCGCTTCTGAAATCGGTACAGTTGGCGGCGTCATTGGTGCCCGCATGACCGGCGGTGGCTTCGGTGGCTCCACCGTCACTCTCTGCGAAACCGCAAAAGCTGAGGCTATCGCAGCCGCATTGGTGAAATCCTATGAAGCAGCTTTTGGATTCCCTCCAGAAATCTTCGCCAGCCGTCCTGCGGAAGGCGCGAGGATGATATCGGTGTAAGCATCGCAAAAGCGCCGCAGGCTCTGGACTGCTGGGATTCTTATTCCCAGCTCTCAGGCTTGAACTGTTAGAAATGGCATGCGGGGTATTTTCCCGAAGTTCAATAAAATATAGCCAACCCAAAGAGCTGCAAATGATTACAGCAGTCCAGGGCCTCCGGCGGAATCAATCCTCTCTTTCCTCCTTTGACATCTCCTGTAACTTATCCAAGTAAGCATTTTTCGGACGTGGTTTCACGGGGCGTTCTTCTTCGGCAAGCATTTGGGCGACTCGGGGTTTGCTGGATTCGATGAGTTCATCGATGAGCTCGGCTTCGGGGAGGTTTTTCCAGTAACGCTTGGGCATTTCGGTTTGCATCATCTTGATCTTTAGGCGAGCGGGATTGAAAATGCTGCGGTAGTAGGTCAGCCAAGCGGTTTCGAGTTCGTCTGGGTTATCGATGGGATTTTTTGCGATGCCGAGAGTGAAGACTAAAGATTTTCCATTCCAATGCGCGCAACCTTTTGGGGTGAGGATGCTCCAATCCATGTTAGAAAAACGCTTTTTGAAAAAGGTGGAGCCAGGCTCGACAATAAAGTGATCAGGCTCGAACCATGCGGCGTAGCGCTCGCGTACGCTTTCGGCATCGGTGTCGATCAGACGAAAGCGAACGAAGGCATGCATTTTATGAATCTCGCGCCGCACCGATTTTTCCATGAGGCGTACGGCAGCTATATCTGGATCACTCGCGATGGCGGGGAGGTGGCGCTCGCCGCCGTGGGTGATGCGCCATAAAATCTGATAGAGAAGCGACCAACGGGCAGGATCGTTGTGGTAGGCGACGGTTTCTGCGAGATCGAGAAATGCAGCAGGGACTTTTGGAATGCGGTAGGACGATGGCTCTTCGCGAACGACGGAAGAACCAAACAACCCACCCGTTTCCCATAAAACATTTTGCGGAGCGACACGCCGCTCTAATAGATCGCGAGCGGCCTTTCGCCATGAATTAAAGTTTTTTCCGGGATCAACGCATTCCATAGGCAGAAAAAAGTTCGAGTTGCACCGGCTTGGGTAGGAAGCGTGCGCGGAGTTTATCTGAATCTAACAGCATCGAGTCCGGATGATGATCGGCGGTGATGATGAACGGCTGAACTTTTGAAATTGAAACACGCAAGCGGGTGAGGTCGGTGAGGCGGATGCGGGTGTAGCGGCGTATCTTAATGATTCGGTCGGCATTGCGGACTCCGAGGCCGGGAACGCGCAGCAAGATTTCACGGCTAGCGGTTTGTAGGTCGACGGGAAAATCTTGGCGATTGCGCAATGCCCAAGCAAGTTTCGGATCGAGATCCAGGTCTAGGTTCGGCGTTTCAGGGGTAAGAATTTCTGAGGTTTTGAAACCATAGAAACGCATCAACCAATCGGCTTGATAAAGTCTATGCTCGCGAATGAGCGGCGGGGCTTTGAGTGGCAAAATTTTCGATGGCTCAGGAATCGGACTGAAGGCTGAGTAATAAACACGCCGCATTTTGAAGTTGCTATAAAGATCATCCGATCGGGCGAGAAAATCAGCATCTGTGGATGCATCCGCTCCGACGATGACCTGCGTGCTTTGGCCCGTTGCGTGACGCAGTTTTTTATCGCCGTTTTTGCGGCGGTCGTGCGCTTCATCGAGCTTGTGACGGATGTTGCCCATCGCTAGGCGGGTGCGATTCAGGCTTTTTTCAGGAGCTAACAAGTCGAGACTTTTTTGCGTGGGAAGTTCGAGATTGATGCTGATGCGGTCGGCATAGCGGGCGGCTGTTTCGATCAATTCGGCGGAGGCTTCGGGGATGGTTTTCAAATGGATGTAGCCGCGGAAATCATGCACCTCTCGCAAGGTGCGCGCGACGGCGATGACTTGTTCCATGGTGTAATCCGCATTGCGAATGATGCCGGAACTCAGAAATAGACCTTCGATATAGTTCCGTTTGTAAAAATCCAAGGTCAGCTTGACCACCTCATCTGCCGTGAATGCCGCGCGCCTGACATTGCTGGAGCGACGGTTGATGCAGTAATGGCAATCGTAAATGCATGAATTGGTGAGCAATAGTTTCAGCAGAGAAATGCAACGGCCGTCGGGTGCGTAGCTGTGACAAATGCCAGCTCCTCCGGTAGAACCCACACCTTTTCCATTTAACGAATTCCCTCGAACTGCCCCAGAACTGGCGCAGGACGCATCATATTTCGCGGCGTCGGCAAGAATGGCGAGTTTTGACTGAAGCTCCATAAGTTCTAATGAACAGTAGTCAGAAAATACCAATTGCCAATGAAATATTGAGATAATTGAAGAGAGAAAATTATTCTGTCGGCAAACTACGTGCTCACAACTTCACATCCGGCAACGCGATGATCCTGCCTTTACTGGTGACCACTTGTTTGGGCGAAACCAAATCTAACAACCCATCGCGTTGCACTGCGTCCAGCTCAAGTCCTGAGTAGTATAGCGCTGCCACCACGATGGTAGAGCAAATGTAGTCCCGCCCAATTTTATGGGAATCACTGGGTTTTAAATTCGAGTTCCACAGCGCAAACATCCCGGAAAAATCATATCCCGCCCAGTGACCTGCTTTGGATTGCGCAAGCGCCACAAATTCGTAAAGCCGTTTCTTGTCGATGCGATCCCATTGATCTAGCCGATACGAATCCCAGCTATGATCTTCGAGCGTATTGATGTCCTCGCGGATGTTCGCGCCTTTAAAACTCTGGCTGGAAAACAAACGCAGCTTGTTTTTATTTTCCGGATCTTTCACGACGATCGCCAAATGACCGTAATTGAGCAAACGGTAGCCGATGCTGTTGAAATAGCCTTTAAATATCGCGCGACGGGCCTCGCCTTTTTTCATCCAGTAAGCCACCAAATCGCCTTCGCGTAGCGTAGCTTTACGATCTCCAAAAGTTTCAGGAGCTTCTTGATCAAAGCTTGTTACAAGATCGAACTGCGTGCGGTCTTTTGGATCGGCCAGTTGGGAAACGCCGTCCGACGAGGGTTTTTCAGTCCAACGCAGCGTATGCCAACCTTGGTTCTGTTTGTCATTTGCACTTGGAGCACAGGCGGCAGTTGCAAATAGGCAGATGGAGGCAATCGATTTGAACATTTTTCAGAGAAGACATGAGATACGGAAACGAGTCGAGGACGATTGACAGCAGGGCAAAATCAGCGCGACCAAGTTGACAGTACCAGTTCTCTCTGATAAGCAGTTTTCATGGAAGAACCCGAAGATTTAAAACCATGGTTTATCACTCAAGATGGCGAGCGCTCCGGCCCTTACTCGCTTGAAGAACTGAAAGCTAAGGTTGAGCTACATGAGTTGAATCCTCGGTTGGATATGGCATGGAAAGAAGGGATGGAGGATTGGATCTCAGCGGGAGAGGTCGAGGGCTTGTTTGAAAAACACACCAGTGCGGAGAGTCCAGAGAAAAAAGACAGTAAAAAGAAAAAAGATGAAAGTGATACCAAGTCAGCTTTCGAAGAAAGCGAGTTTGAGGATGAGCCTTCAAACAACTTTGAAGATGAAGAATGGGAAGGGACATCGCGTGGTGGATTTTTCTTTTTCGTCTACATTTTTCCCGTCATCTGGTACGTGGGTCTCTACTTTGGATCGAAAATGTTGGGCAGCGTCGTGCCAGAAAATATCATCCCTATAGTCGTTGGCTGCATTGCATTTCTGCCAGTTTTATTGTGCATTTTCGCCATTGTACAACGTCTACAAAACCTCGCCATGTCACGGTTGTGGTTTTTTGGAATCTTCGTTCCACTTTTAAACATCTGGCTCGGCTATCGCTTGTTCGCCTGTCCTCCGGGTTACGCGGAACATAAAAGACTCGGGGCGCTCGGTTGGATTCTCGCCATCATCTACAGTCTGCCGCTGATTGCTATGATCGCTGCTGGCGCACTAGTTGCAATCAAAGGCCCAGAAATGTTTAATGAAATCATCGAAAAAAATCGCGCTCAATATGAGGAGGCCATCTCCAAGGCGAAACAAGTGACCGAAACTCCCGAAGAGAAAAAGGCGAGAGAAGAAGAGCAAAAGGCCAAGGAAAAAGCCGCGAAAGGCCCTTCCATCATTCCGATTCACCGGTGATCCATACCACAAAACAAACCGACGAGCTTCTTCAAGCACTGAAGCGCGCAGCGAAAGCTTCCGACGAAGCCGTCCTATCCACCGAGTGCTGGTGCCTGCACGGTGCCGTCGGCGCGGCATCAGACTGGCGCTCGTTTGCTTCAGGTCTCGCCAAACACGGGATATCCACTCGCGCGGTTGATCTCTGGCGGTTTCTCCAATGCGAAAGCGTTTCCATGCCAGAGTTTGGGAAGCGCCTCAACGCCGATGCCACAGGTGAAGTTTCCAGAAGTCAGCGCCGCATCCTGATCGGTTACTCGATGGGCGGTCGCCTTGCGCTGCACGCATTGTTAGAAGGCGGGCCATGGGATGGGGCTGTCATCATTTCCGCAAACCCAGGTCTGCGGGATACTCAAGAAGCCGCCGAACGCCGCAGCCAAGACGCACAATGGGCAACCCGCGCCCTAACCGAATCATGGTCGGATTTCCTATCCGCATGGAGCACTCAACCCATCCTCGGTGGCTCACTGCGCGACGAACGGGAGGATAAGAAACTCATCCAACGTCGCCGTGAAATCGCACGTAGCTTTGTTGATTGGTCGGTTGGGAATCAGCAAAGCTTATGGGATCGCCTACCAGAAATCAAAATCCCCGTGCTCTGGATCGCAGGTGAGCATGATGAAAAATTTTCCGCCATAGCCCAGGAAGCCGCCGCGAAATCTCCAAACTTTTCCCTAGCCATCGCCCCCACCGCAGGTCACCGCGTGCCATGGGAAAACGAAGCATGGCTTGCTGAAAAGATCTATGAATGCCTAATAAAATAATAAGCATGCCTTCCAAGTCACAAATTCTCATCTTTATTCTGGTCAGTAGCGTTGTGGTCGCAGTTTTGCCTCACCTCCTTCACATTGAGAAACCCATACGCGAGCCCGTACCCATAGAACCACCAGATGAAGAGCTCCGAGTTACGCAATTGAAATCCACAAAGCGCGAGCCTGAGCCTAGTGATTTCCATACGAAGATTCCGAAAAATATCCATCAGGACAAAAAATCGATTTATGAAGATGTTCTAAATATTTTCGACAAACCTGAAAAAATCGATCTTGAGTCAGAGCGGCTAGATTCGTTAGATTTACCGACACTTATGAAAGAGAAAAAAATGAAAATGGGTAAGCCTGTTTTTATCCGCGCATTCAAGGAAGAGCGCGAACTCGAAGTGTTTCTGCAAACCGACGATGGAACATACGATCTCCTCCGCACCTATCCTATTGTTGCAGCGAGTGGTGATCTCGGTCCGAAAATTCAGGAAGGAGATGGCCAAGTCCCCGAGGGCTTTTATTTTTCCAGCCAACAATCCATGAAACCTGATAGCGCGTATCACCTCGCCTTCAACGTCGGCTACCCGAACGCCTTCGACCGCGCCAACGGCCGCACCGGCTCTTACATCATGGTCCATGGCTCCAATGTTTCCATCGGCTGCCTCGCCATGACTGATGAAAAGATCGAAGAAATTTACGCCCTCTGCCAAGCCGCTCTCAATGCCGGACAACCCTTCTTCCGCATCCATATTTTTCCCTTCAGAATGAACGAAGAACGTATGCAAAAAGCCGCTTCCAGCGAGCATCATGACTTCTGGAAAAACCTCAAAACCGGCTACGACCTCTTCGAACAAAACCGCGTCCCACCCAACACCGGCGTTAAAGACAAGCAATACACGTTTGAGTAATATAGACCATCATGCTCCCAGAAACTCATCCACTCATCGATTCGATCACGCAACCTTTTGCTGATGATGTTGAGATGAAACTTTCTGCGGCGCAGATTTTGGCAGAAACTTTTGAGCCAGATCATCCAAGCGTGCCGCAAATGCTTAAGCGCTTGGAGTCGCAGGATAGGAGAAAATTTCCGGCACTAGCCAAGATTACGCTCTGG
>JANPEG010000091.1:0-3322 GCA_031431855.1 Akkermansiaceae bacterium | reverse complement strand
GGCTGATGGCTCACAGGTCGTTTTCTTCGGCGACTCCATCACACTTGGGTGGTCGATAGGAAAGGCTGAAGGCAAAGCGGTTTGGGAAAAGCAGTTTGCGAAGTACAATCCGATCAACATGGGTAACTCCGGAGACATCACGCCGGTGATGCTTTATCGGGCGACGAAGGGTAATCTTGATTTTGCGAAAGGTCAGGCACCGCGTGTCGCGGTCTTGCTGTGCGGCACGAACAATTACGTAGTCAAGCAGAGCGATGGCGGCAAGGTGAAGTGGGACCTTGGGATAGACACGCCGCCCAGTGAAGTTGCGGATGGTGTGCGAGCTGTCGCGCAGGCGTTTCGCAGCAAGCTACCGACGACACGTGTGATCGTGCTTGGTATCTTACCGGTGAAGGACCAAGCAAAGTGGGCGAAGTGTCGCGAGACTAACCGCATTCTCTCCAGCTACCAATATCCGAAAGATGAAGTGGTATTTCTCGATCTGGCAGAGCGTTTTCTCAATGCGGATGGCACACTCAAGGTCGAGTTATTTACCGACGGCACACACCTCACGCCCGCAGGCTATGAGGTCATGGCAAATGCTCTTGTTTCCCATATCGAGAAATTGATGGAAATGGGGCCGATCAAGTCTGGGGAATGATCCAACGGCTGTGGCATTGTATCTGAGGTCGCGATTTGGAAATCGCGGTCCTATTTGTTCCTTTCGGTGAAACACACGGCGGATTTCTCCCGTAATCTGCCGTGATGAAAATATTCGCATTAATGATGTTGGGTTTGGTTTCCGTGAATGCGGCTGAGGTGGGTTTGGGCGCAAAGCCGGTTGAGGGGGCTGAGGTGATCTTTGACGGAACGCGGGAGATGTTGGATGCGAAATGGAAATATTGGGAGGGGCCGCGTTTTGCATCGGCGATGCCGATCAAGTGGAAGATTGTCGAGGATACGGTGGATAAGGGAACCGCCATGCAAACGGATGATCCTGCGGCAGCGGGTGGCAAGTTCGGATCAGCGGATATTGTGACCAAGAAGGAGTATCGCGATTTCCGTTTGCATGTTGAATTTCTGGTCAACAACAAGGGTGGAAACAGCGGGGTATATTTACAGAATCGCTATGAAATCCAAATCAAGGACGGTGATAAGACCAAACACGGGATGGCAGCAGTCATCAACGAGACGGAATCGCCGTATCATTTGTATAAGGGAATCGGGCAATGGAATTCTTATGATATCGTGTTTCGTGCGGCACGTTTCAGCGAAGGTAAGTTAACGGAGCGGGCGAAAGTCACGGTCTATTTCAACGGTGAGAAAGTGCATCAGGATGTTACCATCAATCAGGTATGGGGCGGCGCGAATTCTGGAATCGACGGAGGAAATGATGGCGGCAAAGGAATCACCGATGTGCCCGGCGGGATCAAACTCCAATGCGAGGGGCACGATGTCCGGTATCGGAACATCTGGATCAAAGAGTTGGATCTGGGAGAAAAAGGAACGGATTTTTAAGAGATTAAAATTTTATTCGCCCCATCAAGATCTCGTTCTTATCTTAGCGACATGGCAAGTATAGGCACTCCTTTCACTGATGGCGCGACGCGTGTGATGCTCTGTGGTGCAGGCGAACTGGGTAAGGAGGTAGTGATCGAGTTGCAACGCTACGGGATCGAGGTCATCGCGGTGGACAGTTATGCAAACGCTCCCGCGATGCAGGTGGCGGATCGGTCGCATGTTGTTTCGATGTTAGATGGCGCTGCGTTACGCGCGGTGATCGAGTTGGAAAAACCGCATTTCATTGTTCCGGAGGTGGAGGCGATCGCGACGGATACGCTTGCGGAAATTGAAAATGAAGGACTCGCCATAGTCATCCCCACGGCACGTGCGACGCAACTCACGATGAACCGCGAAGGCATCCGACGTCTTGCGGCTGAGGAGCTGGGTTTGAAAACTTCGCCCTATCGGTTCGCAGCGAGCGAAGAGGAATTTCATGCTGCGGTCGCGGAGATCGGGCTGCCTTGTGTGGTGAAACCCATCATGAGTTCTTCTGGAAAAGGCCAGAGCACGGTGAAACGTCCTGAGGATATTCAGTCGGCTTGGGAATACGCACAAAAAGGCGGACGCGCAGGAAAAGGCAAAGTCATCGTTGAGGGCTTTGTGGATTTCGATTACGAGATTACGCAACTCACCGTGCGTCATGCGGGTGGGACTTCATTTTGTGAACCCATTGGACACATTCAGATCGATGGCGATTATCGCGAAAGCTGGCAACCGCAACCGATGAGTGAGCTCGCGCGTGAGCGAGCGATTTCATGCGCGCGCGCTGTCACCGATGCTCTTGGGGGGCGCGGCATTTTCGGAGTCGAGCTGTTTGTGAAAGGCGACGAGATTATTTTTTCCGAAGTCTCGCAGCGTCCTCACGACACCGGCATGGTGACGATGATTTCCCAGGATCTCTCGCAGTTCGCTCTGCACGCGCGTGCGATCCTCGGTCTGCCCATTCCGGAAATTCGTCTGTATGGACCGTCGGCTTCGGCGGTTTTGCTTATTGAAGGCGATTCCCAATCCATCACCTACGCCAATTTGGAAAACGCCCTCGCTGAACCCGACACGCAGATCCGCCTCTTCGGAAAGCCCAACGTCTCCGGCAAACGCCGCATGGGTGTTGCTCTGGCGCGAGGTGCGGATGTTGAAAAGGCGAGGGAAAAAGCTCGGAAGGCGAGTGCGGAGATTCGGGTGGGTTTGTGATTGAACGTAATCGTGAATTCGCGGTCTAAAAATAACGAACGATTTGGAGTCGCGTGATGGGCGATTGCAGTTTTCACTTAGCGGCAAGTGATGAGTTTTGGAACTTTAGTGAAAGCAGTGGTCTCAGGTGCGAGGCCGAAAACCTTGGCGGCTGGGCTGGTTCCAGTTTGGTTGGGTGGGGTGTTGGCGTGGAAGCTGACAGGAAATTTCGATGCATGGCTCTGGACGTGCACTTTACTCGGTGCGCTTTGCATTCAGATCGCGACGAATTTTTTCAACGATGCGATCGACGCCAAAAAAGGCGCGGATACCGCGCGCCGGCTCGGCCCGACACGAGTCACTGCGGCAGGCCTGATGACGCCGCAGACGGTGATGGGGCTGGGCGGTTTATTCCTGGGACTCGCCGTGATTTGTGGGCTGCTGCTCTATCAGGCGCGCGGCTGGCCGGTCATCGTCATCGGGTTGCCGTCGCTGTTTTTTGCCTACGGCTACACCGGCGGGCCGTTTCCCTTGGCGTATCGGGGAATGGGGGAAATTTTTGTGATCCTATTCTTCGGCCTCGTCGCGGTGAGCGGCACGGTCTTCATCC
>JANPEG010000090.1:0-4408 GCA_031431855.1 Akkermansiaceae bacterium | reverse complement strand
CTCAATGGAGTCAGTAAGCTGTTTGCGATCCTTGAGATTGCCGGGATTTTTCTGCCACATCAGCACCACATGATCCACCGAACCTTTGGGCGCGGGAGGCGCAAGCGTGGCACAAGAACTCAGAATAGCAGCGAACCCAAGAGCGAGGAGTTTTTTCATAGTCAGAACAATACCGAACGGAGAATGAAAACATTTCACCGAATGCGGCTGATATGACACCTAGAATGGTTGTCCCCATTCGCGTAGATTCCTCACGCCACCTGCCGATCCACATCCTCACGCAAGTTCTCGATAATGTAATCCTGACGGCTCGGGGTGTTTTTACCCATGTAAAATGCCAATAGCTCTTTCACGCCTTTGCCTTCTTCGTATTCCACGGGATCCAAACGCATGTCGGGACCGATCATGAATTTGAACTCGTCGGGTGAAATTTCTCCGAGACCTTTGAAGCGCGTGATCTCTGCAGTTTTACCGAGCTTCGCGATAGCTTTCACACGCGACTCTTCATCGTAACAATAGATTGTTTCCTTTTTGCTCCGCACGCGGAACAGCGGCGTTTGCAAAATGAAAAGATGACCATCGCGGATCATCTCTGGGAAAAACTGCAAGAAGAAGGTCAGCAACAACAAACGGATGTGCATGCCATCGACATCGGCATCGGTTGCGATGACGACTTTATTGTAACGCAGCGCTTCGATTCCATCTTCGATGTTCAATGCCGCCTGCAACAGTGCGAACTCTTCGTTTTCATAAACGATCTTACGTGGCAGACCATACGTATTCAGCGGTTTACCACGGAGCGAGAAAACAGCCTGAGTTTCCACATCGCGACTCTTGGTGATCGAACCCGATGCGGAGTCACCCTCGGTGATGAACAAAGTGCTTTCTTCCCGACGCTTGTGCTTGGAATCGAAACGGACCCGGCAATCACGGAGTTTCTTGTTATGCACTTTTGCCTGACGTGCGCGCTCGCGGGCGATCTTCTGAATCCCTTTCAAATCCTTACGCTCACGCTCAGCGGCGAGGATGCGCTTCTGGATCGCTTCGGCCACTTGCGGGTGCTTGTGGAGATAGTTATCCAACGATGATTTGAGGAAATTTAAGATGAAGGTTCTCAGTGATTCGCCTTCAGGAGCAATCGTAGAGGAACCCAACTTGGTCTTGGTTTGCGATTCGAAAACCGGCTCGATAATACGCACGCAGATCGCAGCTTCGATGCCAGCGCGGATGTCCGATGGATCGTATTGTTTTTTGTAAAACCCACGAATCACCTGTACCAACGCTTCACGGAAAGCAGCTAAGTGAGTACCGCCTTGCGAAGTGTTCTGGCCGTTGACGAAAGTGTAGTAATCCTCGCTGCTCTCCGCGCAATGAGTGAAGGCGATTTCAATGTCATTACCGATGAGATGAATAGGCGGATAGAGAGCCTCGGTTTCCATTTCCTCACGCAACAAATCTAGCAAACCATCTTTAGAGCGGAATTTTTTATTATTGAAAATTATGGTGAGCGCCGGATTGAGGTAAGAATAATACCGGCACATTTTTTCCACGAACGGATCGCGGAAGCGGGTTTTAACGGGAAAGATGGATCGATCGATTTCAAACGCCAGCCGCGTTCCGTTTACCTCGTTATCCTTGCGTGGCTTTTTCATATCCACGGTCAGCTGGCCTTGGGAAAACTCTAGGGCTTTGGTTTCACCATCGCGCCAGGATTGGATTTCGAAAAATGATGACAAGGCGTTCACTGCTTTGATACCCACCCCGTTCAAGCCGACCGATTTTTTAAATGCCTCGCTGTCATACTTTGCGCCGGTGTTGATTTGTGCTGCGCAGTCGAAAAGTTTCCCGAGAGGAATCCCCCGTCCGAAATCTCGCACCTCGACCCGACCTTCGTCGTCGATCTCGATCTTCACTTCCTTGCCGTGACCCATGATGTGTTCATCGATCGAGTTATCCACGGCTTCTTTGAGCAAAATATAGATCCCATCCTCCGGAGCTGATCCGTCACCCAGTTTTCCAATATACATTCCGGGGCGAAGGCGAATGTGCTCGCGCCAGTCCAAACTCTTGATGTCGTCTTCGGTGTATCCTGCTGCCATAATTACTACGGCTTTCTAAAGTATCCCCCGCACGCGCGCAAGCACCCAAAATCGAAACCTGAAAATGGGCTAATATCTCTGGTAAAGTCTGAGAAAGGTTCGGGCTTTTTTAAAAAATGAGGGAGGAGAAAAAGGAGGCAGGGAGCTGATTCTATGAAAAATGGGTATGTTTAGGTTTTTCCCTCCTCATCTCCATTTCCTCCTCCCTCCCTCTAGAAAAATGCTCGGTTCACCGAAACTGCTTCTGTTCCTCCCGAAACTCATACCCCGCCGCCCGCTATGTCTCGATCAAGTCCTCCTCAGATATATCATGGGTTTTCACCAGATCATCGAGGGATTCCGAGTAATTCCGCAGCTCGGTATTGACCAAACCGACTAGGAGGTGCGGATCTATGTTCTGCCATTTTGAAAAATCCATGGCTAAACCTACTTTCCTTTGAGTTTGGTGAGCAATTCCTTGTTGAGGTCGAAATTAGCGGAACCATGAGGTGCAGGAGTTCCTTTTTCATCAATCTGATATTCGAATGCTTTGATCGGTTTAACCCCCGCCACTTCAGAAAGCAGATACACACGGATCGTCAGCGCCTCTTTGCCCGTGCCTTCTTCAAGTTTGCGGATTGAATACTGGACTTCATTCAAGCCATTACGCGCACCTCCGATCACCGTTTCAGCTTCTTTGCCATTGATGAATTTATGCCGACTTACTTTATTCACCAAGACCTCGACTTCTCTACCGGGGCAGAACACGTAAACTTTCGCGATCGTCGTCGCTGGCTGGACCGCCGCAGGCGTGGCTGGAACGGTTCCCGACGGCTGAGCTTCAGGAACACCTTTCAGATAAGTGATATCACCTGCCGCCAATTCTTGACGCACTTCAGGTAATGCTGTTAGATTTACGAAGTCTGCCTTATCATACAGAAAACGATCTCCGCTCTGAACGAATGAAAGCACGAGCAGATTTTCGGTTGGTTCACCACCCACACCGAAATCAATTTTACCAAAATATGCAGCTTTGGCAGTAGAGCCTTTTTTACTAGCTGCTAGAAACTTTAACCCGCTCAAAAGCGGCGGCGGCGCAGGCAGATTGAAAACCGAAGCTGGAAAAGGAAGCTTCTCGGAAATGATCCGGTTTTTAACTTCCACCTGACGATGTTCCGCGGTCACTTGCTGCCAAATACGGACATCCTTTTTGATCAGTGAATCGCGCCAGACAGAGTAAGATTTCTCCAGATTGGTTCGCAGTGCTTCGTCAGCCATCGAAATACTGGGGAAAATCAAAATAAAACTCAGAATTAGACCTTTCATAAACAAAACGATTGGACAAACCCCGTGAAATCACAACAAACAAATCCATGCGTTTTGAAAACCTCCGGGAAACGCCTTAACGAATCATGAGTCAAATATTACAGAAGATCGCTCCGATCGGCGAATCACGGGATAAAGAGCTCCTAAAATCCGCGACTACCTACGTTTATGTGAACCATAATGGCTTCGATCTCATTGCTCATGTGTTTTTTCCTGATGCACCTGCCAGCGCTCCGAGACCTGCGATCCTTTTCTTCCATGGCGGTTTCTGGGATGTGTCCATGGTGCCTCAATTCGTTCCACACGCGCATCACTTTACCTCGCGCGGCATGGTGGCAATTTGCTTCGAGTATAGGATCAGCTCAAAACATCAGTCGACTCCGCTTGATGCGATTGATGATTCATTTTTCGCCCTGAACTGGCTCAACGCGACTGCAGGTGAACTAGGAATTGATCTGACCAAAATGGTTTACAGTGGAGCCGCTGGAGGCGCGTATCTCTCACTTCTATTAGGGATGAGAAAGGACAAAGATTTAGCTCCGCCGTTTCGTCCGAAAGCGCTGATTCTCTTCAGCGCGCTGGTTAATACGACGACCAAAGGGCAGCTCTCCGAGCGTTTTCCTTCCGTAAAAATCAGCACCAAATTCAGCCCTAGCCGTCTCGTCCGCAGAAAACTACCTCCGATGATTTTTTTCCACGGCACATCGGATCGGGTCACGCCATTTTCAGAAATCACCAGCTTCTGCCGCCGTATGAGATGGCGCGGCAACCGCTGCCAGTTGATCGACTTCAATGGAGCGGAACACAGCTTCTTCAATTTCAACGTCAGCCACTCGAATTTCGAACTGACCATCAACACCGCGGATCGTTTCTTGGTCGATCTAGGGATCATCGAAGAAGAACCAGAGGAAACTTATGAGGTTCGCGAAGTTTAGTGATCTAAAATTCAAAGTGGAGCGGTGAAACGCCAACCTATTTATTCTCTGCGTCACCTTTGCGTTGAA
>JANPEG010000089.1:0-49795 GCA_031431855.1 Akkermansiaceae bacterium | reverse complement strand
CCTCTCCATCGCCGCACCCAAACTTTCTAAAGATCTAGGAATTGATAAACAGCACATGGGGTTCATCCTTTCCGCGTTCGGTTGGACCTACGCGCTTATGCAGATCCCCGGCGGCTGGTTGGTAGATAAAATCCGCCCGCGAATCCTTTACGCTACCGCCATCGCCCTTTGGTCTCTAGCCACCATCGGACTTGGATTCGCTGGCAGTTTCATTGGACTCATCGTGCTGCGTCTTGCCGTCGGTGCATTCGAAGCCCCCGCATACCCCATCAATAACCGCGTCGTCACCACGTGGTTTCCCGATAGAGAACGCGCAAGTGCTATTGGTTTCTACACTTCCGGCCAGTTCGTAGGTCTCGCGTTTCTAGCTCCTGCACTCATGTTTCTCCAAGAAACCTTTAGCTGGGAAATGGTTTTTCTGATCACGGGTGTCGTGGGACTGGTCTGGGCGATCATCTGGTTTTGGCTGTATCGCGAACCCGGTGAGCATCCTTCAGCTAACAGCGCCGAAATCGCCCTCATTCGCGATGGCGGTGGCCTCGTAGATATTTCCACATCCAAACGTGTGAACCTCAATTGGCGCGACCTCACCATCGTTCTCCGTCACCGCAAACTTTGGGGAATCTACCTCGGTCAGTTCTTCATGAGCTCCACTCTATGGTTTTTTCTAACATGGTTCCCAACGTATCTGGTGGAAGCACGTGGCTTTACTTTCCTCAAAGCGGGCTTTGCTGCCTCGGTTCCATTTTTAGCCGCGTTTATCGGCGTGATCACCTCCGGCCTCTTCTCCGATTTTCTCCTGCGAAAAGGATACTCTCAGGGTTTTGCCCGTAAAACTCCTATCATCACCGGATTATTAATCTCCACCTGCATTTTTGGGGCTAACTATGTAGAGAGCCCCACGCTTATCATTGCCTGCATGGCGCTTGCATTCTTCGGAAACGGACTCGCCTCTATCACCTGGTCTCTTGTCTCAGGCATCGCCCCAGAACGTCTGATCGGACTAACAGGAGGCGTCTTCAATTTCATTGGCAACCTCTCTGCGATCACCGTCCCTATTGTCATTGGATTCCTCGTCAAAGGAACTAACTTTTCTCCCGCTATCGCCTATATCGCAAGCACCGCTATTTTAGGTGCATTCTGCTTTGCTTTCATCGTCGGCAAGGTCGAACGCATCCGCGAGTAATCGATCACAACTAAGGCCTTAACTTGATTCGCAACAACAGCATGTCCGCTGTGATGTAGAGTGTCTTTTTATCCGGACTAAACGCCACGTTGCTTGCAAATTCCTTGGTGACGATGGTTCCAAGGTGTGTGCCATCGGGCGCGAACACCCAAACGCCTCCGGGAGCTGTTGCATAAATCATTCCCTCGTCATCCACCTTCAACCCGTCGGGCATTCCTTTTCTGCTGCCAACAAGTTTGGTGACATCTTTTAAGACCCGCTTGCTCTTCACTGAACCATCTTTATTGAGCTCATAAGCCATCCAGATGGCATTGCTATCATGGGAGTTTGCGACGTAGAGAGTATTTTGATCCGGAGACAGCGCGATTCCATTGGGGCGCTCCAATTGATCATCGATCAAGGTGACTTTGCCGTCTTTCGAAAGCCGATACACTCCCGAATAGTTCACCTCTCTATTTTTATCATCGGCGCCCTGTGGCATTCCATAAGGTGGATCCGTGAAAAACAGACTGCCATCTTTGTGGAAACATGCATCGTTAGGGCTATTGTATTTTTTGCCTTCATGGTTTTCTTTGGTTAACGTGACGTATTCTGGTTTTGGAGCATTGAGCGGGGACTTCATCATACCTATCTGTCTCAAGCCATGCTGGCAGAGAACCAGCTTTCCATTCGGACTTAGAACCAAACCGTTAGATCCCGCTTGGTCAAAATTTCCTTTGAAGTCCGGACGGGGCACCTCACCAAGATAGCCACTCTTTTGGAGATATTCGACCGCTCCATCTTTCTCTGTCCACTTCCATAGTTTGTTGGGTGGAATGTTAGAAAATACCAAACCATTCTCCGTCGGCAGCCAAAGCGGACCTTCTATCCATGAGAACCCCTTGGCGATAATCTCAATCTTCGCATCGCTTGAAACTAATTTATCAAAGCGAGGATCAAGACTCTCAAGAGAGCCGATGGTTTCGTAGGCCTGGGCAGTGCAAGCACTGACCAAAAGAAGTTTGCAGAAGAGATGTATCGTGCGTTTCATTACAGATGGCTTTTTGTTTAAATCATAGAGAACTATGGAACGAATCAGCACCAGATAAAATATGAGATTATAGTGCTATTGAATAAGCCATTAGTGGTAGCTGCCATTTGCTCACTACGTTTTAATGTGTATCTGAAAACTGCCCATCATTCTTTTTTCATCTGATCTAACGAATGAAAAACCCATCCACAAGAAGAAAGCAATTGGGCTTTAGTCTGCTACTATTGATTCTGTTGGTTTTTACAGGCTTGCTTGTGCTCCGGGGGAGGCAAGCTGGTATTGATGAATCGAATCGCCAGGGTTCCCTTTCATCGGTTGAAGAAATTCATAAAGATTTGGCTATCGAGGAGAGCGGTTCAGAACAGCAATCAGTGGTTAATCAAATTCAACCAGAAACAGAATCGACAAAGGTTGGGAACGATTTCGATGCTTGGGCAAAGTCATACATCGATGCGCCAAAAGCAAAACAAGCAGAACTTGAGGCTGAGGGCGTGAAGTTGGCGTTGGCTCGCAAGACCGAGATGGTGCGTCTGATTGAAGCCGATCCTGAACAAGCGATCAAACGTACGATTTCGGTTGTTCAAAGGAGAAACCTGCCACCATCGGTTCGGAAGCACGTTGAGGAGCACATCAGCAATGAAGGTCAATTGGTTACCATGATCGCCACGAAATTTGATCCTCAGCCAAAAGCTACAATGATGCGTCAGGCAACCATTAGTGGCACCACATATCAGGCATTCACGTATGGCCAACGCAATGATCGTCGTTTTGATAACAAGACAATCCCGTTGAATGGTATCATGATCGATGGAAAATTTGCTATCAACGAGTCACCGCTGAGGGTAGTGGAGGTCGGTGAATTTGAGCCTGCTGTGATGAAGGCGGCTCGAAAAAAATCAAGCTGCCCAGTTTCCACAGAACCCACAGAGGAAAAAGAAGGCGCAGTAGCGGTGTTGGAGGGCAGTAAAATGGTTTACTTGTGCCAAGGCGGCCACATCGCCGCTTATGGCAATGAGCTGCTCGCCGCAGCAATGGCCAGGGATCCTGATATCGAATACAGCGCTTGGAGCGAAGGAGCTAAAACCCTACTCTATATCTCGATCATCTATAAAGATCAGTCAGGGTCACCCATAAAGACCGACATGAATGCGGTGAATGCGTTTTTTCAAGCGAACTCCTACAATAAGACCAGCATCACAACCACATTCACACCGACATATACGATGTCTAAAAATGCGATGGAATATGGTTCTTTGGACGAGATCATTAACGAAGCCCGAGCTCTTGCCGCGGCTGGTGGATACAACTATCTGAATTACACGCTTGAAACCATCCGCTATGACGGTGGCATAGGTGATTTTGGCGGCGTTGCTGGCGTTGGTGGCCGCAACAACATGTTGAAAACTCAAGATGCGGGCACTGCCGCGCATGAAATTGGACACAATTTAGGCCTATGGCACGCCAACTTTTGGGGCACAACGGATGGCACAACGATAGGCCCCGGTAGCAATCAGGAATACTTAGATTTTTTCAGTCAAATGGGTTCGGGTGCGTTTCCATACGGTCATTTCAATGCGTGCGAAAAGAATATTCTGGATTGGATACCTACAGCTAACACCACTGCCGTTACAGCCAGCGGCACCTTTCGTATCTACGCTCACGATATGAATACGTTTTCCGCTGGAAATAAATATGGCATCACTTTTGTAAAGGATGTGGAGCGCACGTATTGGCTGGAATATCGCCAAAATTCAGTACGACCGTCGTCTGAGCCTTGGGTTATGAATGGCGTCACGCTACTTTGGGATCCCTGGAGCAACAGCAATGGTGGTACCCAACTACTGGATACCACTCCTGGCAGCCCTAATGGGATAGACGATTCTTCAATTGCTGTCGGTCGAACCTTCTCCGATACGGCAGCAGGTGTCCACTTTACTTTGAAGGAGCGCGGCGGTACTAGTCCAAATCTTTGGGCGGATGTTATTGTTAACGTCGGCACATTTTCCGGAAATGCCGTGCCCACTCTGTCACTGGCGGCCAGCAGCACAACGGTGCAGGCGAATACGGCTGTAAATTTTACAGCGACTGCGAGCGATACAAATGGTGACACACTGGCATATCACTGGGATTTTGGTGACAACACCTTTGGCACGAACGCTTCGACGGTCACTAAAAGCTGGGCTACAAACGGTTCCAAGCGGGTAACCTGTATTGTCTCGGACATGAAGGGTGGCACGGTAACCAAGTATATCTATGTAAACGTCGTAAACGCCGGGACCTATGCGATTTCAGGGAATATTACGAATTCCGGTGTGCCACAAGCAGGTGTGACTGTTAGCGACGGCGCCCGCTCCGCCGTCAGTGATAGTCTGGGTAATTACGCAATTTTGAACGTCCCCAATGGAACTTATACGCTGACCCCTTTGCTGCTTGGGACGTCTTTTTCACCTTCAACAATCACAAGCGTCTCAGTCGCCAGCGCGAGCGTGACCGGAAAATTTTTTACGGCTACGACCATTCCTCTGCCAGCAAATGGTCCAGGAAGCGGCATCACACGTGACTGGTGGACAGGTATTTCCGGATCAACGGTTGCCAGTCTAACAACTAATGCTGCCTATCCCAATAGTCCTACTGGAACGGAAACAATCGCCACACTTTTTGAAGCGCCGCTTGATTGGGCCGAGAACTATGGCCAGCGAATGCATGGTTACTTTATCGCACCGACTACAGGCAATTATCGATTTTATATTGCCAGTGATGATAATAGCGAGTTGTGGTTAAGCACGGATTCCACCACGGCAAGTGCGGTGAAGATTGCTAGCGTCACAGATTGGACGAACAGTCGGGAGTGGAGCAAGTATTTGAGTCAAAAGTCGGCTGCAATCGCATTGACGGCTGGCCAACGCTACTACATTCGCGCTTTGCATAAAGAAGGTGCCGGCGGTGATAACTTGGCTGTAGGTGTTGAGTTTCCAAATGGATCGTACGAACGCCCCGTTCCGTTTCATCGTTTGGATCCTTGGCCGTCCATTACATGGGCTACTGCAACCCAAGCTTCGGCAAACGAGAGCGGCACGCTAACACTTACCGCGCAGCTCTCATCGGTTACACCTCAGAATGTTACGGTTCCATTTACGGTGACAGGGGGTACGGCCACGGGTGCTGACTACACGATTGGTAACAGCCAAATCACGATTACGGCAGGATCAACGACGGGAACTACAACGATCACAATCACGCCGGATTCCATTCATGAATTGAACGGCGAAACAGTCATCTTAACAATAGGCACGCCAACGAATGCGGCAAAGGGTGCATCGCTGATTCATACGGCGACGATCAGAGACGATGACAACATCGCACCTGTGGTTTACGCCGGGGTGGATCAGGCTGTGTCGCTCAGCGGCTCAATACCTTGGACTCCTGCACACATCTCTACCACTGGATGGTATGATGCGGCGGATGCAACCACCCTCACAGCTTCATCCGGTGAAGTCAGCCAGTGGCAAGACAAGAGCGGTAACAGCCTGCACTTGATACAGGGGAATGCTGCATACCGCCCCACCACAGGATCATTGATCAATGGCCGTAATGCTTTGGATTTTACATATGATGAAATGACCACGACAAGCAATCCATTCGGTGCTACGGTCAGCAACGCCTTAGTAATCGCAGTGCACAAGGTCGATTCCATACAGCAAGGCGCTTTGTTCTCCCTTACAGGCACTCTCGATGTTGCGAATCGCTGGTCTTCACATTTTCCCTGGGCTGACGGCAATGTATATTTTGATTGTGGTGATGTCGCTGTACCAAATCGTATTAGCGCCAGCTCCGGCGTAAGTGAGGGAAATGTTCTCCTATCGAGTTTCTATTGTTCAACGGGAGCGAATGTTCAGCAGGTTCACAAAAACGGAAGTCTGCTCATTGGTGATAGTTCAGGACACTCGGTTGCCACGACTGGCAATATCCATGTGGGAGGAATCGACGGCTTGTCTCAAGATACGACAATCGGTGAGTTTATCATCATCAACGGCACGGTGGATGCCACAAACCGCGAAAAACTGGAAGGTTACCTCGCCCACAAGTGGGGAACGACTGCGAACCTGCCTGCTGCTCATCCGTTTAAGAGCGTCGCGCCTACGACGCCCAGCGTAACCGTTAATCTCGACGCCACGGTCAATGATCCGAATGCCGATCCGCTTACGACTGCATGGACGCTGGTATCAGGTCCTGCAACGGTTCCAATTGCCAGCCCATCTTCTGTAGATACAACCGTGAGCCTAACAGTTTCAGGAACCTATGTTTTCCGACTCACTGCGAATGATACCTATGGTCCAATCACCGATGATGTGGTTATCAAGGTGAATCCCTCTGGTCAGTATTCGGTTGTTTACAACGGCAATGGCAGCACCGGCGGAAATGAACCTGTGGATACCAATTTCTATTCCAATGCTGCAACAGTCACTGTGCTAGGCAACACAGGCAATTTGACAAAGACAGGCCGTAACTTCACGGGTTGGAACACGCTAGCAAACGGCACTGGCATCGCCCGTGCGGCAGGCAACACCTTCGCCATAGGCTCAGCGAACGTCACGCTCTATGCCCAGTGGGCCTTTAACTCTCCCTACGATGAATGGTTCGCCACAGCAAACCTTGGCCAGTGGATCGATGCCTCGTTCAATGGCGATTCTAACAGCGATGGCATGGCCAATGGCCTGAGCTGGCTGTTAGGAGCGACAAGTCCCCAACAGAATGGAAATCCATTCCTGCCACAGGCTACAAGTAGTAGCGGAAATCTGTCCTTATCCTTCAAAATGCTCAAGAACACCAAGCGCGGCACGGCGGTTCTATCACTGCAATACAGCCGTGATATGGGAGTAACCGATCCATGGACAAGCCACACGATTGTCGTTCCTGATGCAACTGGTTCGGTGGCTGGAGTGAACTTTGTGGTCGCACCTATTAATGGCACCGATCACAACCAGATACAGGCAACGATTCCCTCCAGCGCTGCAGGGGGAACCGGCAAGATATTCGCCAGAATGGTTGGCGTGCAGCCCTAGCCTGATGTTATGACTTAATGACCCAGAAGTAGAGTAGTTGAAAGAAATGTTAAAATGAGACATTAATGAGAACCCAATGACACGCGCTTTTGGCTACAGTCTACTGTTCTTCACTCCGCTGCTCCAAGGCGAAGTGGATTATAATCGTGAAGTGCGCCCGATTCTCTCGGATCGATGCTTTTCATGTCATGGACCGGACAGCGCAAAGCGCGAGGCGGGATTGAGGCTAGATACTTTCGAAGGTGCGACAGCGAAGCTGGAAAGCGGCAAACAGGCCATCGTGCCGGGAAACCCCAAGGCCAGCGAACTTTTCACGCGGATTCACGAGAAAGATCCCGATGAAATCATGCCCCCGCCCAAGCTGAATCGTCCACTGACCGCGAACGAACGGGATGTTTTGATTCGTTGGATCAAAGAAGGTGCCGTCTATGCTGAACACTGGGCATTCATTCCCACCAAAAAGCATCCCGCACCTGTCGTTAAAAACGCGTCATGGCCGCGAGATGATATCGACCGCTTTATTCTTGAAAAACTTGAGCAACAAAATCTCCCGCCCAACTCACAAGCGGACAAAGCAGCACTCTTGCGGCGGATTTCCTTCGTGCTCACCGGGCTGCCGCCCTCACCGGAACAGATCGCTACATTTGTAAATGACACTTCACCTAACGCCTATGAAAAGCAGGTGGATGCGCTTTTAGCTTCACCTCGCTTCGGAGAACGAATGGCCCTCGATTGGCTCGATGTTGCACGCTTCGCAGATACCTATGGCTATCAGACCGACAAAGAATGCTTTGTCTGGCCATGGCGGAACTGGGTCATCAATGCGTTCAACAACAACCTTTCCTACGATAAGTTTCTCACCTGGCAAATCGCTGGCGACCTATTGCCGAACGCCACGCAGGAACAACGTCTGGCAACCACGTTCAACCGACTTCACCGCCAAACCGAAGAGGGTGGCTCCATCGAAGAGGAATTCCGACAGGAATACGTCTCAGATCGCGTCCATACAGCCGGCACCGCATTCCTTGGTCTAACATTGGAGTGTAGCAAATGCCACGACCATAAATACGATCCTCTATCTCAGGCGGATTACTACAGCATGAGTGCCATGTTTGGCCAAATCGACGAATCTGGCTTGAAGCCATATTCCATCTCAACCAGTGCACCCGAGCCTTCGATGAGAATGTTTGAGCCTGCTCAGGTTGCCGAACTGGAAAAACGACAGGCTGCTCTAACAACTGCTCAAGCTGCGCTTCAAAAAACGCTCATCAGCCGCGATGCGGCATTTGAGCAATGGTTGGCGGCCACACCATCGTTAAGTCCAACCGCCCCATCCGATCATTTCCCATTGAACTCGGGTGATGAGAAAATCATAACGAACAGTATCCCTTCCGCAGAACCTGCGAGCATATCGGGTGGAGAGCTTAAACCTGTGGAAGGAGCTATCAAGGGTGCTGTGCAGTTCGATGGAGATACGGTTCTGCTGCTCAATGGAGTGAAAGGCATTACCCGTCATCAACCTCTAACCATCTCCATGCGCTTGTTCACTCCTGATAAAAAACAACGAGCCGCAATCATACATACCGGCCCCCCTTTGTTCTCGCAGATGGCGGACGCGGCCGGATTCGAAATGCTGATGGAAAAAGGCAAGCTGCGCTGGAGTTGCATCCATCTATGGCCGGGCTGTGCCGTTTCCATCGAAACCACAGAGGACTTTCCCGTTGCGAAATGGGTGCATGTGACCGTCAGCTATGATGGCTCCTCGAGCGCTCAAGGATTAAAAATGTATTTCGATGGCAAACCTATCGCAACCAAGGTCTTGCACGATCACCTCGACAAGAACATCACCGCCCAAGCCATGCGTGTCGGCGCGAGACCTCGCGACGATCGTGGGTTTACCGATGGACGGATCGATGAAATCAAGATCTTCCGCCAACCACTTTCACCATTGGAAGTGGCTGATCTCAATGCACCTTTGTTAGAGGCCGCCTTCCAAGCCGCCAAAACAGGGGATACAATCGCCAAGGCAGCCATGCGCACACACTATCTGGAACGTGTGGATCCAGAAATCGCGACAGCGCGCGAGGCTGTCATCGCCGCACGCAAAAGTCTGCAGGATGATTTTGAAGCTAAATTGCCACTGATCATGGTGATGAAGGAATCTCCAAATCCCAAGCAATTTCATGTTCTCACCCGTGGCGACTATGCGTCTCCAGATCTCAACCGACCCGTCGAAGCGGCTCCGCCCAAGGCGGTATTTCCCTTTGACCCAAAAGCGCCCAAGAACCGCCTTGGACTTGCACAATGGATGACCGATCCAAAGAACCCCCTCGTTTCACGCGTCGCGGTAAACCGACTTTGGATGATGTGTTTCGGAAATGGAATCGTCGCCACTCAGGAAAATTTCGGACTACAGGGAGATGCACCTTCTCACATGGAATTGTTAGATACCTTGGCTCACGATTTCTGCCATAACGGCTGGGATACGAAACAAATGATCAAACGCATGCTCATGAGCGCCACATTTCAGCAGTCGTCAGCAAGCTCGAAGAAGAAGCAGGAACTCGATCCTAAAAACCAACTGTTAGCACGCGGCCCATCCTATCGTTTATCCGCCGAGGCCATTCGCGATCAGGCGTTGCTTGCGTCAGGTCTGTTAGTTGAACGATTGGGTGGTCCCAGCGTCAAACCTTGGCAACCCGAAGGCGTCTGGTCGGAGTCCGGGGCATCCGGTGGTGACTATAAACCTGATACAGGCGAAGGGCGCTACCGCCGCACTCTCTACACCTACCGCAAACGCACCGCGCCACCACCAAGCCTACTCACGCTGGATGCTGGAAGTCGGGAGATTTGCCAACCGCGCCGACTCGCCACCAACACGCCTCTACAGCCTCTCCTTTTCCTCAATGATCAAGGATTTTTCGAATGCGCCAAGTCCCTTGCCAAACGCGTCACCAAGGAACAGCCAAGCGGACTCGATCCGCAAATTCAGCACGCATTTCTCTGGCTGACATCACGCCAGCCAGCAGCAGAGGAAATGACCATCCTTCGCGATCTTTACGCTCAGCAACTCGCGCATTTCACTGCCAATATGGCAGCCGCAAAATCGGTGTGCGGTGAGGACAATCCCGCACTCGCAGCCATGACACTTGTCTGCTCCACTTTGCTTACCTCCGATGCAGCCCTTACCAACCGTTGATCTTCCATGAAACCTGTTGTTCCAACTTACGATGATCTCATGCGCCATTCGCGGCGTCACTTTCTTGGCAAGGCCGGATTCAGCATAGGTGCATTGGCTTTGTCGAATTTGTTAGGTTCAAATGCCAGCGCGGCATCCATGGGTTCTCTAGGCGCGCCTCACATCGCACCCAAGGCGAAACGAGTAATATATCTATTCCAAGCCGGCGGACCCTCGCATTTGGAAACGTTCGATTTCAAACCTCTCCTGCGCAGCGGTCATGGTAAGGCATTGCCCAAGGAAATCATCGGCAACCAACGCCTCTCCACGATGAGTGGTAACCAGAGCCTGCTTCCCATGGCCGGGTCATTCACGGATTTTTCCAAACATGGGAAATCCGGCATGGAAATTTCCAACATTCTTCCTTACACCCAAAAAATCGCAGATGAAATTTGTGTCATCCGCACCATGCACACCGAGGCGATCAATCACGATCCCGCCATTACTTTCTTCTGTAGCGGCAATCAGATTCCCGGACGACCTTCTATGGGCGCGTGGGCGTCATACGGTCTTGGCAGCCTCAATCAAAATCTTCCCTCATTCATTGTTCTCGTTTCGAAAAACGCCTCGCGTGATCAACCTCTTTACTCCCGCCTCTGGGGCTCCGGCTTTCTTCCCAGTGAACACCAGGGCGTGCAGTTCCGGGCAGGTAAGGAGCCGGTCCTCTATCTAACAAATCCGGAAGGTGTTTCACCTCACGTCCGGCGCGGCATGTTGGACGCACTTGGGAAACTCAATGGCTATCAAGCGGAGCAACAGCTCGATCCAGAGATCGACGCCCGTGTCGCTCAAGCCGAAATGGCTTTCCGAATGCAAACCAGCGTTCCAGATGCCACGGATCTCTCGAATGAAACCGAGGAAACCTTCAACCTCTACGGCCCCGATAGTAAAACACCCGGAACCTACGCCGCTAATTGTCTGCTCGCACGTCGCCTCATCGAACGCGATGTGCGTTTCGTCCAGCTTTTCCACCAAGGATGGGATCAGCATGGTGATGTCGTAGGCGGCATCAGTCGGCAATGCAAACAAACCGACCAAGCTTCCGCCGCATTGATCATCGATCTTAAAAGACGCGGCCTGTTAGAAGACACCCTCGTCGTGTGGGGTGGGGAATTCGGCCGGACCGCATACTGCCAAGGAAAAATCAGCGCGAACAACTACGGCCGCGACCATCATCCCCGTTGTTTCAGTATCTGGATGGCTGGCGGAGGAGTCAAAGCCGGTTACACCCACGGTATCACCGATGATTATGGCTATAACATCGTCTCCGACGGCGTTCATGTCCACGACCTTCACGCCACCATGCTCCATCTCATGGGAGTCGAGCATGAAAAACTGATCTTCAAATCCCAAGGCCGTTACTTCAGACTGACGGATGTGGCGGGAAATCTCGTAAAATCTGTGATCGCTTGAATGAAATTCTAACGATCAACGAATGTCGCTCGCGGCGTCTTTTAACACCTGCACCAGCGGCGCATGCAGTGGCTGGCCTTTTTTTGCCATCACTCCCGCGTATAGGGAGTAGTGAGGGTGCGCTTCATCCGGCTTGAACTGGTCCATCACATGGCTGTGAAGATCAACTACCGGTATGTTGTGTTTCGCCATCACACGGGCAGCAATCGCATTGTATTCAACTTCCGATTTAGCTTCGAAAAGTCTGTCACGTAAAGGTTGGGCCCAAGCGGAGAGGGTGATCAACGGCGTGGTGTTCCCCCAAATCAGTTTGGCTTTGGTTGCTTTGAGGCGTAGCGCCAGTGCATCAAGCTGTTTTTCATACTGCTCGGGCGTAGAGACGCGCACCCCGCCGCTGCTCTTGCACATGACACGGATCTCCTTGGTTGCCGGATCTCTGTAAAACAAATCGCCGATGCCGTAGTTGAAGTAGATAATGTCCCATTGCCCATCTCCTAACAACGTATCAATCTTCGCCAGAGCAGTGCCGCTGTCATAAGGGCTGGCTCCAGGAGGGAATTTGATGCTTATCTGAGCGCCGAGTTCCCCAGCTGCCGCTTCCACGATTTGACGATGCACCGAATCACCTAGGAACAATAGTTTAGGGACTTTCTTTTCCTGTGCCGACGCCACCGGAAGCAGCAATAAGCAGACTGGAAACAAGAGTTGTTTCAATAGATGTGACATAATCTTAAACTCGGATTTCGGTGAGTTCACCGGTGCTATCGGCAAATTTTTCTGTTGGAACATCGATCGCATTTAACATCGATACAAATAAGTTCGCGAGTGGCTTTTTACGGTCACCCTCGAAGTTGTGGAGATTGCCGTGTTTGAAGCCGAGCTTGTTGCCGCCTGCGATTTGGAGCGGGTAGTTCGTTGAGCTGTGCGAGCCATGCGGGTGTGCTGAACCCCAAAGAACGAGAGTGTTGTCTAACATATTGCCGTCACCTTCTGGGGTATCGCGCAGCCGCTTTAGGAAGTAGGCATGTTGCTCGGCTCGCCATTTCTCCCATTCCCCAGAGGCGGCGCCATCTGGTCGCTCGTGGGCGAGGCCGTGGGTATTACCCTTATAACCAAAAAGAACTTTGGCGAAATGACCGACGAGATTGTCAGTGGAGTATTCGCTTTCGGTCATGAAGGTAGCAAAACGGGTGGTATCCGTTTGGAAGGCGAGGTAGATCAGATCATACATGCAGCGGATGAACTCTGTCGGTTGGTGGTGAGTCGCTTCGAGATTGAGTCCCTTGGTATCAATCTTGGGCAACTCTTCATGAGTCCACTTGCTAGTGCGTTCAACGCGTTGCTCGATGGCGCGGACGGAATCGAGGTACTCTTCCATTTTCTGGCGATCCTCAGAGCCGAGTTTGCCGTTTAGGCTCTTGTAGTTTTCCATCATCAGATCCAATACGCTCGCCTCGCGTTTTAAGCCGGCTCGAACCTCGTTGACCGAATCTTTATCATAAGGCTGGAACAGGCGGTTGAAAATATCTTGTGGCCTAGCGAGTGAAGGGATGGGTTTCCCTGGGCCGTAGTAGGAAAGAGTTTTGGAGGCACCGTAAGGGCCAGTGCCTCCCTCACTGCCAAGCACGAGGGACGCATAACGCGTGTGGTGACCGTTGACCTTGGCGGCGAGCTGGTCGATGGAAATGTTGTTATATTTCTGCAAGCCAGTCATGTCTGCACCCGTGCCAAAAATATCTGAGCTAGCATGTCCAGCGAGACCATAACCTCCACGATGATCGAGCCCGCGGAGATAGGTAATGGAATCTTTTAAAGGCTCGAACGGAGCGGAAGCTTTGTTCAAAGTGAGGGGGCCGGAATCATAACGCGGATACCATCCCCACTCGTTGATTTTCCCGTCTTTGCTCGGTGGGTCATAGACCCCATACGAAATATAACTGAGCAACATCCGCTTCGGCTGCAACTGCTTTTTTCCCGCAAGGCCGGCGGCCCAACTCATGCTGTTGAGAAATGGCAGGGCGAGGGCGATACCACCCCCACGGAGGACATCGCGACGGTTCATCTGGTGAGATTTCATGGTCATGGTTTTATGGTTGTTGTTGGAGTTCTGAAAAATTCACTGCTGCAGACTGAGATGATCATGTCCTGAAAGCGGTGATCATTTTGTTTGGATTGTTTCAGTAGCTTCTCGACGGCATAGCGATCGTGATAAGTGAGAGAACGTCCAATACCGTAGGTGAGAAGGCGACGGATGACATTTTCCGCTACTTCCTCTTTGCGGTCTTTTAACAGGTAATCCTTGAGTTCTCTCATGCCGTTGACTTCCGGACCGTTGGGAACGCGCGCAACAGGATCGGCCTGTACGGTGTAAATCGTTTTAAGAAGGTTACGGTAGCCTTCCGGAGTTTCACCTGCAGGACCGTTGAATTTGGGCACGGAGGCTCCGTCTTTAGGAATGAAGGGCTGGTATTGACCGATCGCATTATATTCCTCGAATGGGATACCCCATGGATCGAGGCGGACATGACAGTCGTTGCAGGATTCCACAGTGCGGTGGCGGCGTAGATGATCCTTGATGCTTGTTGCAGTTGAAACGTCTTTGCCCGCCGTTTCAGAAAGGGCAGGGACTTCAGAGGGTGGTGGCGGCACCTCATCACCAAGGATCGCCTCGCGCAACCAAACGGCCCGGTAAATCGGATGAGGTGCAGAGCCTGTGCCATTCCCCACTAAGACCGAGCCCTGTGTGAGTAACCCACCGAGTTTAGCCTCGGGCTTGATCGGTACTGCACGGAAACGCAGACCTTGGACACCTTCTATTCCATAATGCTTAGCTAATGGTTCGTTGAGCCATGCAAAATCAGAATCGATGATGCTGAGCGCACTTGCATTACGGCGAATCAGCTCACCGACAAAACCAGCCGTCTCATCCATCATGTAGTCACGAATCTTCGGGTAAAATATCCGTTCATCAATACGCGGGAATAGCTTATTGTTGATGATCACCGATTTTGATTTTTCAAGGCTGAGCCATTGCGTGGTAAAATTTCTAACAAAGTCTTGAGCGCGTTCGTCAGCGAGCATACGGCGCGCCTGCGCTTCGACCACAGCAGGATTTGCGAGTTTGTTTGAAGCTGCCAATGTCAGAAGCTCCTGATCGGGTAGGCTACCCCAGAGAAAATAAGAAAGGCGTGAGGCGAGTTCGTAGCTGGGTGTTGTGAGGCCAGTTGTCGTAACTGTGTGGTAAAGGAATTGGGGTGAAATCAGCACCATGGAGAGGGTCTCGCGCATCGTCGCCTCTAGCGACTTCAAGTCCGGCTCTAGCATCTTGTAGAGTTTGAAGAAGCGATCTCGTTCTTCCTGACTTGCCGGACGTCGGTAGGCGCGGGTGATAAAGTTTCCTAATACTTCTTTGATATAGGCATCGGGATCGGTGGATCGCAGCGGAGATTCGTGGAAGATGCGGGTGTGGTGCGCGGGTGGCCAGACATCAATGATGGGAGACTCGAACTCAATTGATCGAACCACTAACCGTGGCGCCGCTAAATTCCAGTCGGTATAGGCCCAGCCTTTGTCGAAGTCGTTAAGGCATCCGTTGTCGAAGGTGTTCTGAGCATAGATGTAACGGGTGTCTGGCTTCTTTGAAATCGGATCACCAAATTGAATCGGGTGGTTCTCAATTCGCCCGCGAAACTCAAACTCTTGCAGGTTTTCAGCGTTGTTAGATAGATACACCGTGCCGACTGGAACATGATTTCCAGTTTTATCATCTCCCCGCAAATTGGTGCCCATGACGATTCGCATCGGCACTTCCTTGTAACCCTTTGGTAGGATGGCGGCGGCTTTGACGCGGATTCTGAAATCGCCAGTCTTGGGCCAAGCGGTCACGACGTGACCAACCCCATCGCCGAAATATCCAATTTCATCGGGCTGCATCACTGCAAATGCTGGCGCATTGGGTTCGTAAGTCCATTTTTGCCGATACACTTTTGGCATCTCTGGATCGACGATCGCATTAGCCATAGCCCGCCGGGCAGCGAAGAGATATTGATCGATCAGTTCCGGGCCGAGCAACATGAACTCCGCACTGTTATTGAAATGGTAGGGTTTTTTGGGATCCTGCGGGAGGTCATCGGTGAGGTTAAGATCGACTCCTAATAAATCACGCATCGTGTTCTGGTATTCAAAGTTTGTAAGGCGTCGTGCAAGCGGGGCGGCTTTCACATCACTGGCCTTCGCCAAATGATTCCGCATGCCTTGATCGATCCATATCTTCAATGCTTCGCGCTCGGCAGCGCTCGGCTGTTTCTCGTCCTCGGGTGGCATTTCTCCTGATTTGATCACGCCGAGTATCTTTTCCCAGCGCTCCATTTCACCACCCGCCCCAGCAGCGAGATTTCCATCAAGAGTGTGCAAGGTGATCTTGCCTTTGCTCTTCTCCGGACCGTGGCATTTGATGCAATACGTTTCAAAGAAGGGTTTAATCTGTGAACGATGCCCCGGTTCTCCTGCCGGAATCGCCTGTCCATGCAAGGAGCTCTGGATCATCCACAGATTGGCAAAAATGAGGGCAGGGGTCTTGTAGCTATTGAGAGGGTTCTTCATGAAGCGTTTGAATCAAAGGATGGTATCAAAAAATCAATCTACTGTAAGAGCTATGGGTAAACTGGATCTTTCTTTGAAATTTATCTCTACAAGCCTATCAAACATGTATTTCGCATCTACCACTAACCGCTCAATAACTGGCACTATCGTCTCATTTCCAATCGTTAGTTAATCAATCGACGCGCTAATAATGTGATTTGCGAGAAATTTTTCGGACGTGATTCTGCTTGAAGATATAATATACGATACGATCTACACCTCGCGATACATCCACGACTCTTCGGGAACGGTGTAGATATGTACTTCGTGGTACAGGAAGATATCCTGTGGCAGGTATTCTGCGTAGGTGCGTCGGGTGTAGTGGTCGTCGTATCTGCGGAATGGATTTGCGACAAAGATGCCCCATGCATCAAAAATAAACATTCGGCAAAACGCGATGTTGGTGCGTGGCTGCCCGTGTCCGACAATCCAAAATATTGTGCCGGGATCGGATTGGATGACTTGCGGGGAAGGGGATTTCGTAGGTCCGAGGTGGCCTCGGCCTTGGTAATGATAAACAGTGCTCATATTTACCTGACGCATTTTTGGTAAATATGTACAGCGAGAATTATTTTTAATTTATTTCCGAACAGGCACTGTACAACACGCAGCGAAATGGCGTCAGTAGGGTAAGAACAACCAACTTACCCATGACCCAGAAGCTACAATCTAAAATTAAAAACCCTAAAAAAATCTGTTGGATGACCGATCTCCATCTTGATCAGGCCGATAGCAATCAAATGGCGGATCTAACTCGCAAACTTGAATCCTCAGAATTCGACCTTGCGCTCATAACAGGTGATATTTCGTCTTCGCGTGATCTTTCAGATTACTTCGCAATGCTCGCAAAAGCATGTGGAAATAGACCCCTCTACATCACCTTAGGGAATCACGATTACTATGGGAGCTCAATCTCTGAAACCATCGAGAAAACCGCACGCTTGTGTAGGCGTATCCCTAATCTTCATCATCTGTCTGCAGGTGATGCCATTGATCTCGGTGACTATACGTTTCTCATCGGTGGAGATGGATGGGCTGACGGCCAGTGGCGTGGCTTGAGAACTGAGGATATTCGCAGTCCAGACCACCACAGCATTGAAGATTTTCGCAAGCTCAACAAATGGGCGCGTTACCGAAAAATGAAGCAACTTGGGATCGAATCTACCAATGCGATCAGGCAAAGGGTTAAACCTAAATTACGCAGCGCTAAGAAAATCATTGTCGCAAGTCACGTGCCTCCCTTCCGCACATCGGCTTTGTATGATGGCAAGCCCTGTGATGCAAATTATCAGCCTCATTTCGTTCATTCAAACCTTGGTGCGATGTTGATTGGTATGGCTAAGGAAAATCGGAAAAAGCAATTCCTGGCGCTGAGCGGTCACACTCATTCGGAATGCTCGGATCAGATATTTCCAAACCTAATATCATTAGTTGGCGGTCATAAAAGACATCAACCGAAAATCCAAAAAATATTAGCAGCATAGTTTGCGCAAGCGTTTCCCGGATCCAGTCACAGCGAATTTTTCAATCCGCTGTGACCGAGAATCAATGGTTCTGGGGCTATGAAAAGCAAATATTCAAATACACACAATCGAAAGTCTGAAAAAAGAAAACCATTCACCAATGAGCCTTCAGATGATTTAGAAAATATGGCTAATGAACTCGTATCTTACGCGGATCAAAAAATGAGAACCGGTGCTTTACAGGGATTATTGTTCGGTGCCGAAGACGACATCAAACAAGAAGCTGTAACGCTCGCTCTTCGCTGGTACGTAAAGCACAATCGGAGTATGAACAAGGAATCAGAACCTTGGAACGCAGCGAGAAGTTTGGCGATAGCTCTGCGCTTCATTAAGCGAAGATTTCTGAGAAAAATTCGGAAGAGGCCACAAACCATTCACATAAATGAGGCACCCGAAGGGATGATCGATCACCCGAGTCATCTTCAGCAACATGAATGGCCTGCAGATCGGATGCGATCAGCGGTAGAAAGGGCGCTATCGATGACCCTTAAATCCGGAACCATATCGCATGCCAATCATGTGGTTGCTCACCTTGTATTGATTCAAAATCTATCAGTTTCTGCTGCTGGATTACAACTTGGTCTCACGCGTAGTGCAATCTACCAGCACCTCAAGCGAGTTAATAGATCGATCAGACCTCTCATCGAGCAGATCGATGTTCCGTATCAATAGCAGACGCCGCGATGACCACCCCATTAATTTTATAAAAAAACTTTATGATCTCTAAGAATATTTCAAAACCAAAAGTAGAACCCAAAAAACCAGCTTCTAAACATCCACCTGATAAAATACCATCAGCAGCTGAGATCGTATCGCATCTTGACCAATCCATCATTGGACAGGATGAAACCAAGCGCACGCTGGCAAGCGCTTGTTACTGTCACCTGCACGCATGCGCTATGGCAGACTCGAATGGAGAGGCTGCATGGCCTGATAACCACATCCTCATTGCCGGTCCGAGTGGTTCCGGGAAATCCGAAATGATTAAAGTCCTCTGTTCTTACCTCAAAATTCCGTATTACCAAATTGATTGCACAAATTTAACGCCAAATGGCTATCGAGGTAGAAATATGGAATCTGTGATCAGTGACATGGAGCAAAAATTGGTCAAAGATGACGACAGCACGCCGGCATGTTTGGTGATATGGGACGAGATCGATAAGCTTTCGGATGATGGAAGCGAAGCAGGAAGATACCACCGAATGACACAGGCAGATTGTCTCAAACTCATCGAAGGCGGAAAAGTTTCTGAAAACCTCAACGCGGCAAAAATTCTGCATGTCGCCTGTGGAGCATTTGTGGGAATGGATAAAATTCGCTTTCCGTTGGCAACGCCAATCATCGGATTTAATACTGCTCCAATTGCGAATGCCGATAGTGGCCAATCGAATAAAATTGAGGCGCAGCATTTTATTAAATTTGGCTTAATGCCTGAATTTGTAGGTCGCTTCAGTCGTTTTTCCGCGATGAGCCAGTTACTTAAATCGGACATGGTTAAAATCATGCTGGAATCAAAAATCAGCTTCCTAAGGCGGAAAATTGAGCAATTCGAGCGTCACGGCACGAAGCTGATATTCAACGATGAAGCCATCTATGAGTTAGCTGATATCTCGATATCCCACCCATCGGGAGCGCGAGGATTGCGGCAATTGATTTCGCAAGCTCTGGCCCCATGGGATTACCAACTAGCCGATCTTGGTCGCCGCGGAATTCGCGAGATACACTACGATAAAGAATCGACTTCTGATGGCAGCAAAGCGAGGCTTATTATGGAAGAGCCGTTCGAAGTTCCAACTGCATTAAATGCTATTACTGAACCGACCGACGAAAATGAGATCGACGACCTGTTTGTTTTTTAAGAATTTCACGACTGATTTATCACCTTCTTTGAAGCGCGGATCATGACCAGAAATTGATTTATTGAGTCGAGAGCTTTTCATTTGGGCCTTTTGACCGTGAACAAAAACCGTGAACAATAGGCGCTAATAGCAAAGTTTGACACAACCGAAAAACCTTCTAAAATCTCGTAAAACATACAGAAATTCAACGAATTGGTCAGGCTCATAACCTGAAGATCGTAGGTTCAAATCCTGCTCCCGCAACCACTTTTCCCCTTATTCTATAAGGCTTGATCCAAAAAAATCCGATGAGATTTTTTTGTTGATCGTTTCTTACGTTGTTTTTCACCTAGAGACACTTTGATGGCGATGTGGAGGTTTTCCCGCATTTTCTCTCGGTGCTTTGCGGAGGGCTTGCTGGAGCAAAAGACGATGTTATTGTCAGATTTTACGTAGGCTTAGTCTTCGTCGCCGAGTTTTGGGTTCCCCGCGTGGTAGTTTTTCCAAGAGAGGAATCGATCTTTTTTATCCAATTTCGAGTTATAAAAAATGCTGGCTGACAGTTACTCCACGGTGACCGATTTCGCCAAATTGCGGGGTTGGTCGATTTCACAGCCGCGAATGCGAGCCACATGATAGGCGAAAAGCTGCAAGGCCACCGCGCTCGGGATTGTCGCAACCAGTGGATGACAACGCGGCACCTCGATAAAATCATCCATTGCCGCTATAGCCTCCACATCCCCTTGGGTGACAATGCCTAGGATTCGCGCCCCACGGGCACGGCATTCCTCCACATTCCCCAGAGTCTTTTCCTTACCTGGCGTATCGTTGGCCAGCGCAATCACAGGCGTGCCCTTGACCAACAAGGCGATCGGTCCGTGTTTCAGTTCTGCTGCATGATACCCCTCGGCGTGGATGTATGATATTTCCTTGAGTTTGAGAGCTCCTTCCAACGCCACTGGATACTGCGGTCCACGACCGATGAAAAACGCATGTTCATGCCCGGCATACGATGCTGCGATTGCCGAGATCCGGTCGTTTTGTGCAATCGTACGTTCTACCAACGAGGGGATCGCTTCAATCTCACGAGCGAACTGAATGCCTTCTTCACGAGAAAACCTCCGCCCGCGCCCGAGCTTGAGTGCTATCATCAACAATACCGCCACCTGACATGTAAATGCTTTGGTCGAAGCTACAGAAATTTCAGGCCCCGCGTGCAAATAGACGCCCCGCCCGGTTTCACGAGCGATGGTCGATCCCACCACATTGCACAGCCCCATCACAAACGCACCTTTCTGGTTCGCCTCTCTCACGGCGGCCAACGTGTCCGCAGTTTCGCCGGATTGAGAAATCGCCACCACTAGGTCCTCGCGTTCGATCAATGGATTTCGATAACGAAATTCCGCCGCCTGCTGCACCTCGGCATGAATACCGGCCAAATCCTCGACCGCGTACTCGCCCACCAATCCCGCGTGCAGAGAAGTCCCACAACCTAACAGAACAACCCGTCGGATCTCTGCTAGATCTCGCGGCGATGTCCCCATGCCTGACAGCACCGAAGATCCCAACTGAAAATCCAAGCGCCCGCGTATGGCATTGCGCAAGGAATCCGGTTGCTCGTGAATCTCCTTGAGCATGAAATGCTCGAATCCACCCTTCTCCGCCGAGTCCGCCTCGAAACCAAGCTCCAACACGCCGCGCACTACCGGCACACGGTTGAGATCGCGGATCTCAACATGCTCACGCGTCACCACCGCGATGTCATTGTCCTCCAGATAAATTACCTGCCGCGTGTGCGAAATGATGGCGGATGCGTCCGAAGCGATGATCGTTTCCCCGTCGCCCACTCCAATCACAATCGGACTCCCCCTACGGGCTGTTACGATTTTCCCCGGCTCCCTCGGCGAGATCACAGCAATCCCGAACGTGCCCTGCACCTGATGCAGAGCATCGCATACCGCTTGGAACAGATCAACCTGCCAGGTTTCACCGATCAAATGCGCTAGCACCTCGGTGTCGGTATCGGATAGAAACTGGTGTCCCATTGCTTCGAGCCGCTGACGTAGCGAGCGATAGTTCTCGATAATTCCATTGTGCACCAGTGCTACCTGACCGGTTTGATCCAAATGAGGATGTGCGTTATTCTCCGTCGGCGGTCCATGGGTCGCCCATCGCGTGTGCGCAATACCTACCGTGGAGCTGGCGATCTTTTGCTCTGACCATTCACTGCGGATTTTCTCCTGCAATGCGGAGACTTTGCCCACTGCCCTGACCACCGCGATGCCGTCGTCTTCTAATACGGCCAAGCCTGCCGAATCATACCCGCGATACTCAAGCCGTCGCAAGCCGCTGAGCAAAATTGATGACGCGGGGGCCGCGCCTACGTATCCTACAATGCCACACATGAGATTAATATATTTCGGTTAGATCGTTGTCCACCACTGCGCCTGGCCGCGTGGAAGTACCAGGAAAGAGCTTCCTGCCTGGATAAATTGCTGTCTGAATGCCGGTGTGCACACCATCGCCGATGATGGTTCCAAATTTCCGCCGCCCAGTATCCTCTAGTTTGCCTTGCACTAGCGTGCGATGGTTTTTGCCATCATGCCGTAAATTGGAAGTCACCGTGCCAGCGCCTAAGTTCACGCGTACACCGAGGATCGAATCACCCACGTAAGACAAGTGACCCACGTTGGTATTAGAGAGTAGAATCGAGTTTTTGATCTCCACAGCATTCCCTACATGGCATTGATCGCCGATGGAAGTATAGCCGCGCAGATAGCAGTTTGGGCCGATCTTGGAGTTTTTACCGATCACTACATTCCCCTCAATCACTACACCCGGTAGAATCCGCGTGCCCTCGCCGATGCGGACCACTCCCTCGATCACGGCGAGCGGATGCACTTCACCCATAATCTTTGATTCTAACAAGCCGCCCACATAGTTTTCATTTGCTCGCAGTATATCCCAACTGTGCCGGATTAAAAATGAATCCTTCGCCACCACCCGCAAGCCATCACCGGGTTCACCACCACGCCACGCCAACAATTCTCCATCGCCATCCACTAGCACGGATTGTTCTTCCAGATCTGTTAGATCGTCTGCCGCAATCCATGCATGAGCCGCTGCCAACCATCCAGCAGGAAGTTTGGCATGGTGTTCGCGTAGCGATATATTTCCGATAGGAAAATCCGGGATCAATCGTGTGAGGAGGACTGGCATGGCAAATATAGTAATTTAAATAACTTATCCCAATTCTGCGGTGATCGCCTGCGAAAACCGCTCGATCCAGTGATTCACCACATCCTGCTCACGGTGTTCGACGAGGATACGTATTTTTTTCTCAGTGCCCGAGTAGCGGATCAAATGCCGGCCCTCCTCGCCAAAAGTCGCATCCGCTTCGGCCATCACAGCTTGCAGACCTTCGAGGCTCTCGATTGGCGACTTGATGGAAACCGGTAGGTTCACCAGCTTTTGCGGAAACTCATTCATGCAGGCCGCTAGTTCAGCCAGCGTGGCATTGCTGCGTTTCATCATGCCTAACACCTGCAGCGCTGAGAGAATCCCGTCGCCTGTCGTGGCATGATCTGCGAAAATCAAATGTCCCGAGTTTTCGCCGCCGAACGAATGGTTTTGCTCGCGAAGCGCCTCGATCACATGACGGTCGCCTACCGCAGTCGTGATCACCCTGATGCCGTTTTTACGCATTGCCTCGTGTAGGCCGAGGTTGGTCATCACTGTCACGGCAATCGTATCTCCGCGAAGGCGACCCTGTTGTTGCAAAGCCAGCGCGCACAACGCCAGAATCCGGTCTCCTGAAACCGGAGCTCCTTCCGCATCCGTGAAAATCACGCGGTCGGCATCACCATCGAAGGAAACCCCTATGTCAGCTCCATGTTGACGCACCAACTCACCGGCATGTTCGGGATGCAACGCACCACACCCGGCATTGATGTTTAATCCGTCAGGATCGCACCCGGTCTTGATGACCTCCGCACCCAGCTCACGAAAAATCAATGGAGCGATCCACCACGCCGCGCCATGGCCGCAGTCCACCACGATCTTCAATCCATGCAGGCTGATGTTGTCCGCCGTATGCTTGGCAAACTCAATATATCTTCCGCGCGCATCATCAATCCGATATGCCTTGCCGATATTTGCAGGTGCAATCGGTACGGGCGTTGGCTCCTGCCCCAGAATGTGGCCTTCAATCAAAGTTTCCAATGCATCTGATAACTTAAAACCATCGGGCCCGAAAATTTTAAGCCCGTTGTCCTCGAACGGATTATGCGATGCTGTAAGCATGATTCCCGCCGCGCATCCCATCGACTTCGTGAGATGGGCGATAGCCGGAGTAGGCAGCGGACCCGGCAAATACACGTCCATTCCTGATGAAACTAAACCCGCCGTCAGCGCCGTTTCTAACATATATCCGGAAATCCTTGTGTCCTTGCCAATCACCACGCGATTACGATTTGGTCCTGAAGAGCGCAGCACCTGTGCTACCGCTTGTCCCACCTTCATCACGACCTCGGGCGTAATCGGAAATTCGTTCGCCCGGCCTCGTATGCCATCCGTACCAAATAATTGCATATGCTAATACTATTGATTGTATGATGGCAATTAAACACAAAAATCATATGGGCATTTCGTAGCCCTTGCCAATGAAGCTAATGCCGATCCGAGAATTGGCTCCGGCCTTGGCGGTGTTGCTAAGCGTTTCCGCGAAAACGGCACTGCTGGCGAAAAGCGATAATCTGAAAAATTTGCGGAGACTGGAATGGGGTATCGGGTTCATGAGAGAATTATGGGAGTTAGGCCTTCGTTGAGCGGAGCCTGACTGCGAGCATGGCATGCTGATGTATCTACACAGGCTAGATACCGCGGCACAAGGAATGGTCACATTACCTTTGTAAATTTTCTCAAGTTGAGGCCGGAGCGACTCAACTTGATTCCGGGTCTGCAAGAAACGAGACAACAAGAAGGTGAACGAGTTGAAGTCGATGCAGGGAAGCTATTGCAGTCCCATCGCCAATAGTCACCAACAACCGCAACTCGGCATGACCGTTGGTTTTGAGCCATCATTCACGTGGACAAGATTCATTGCGGTCTTCACCATGAACACGCTGCTTTTAAACAAGAGCCTAAGAAGTGATCACGAAATTCCGACTCTACCTTTACTGTATCATTTTAGCTCAGCTGATAACGGGGGCTAATGCCGTAACTCAAATCGACCGGAATAGAAGCTGTCCTATCGTTTCTAAGGGTCATCCGTATTGACTAAATAGAGCATACACTTCCACTCATGCCTCACTTCGCAAGCTTAGTCCGTATCGCCAGAGTGGGAGCGGGAAGGGACGGATGGCGGTGACTGGCGAAACCGTGGACTAGGCCGGTCTGTTGGGTTTCGACCGTATCGCGAACGACTATCAGGGTGACCTTGGAGCTTGCATGCTCGCGCAGAAATGCCGCCAGAGCCTCGCCCTGAATACCGAACTGTCCTTGTTGCACTCCCTGCTCGACGAAAAATTTTCCGAGTTCCCTAATCTTGTTATTTTCCAGCGTAGCGGATTTTGTGGTTGCCGGAGCATTTCCGACTTTGATCGATTTCTCCTCCCATGGTTCGTCGACCAGTAAGCCATAGACTGTGAAGGTGGCATCCGGCACATCGGACGCGAGGCCCAATCCGGTCGGCGCGAAATGAAGAGTCAGCTCGGCGTCTTCAATGCTTTTTAGATCCTTTCCCACGAGGTCAAAGCCGAGATAGGCCTTGCGTTCCACATGGAGCCTCTTGGAACCTTTAACTAACAGAAGGGTTTCCGAGCGGGGGACCATAACGCCCTTGTCCGTGGCATCTCCAATGTAAGCATCCTTGACCGTTTCAAGGAGAGTCCACCCCGGTCCCCGAACGGCTGGTCCAACGCTGCCGGACCGAGAAGATTCAACGTTCCACTCACGGGCTTCTCCCAGGCTATTTTTGTCTGCTAAATTCATCTGTCCAGCCTGTAGGGAGACCACTGCTCCCGATGCTGGATGTTCGACTTTCACGAGGCCCTTGTGCACATGGGTTTCGGTTCTTCCCGTAGCGGAATCAACACTTACGGAGAAACGCGTTCCACAGTCGACTACGTTGGCGAATGGAGTGGAGATACGGAAACCAATTGCTGATTTGGGTACTTCCGACACGGCGATTCCATTATGCAGAAAGAAGTTCATCTCGTCCATCAGAGTCAACTCGACCGGGGCCTCGAGTGACACCTGCGCGCCCGAGTCGAAGCGCAGCGTCACCAACCCTTCGGCGAGGTGCAATGTGCCTTTGCCGAGACGGGTGCCATCCTCGGTGGGCAAATCGCTACCATCCCAGCGGGCCGCGCTGGAGCTTTCGAGGGTTGCGAATCCACGGATTTCGGGCTGGCGGGGCCAGAAAAGCGACGCCAAGAGAGCGATGCATGCGGCGGCGGTTAAGGCCACCAGTCGCAGATTAGAAAATCGGGAAAAACGGGAAGGGCGGGGGGTGGGCTTCAAACCGGGAAGGAATTCCGCCACCTCGCAGGAAGTGTAATCAAGATGCAGGCGGGCGTGCAATGCCATGTGCTCACTGAAGAAACGACGCGCCTCGGAAGATGTCCTGAGCAATCCGTTGAGCGCCTCGCGCCCCGCGTCGTCCAAACTTCCATCGAGAACCTCGGCAATAAGCTCGAGGAGTTGGGTTTTATCAAAATCGGGATGGGTCATGGCATGGATTCCTCAAGTTTGGATTCGATGCATTGACGCAAAACCTCGCGAATGCGCATCATCATCATTTTCATGGCGCTCTCGTTCTTATGATGGTTCGTAGCTAGTTTACGGATGGGGACTTCATCTCGGTAGCGTTGGTCGATTAGGCTCCTATGGTTAACCGGCAGACATGCCAGACAATCGCGCAAGGCGAGACTGCGTTCGTTTTCGTCATGGGCGGAGCCCTCGTCCTCGTTGGCTAGCAGGGCCAGCACGTCGTCGTCATACAGATGGCGGTCACGTTTGCGATCACGCAGGAAAGCTAGGGCCTGAAAGTAGGCGCATTTGCGCGCCCAAGCACCGAAGTCGGTACCGGCTTCGAAGTCACCTATCTTTCGCCACAGGACCAGATTGGTCTCCTGCAGCACATCTCGGGCGTCGTGCGGATTGCTCAGCAGCGTCACCAGATAGCCGAATAGGCGGTTTTGCCAGTCGGTCAGTTGATAAATGAATTCTTTATCGGGTTGGGTCATATATTCCTAGTCTAATACCGTGAAGCCGCGACGGGTCACGCAAATTCATCATTTATCGTCGCGCCCAAGGTGCCGATGGTCATGCCGCTGGCGAATGCATGGGTGGCGGCAGCGACCGAGTCATTTTCATGTTTCGTGTGGGTGGTTTTTAGTTTGAAGTTGGGACTCCGAATTTTTTTTTAATCAAAAGTGGCATTTGATTTGTGGGCACGATCACCTTTAAATACCGGTGACCGAACAGCGGTCACATTTTATCTTTATTTTTGCGTATGTTTGTGAATTTTCGTGATGGTAAAGTGGATACTCGGGCGGGGTTTCGGCTGCGGCTGCAGAGAAGCCCAGCAGTCCAGTAAGTGACAGTATGAGGTAGTTGATAAAGACCTTCATATTAAGGCAGGAACTTGGGATGCGCGTATGGATTGGTATCAAAATACTTTTTGAAATTTTCTTTGGTGAGTGTAACCGGCGGCCCGCCGTCCTGGTGGTCGAAGGTGACGTTTTTAAAAACAGGAGAATCATTCCAGGGAGTCTTTTCTGTGCCCATGAGCTTGTTTCGTATCGCGGGGTTCACTGGTAGATAACATGAGATATTTTCAAAAGTCAGACCTGTGTAGCTGACTCCTGCTTCAACTCCTGTGGAATCCAAATCAAAGACCGCCATGTTAGATAGTTTGTCATGGAAACGGACATCCTTGATGGTTACATTCACACGAACGACTCTATCTTTCGGCCCGGTATTGCTGATGATGAAAACCTTTCCATTGGTTCCGTTTTGTATACGGAGACGGTTGTAGATGATATCGCAGTCCTCCATTCTCACGGTTGTTCCGTCTTTCCAGTTTTTAAGGCGCACCATTCTCGCATTTGTGTCCTTCCATAGGGTGCAGCGCAAGCGGTTGCCGTTGAGAATCGTGGTGTCATCCCCGGTTCTTAAAAAGCAGTCTTCCACCGCCAGATCGCCGCCGAAGCCGTCGCCATTGGTCCGCCATGTGATCGCCTTTGTCCAAAGGATCTTGCTACGGCCCACGCCCCCTTTGCCGGCGATGATAAATGCGGCGAATGTAGCCGGATCCACGATCGTGATTCCATGGATGGTGACGTTTTTGGAATTTCTAAAATGTAGCCCTTGCGATCCCTCTGCATCTGCCGGATAGCTCGGATTAGGAGCCTGACTGGTTGCCTTGTATTGGTAGTGGGGAACATAGAAGCCGGATAGAGTTCCATAGCCATAAACCGTGACGTCATTAGCATTACCACAATTTAAATTTCCATAGAGGATCGCATCACCAGGGATGAAATATTTTTTCCCTGCGTGGAGTTCGAAGGCCCCAATGTAATGGACACCCGGACTGAAAACCATGGTGTCGTAGTCTAACGAATCTTTGGCGATTTTTTCCCCGGCTTTCACATAACGGATTCCGGACCCGATTGCGGGCGGCTTTTCCATGATGGGGTTGGCAAAAAACGTCACCGAATGAACCGAACCTTTCTGTTTGTGCTCTGGAAAAGCCGCATTGTGATCATCCATCTGGCCATTAGGATCGATGACCAACTGACAGGGTTTTTTCAGTGTGAAGTAAACTTTCCCGTCTCGAATATTTTTATGGGATACCTTGTGTGATGGATGAACTGAGGACTTTTGAATCACGTCAAGTCCGTCTAGCAAAGCATCCCCAATCTTGGTGATCTCCACTTCCACGGTTGAATCATCACTCATCTCGATATTGACATACGCTTGCGTCCATCCGCCGGTGTGCCGTTGGTAGCCTTGGCTGACGACCGGATTAGTATTTCCCTGAGTGGCATTCATCTTGGGTAACTCTTCTGCTCGGTTGTAGGTGTGGTGGGTAAAGCACTGCACCCACTCCATATCCGTTGCCTGCGAGCGCACTCGGATTTCATAGATGGGTGATTTTGCACAGGGGTCGACGTTATGGAACTTGGTCTGGTGACCGGGAACATCGGTGTAAACAACCAGCTTCTCAGTTCCTGTTTGATAGACCTTCATGGAAGGCGTTGACAGTCCTGGATCTAGCGCTGCCTGCATGATCTGCATGCTCATGAGTAAACTTGTTAGGCAGATGGAAAAACGATGGGTTAACAAGGTGAGAATGCGTGTGGTCATAGGGTTTGATATGTAAGCTCAATACCGCCGGAAGAGCGGCGGTCACAAATTTCCTCGAGTGTTATTAGTGGGAATAATCGATCGCGCCGGATTGCGAAAGTGGGACGGGGCTTCACTCAGAAAAAATTCGCAAATAAAATTGTGACCCCTAGGTATGGATCGGTATTTAGCTAGGTAAACCCAGTTTTAATCATTCCTCGGCTCGTAATTTCGCGGGAAAAATACCGGCCGATCTCTCTGCAACCCAAAAAACATGAAAACCCAATCCTTCATGCTCTCCAAAGCACCGTTTCAGGAACCTTCGCCTAAAGCGAATTTCTAGCACCTGATGTTTCCGAAGAATAGCCTCGCCACTTAACGTGATCTTGGTAAAACATGCATTTCTCATCATCTCCGATTCCGTAAAACCCATTGTCTTAGATGAAAGCTCAATCTTTCAATATCCTTCAAACTGTTAGAAAGACCGTATTCAAGCGGGAAAACGGTTTCGCGTTGGTCGCCACGCTTTTGTTGATGGTCCTTTTGACGGTCATTGCCATAGGCCTAATGTCCCTAGCGACTGTGTCCCTGCGGACATCTAGCCAAGACGATGCAATAGCTGTGGCGAAGGCGAATTCCCGCATGGCGATGATGCTTGCCATCGGCGATCTGCAGAAGTTAACCGGCCCAGACACTCGTGTCACTGCTAGGGCGGACATTTTAAATCAGGATTACCCACTGATCGTGGGTGTCTGGAATAGCTGGGAAGGAGCCGATCACGAACAGACTGGCACCGCAGTCGGTCGCCCCATATCTCCTTCTAGTGATTACAAAGCCTTCAAGGCAAACCATTTCAAAGGTTGGTTGGTTTCCGGTCCTCCTGTTACGACCCCGGACAGCAATATCCTGCCCTCCACCACTCAAAGTGCAACCTCAGTAAAACTCGTGGGAGCCGGGACTGTCGGCGAGGGAGTTGCTCGTGAGAAGTTAGAAATCCACCTCGAACCCACCCTGATTGCGGGCAATGCCCAGCGGGGCGGGGGTGCCTTTGCTTGGTGGATCAGTGGGGAAAACCAGAAAGCCCATATTTCTAAACCCCACGCTCCTGTTCAGGACGATGCCGCAGGGTGGGTGCTACAGATGAAAGGGCACAGCGTGGCTGACCCAAAACCCTTCCGCTTGGATACTTTGATTAAAACACCAGACTTGGCTGATAAGGTCATTTCTCCGGCGCAGGCGGATCTCATCGCGAGTTCAAGTAGTCTCAAGACGTCCCGCGAGTTTTTTCATGACTACTCCACATCAGCTACTGGACTGCTCACCAACACGGCCACCGGAGGATGGCGCAAGGACTTTTCCCTGCTCACGGAAAATTGGGATTCGTTGCCCACCTCCGGTCTGCCATTTTTCCAAGTCAAGCCCGGCGAGGACATATCCTACAACCGCCCAGTCCGCGGCGGCAACTATCAACCGACACGCTCGCTCCTCTACCCATGGTCCGAATACCGCCTCATGGGTTCTACCGATAATATTTTCGAGATGGGTAGCGTCTGCAGTTGGGCTTCCCTCGCGAATTTCGCTACCCTTTACAAGTCGATGAAATCCAATGGTTCTGCCATCGATATCCAATATGCGCACACGAGGGACAATGATGTGCTGAAGGATTACGACTACCACCACAAAGCCCGAATTCTTCCGGTAGTTGCGCGGATCCAATGGGTCTTCTCACATTGGGCGGGGAATCCTCCAGCCGGATCGCCTCCCGGGACGCTTCAAGCGAGATTACTCGTAACTCCCGTGTTCACGCTTTGGAATCCTTACAATGTCAAGATCTCCTACGATGTGACGCCCGGATCAGGAACCCAGCAAGCCCTGACATTCAGCCAGCGTGCCAGCCTACCAAACGCATTTCGCTATAAAATCAACGGTGTGCAAAACACGAAATATCACTGCATACTTTCATCCAGTAACAACACAAGTTGGCCGTTCTCGGACCCGCGACCAGCTGCATGGAGAGGTCGTCTTAGCTACAGCATCAGGCAGTCTTTCACTCTGGAACCTGGGGAAACCCGCCTTTTTAGCCCGGTGGCAACTCCCGCCACTCCATCCACAGAACTAGACCTCCGGCCAGGTTATCGCCCTACCGGAGGCCATTTTTTCGTCTTGCAGAGCGATACCGGAACAGCACCCCCAGCCCCCGCATCAGCATCAATCTCGGTGGATGCAAAATTCGATACTATAAATTCTCTGGTAAACGTGGGGCTCTATCTGGACTTGCTCACCATGCCAAGCACCGGCACCAACTTCTTTAAGATGATCCTCGGCTACCGCATGGCGATTGACTCAACTCTCGCATCACAAGTGTATCTTCCCATCAACGGCCTCAACTCCACTACTTTGGGGGAGGCTGCATCCCAGCCACAACCTTTCTTGACCACAATTCTCGGACCGCGCACCGCAAGCAATACCCACATGCCGGCCAAAGGCCTCGTTCAAACCAGCCCCTTTGGCAGTTATACAGAAATGGGCAGAAGCGGGGCTAGTGAAGGTCGCTATCCTGGAGACGATCATCCCGTTAACGGTCTCTTCGACTTTAGTTTTAAAGCCCTCAGTTCCGTATCCGACTACACTCCTAACAACGGCCCTAACAACACTGGATGTATCATCACCGGCTTTCAGTCGGCCACGGGACTCCACCGCTGCGTGCTAAGCGAACTCCCAACACGTCCGATCCAGTCCATTGCGGAGCTAACTCATTGGGATCAACGTCGGGATAATCCGAAACCACCGTTCTCCTACAATTCAATTGCAAATAGTGATGCTTCTCCGCTTTTCGCTAGAGACGCAGTTTGGAATCCTGCAAATTCTAGCAAGGGCAATAAGGATTTCCAACATGACGACTCCTATTGTTTGAACCATCTCCTCTTCGATGACTGGTTTGCCTCATCCCTAGCGCCTAATTCACCAACGCTCGGCGCACCTACTGCCGGAGCTTCGCTAAAAAAAACCTACACCGACTTTCTCACTGGAGACAGCCCATTGCCAAACCGCCCATACAAGGCAATTCATGCGGATACTGCATTCGCCACCGCATCGACTTCAAATGTTGATACTCTGTACGATAAACATATCAACGCTGCTGATTCCTGGCGCACCATAGCTTCGCGGCTTGAGGTGGAGGGGATGTTCAATGTCAATTCTACCTCGGTTCAGGCGTGGCGCGCCTTGCTCGGACATGCCCGTGGACAGAAGATACCGTATTTCAATGCAGCCTTCGTGCCCACGCTTTCCGAAGAAAAGGATTATGCATTTACCCGCTTCACTGTCTCGGGCGATGTCGAGGCTAAATCCACCCCCGCGATTTCAGGCAGTTTCCAGGGAGCTGCCGAGTTTTCAGGTTATCGTACGCTGGATGATGCCTTGTTGACGCTGCTGGCTGAGCAGATTGTCGATCAAGTCCGTAAGCGCGGCCCCTTCCTTTCGCTCTCCGAATTCGTCAACCGCCAACTCTCCAGCGACAGCACTCTCGCCATCGGCGGTGCTGTCCAAGTTGCTCTCGACACCTTGGCAAAAAGCAGCGCCACCAACATCTATTCCAAACTCCAAACCCCGGATACGCTGGCGACTGGGAACCCACCATCCGTCGCCCTAGCCGGTTACCTGTTCCCCGATGCTGCCGTGGGCTATAATGCTTATGGCCTGCCGGGCTGGACTCGCCAGGCGGACGTATTGCGTCCTATCGCTCCCATCCTCTCAGCTCGCGATGATACATTCACCATCCGAGCCTATGGAGATGCCCGCGATGCCTCTGGTGTAATTACCGCAAAGGCTACTTGCGAAGTTGTTGTGCGCCGGACCCGTGACTACCTTGACCCCACGGACGCTGCGGAACTTACAATGCTCCCCACCCAACCCACGAATCAAACCTTCGGCCGTCGCTATGAAATCGTTTCCTTCCGCTGGCTCGACTCATCTGAAACTTGATTGTCTGTCTTTGCTTTCCCACCAAACTAAAAATCCCATGTTAAAACTCGCCACCCTCTTCGGTTTGATAATCCTAACAGTTCCAGCCTTCGCGCAAAAAGTAAGTCCCCGCACCTGTAGGATACTGTTCCTCGAAGCACCTGCATCGGCTCCCCAAAAGTTATTTCTCTTCGACGGCGTATCCTCCCAGGAAGTTGATCTGCCACGCATGAATTTCTCTCAAGTTTATGACATCGCGGCCGGTAATACTCGCGTCCTCCTGCTGTCCGCTCCCGTTACAAAGCTGGAGGAAATCCCAGCCGGTGCACCTGAAGTCACTATCCCGGAATCCATTGGGGATTGTTATCTGATTGTTAGCAGCAATCCCGCTAACAAGATAGCTCCTGTGAGTATCCAAGTGGTCAATGCGTCGGCGAGCCAATTTAAAAATGGCCAGATGCTCTGGTTCAATCTTACCCATAACAACATCGGCGGCCAGATTGGCTCTCAAGCACTGCGACTGTCTCCGAGTTCTCGCGAAATCATCGATGCTCCTGCATCAACCACTACGTCATACGTAGCGAAAATCGGCTACATGATTTCCGGCGAGACAATCGTCCGGCCCATCTGCGAAACTCAGTGGCAACACAACCAAGACTCACGCATGGTGGTGTTTGTGTTCAACCAAAATCACAACGCCACCCCCCGCGTCATGGGCTTCTCCGATTTCAGGATAGAAGATAAAAAGTGATCAGTAAGATGTAATACTTTATCCGCCATGAAGCCAGACGTCTCAAGGTCTTTATACCGAACTTCCAATGCATGTCTTGAAAAACATAATCCCATGCTGGATAGGGATTTAGTGAGATGATTTTCAGTTAGATATTACGATTTGAAAAAATCAGGGCTCCAAGAGGTTGATGCCAAATTGAAACGGATCATCAGGCTGGAAGTATAAAGTCGTCTCTCCATTAACCCACGCTTGACCCGTGACGTGTGGAAGAATCGTTCCATCATCAAGGTTTTCGTAAGTCCCTTCAAATACCTGATTCAGAATACTCGCTTGTCGCCAAATCGCGCCCGCTGCCAATTTGTCATCGGCTGCCAGACAAGCGAGTTTTGCACTGAAACCTGTGCCACATGGTGAGCGATCGTAAGCACCACCCGAGCACAACACGAAGTTGCGACTATCTGCGTGCGCAGGATCGGTGGGCGGCGCAAAAAGCTCAACGTGATCGACTTCTGAACCATCTTCGCCCGTGACTTCCGCTTGTTTGAGAGCTTCGTAAACCTTTGAGGAAAAATCACAGAGAGCAGGGATGTTGTGTTGAGAAATTTCAGGGCCTTGTCCATCGATCAGGAAAAACCAGTTTCCTCCCCACGCGACATCTCCACGGATCTCTCCCCATCCTGGGAGTTCCACCACAACGTTCGTTTTCAATCGATAGCAGGGAACATTGGTGACAGACACTTTTCCGTTGTTAGAAAGGCTCGCGTCTACCACACCAACCGGTGTGTCGATGCGGCATTTGTCGCCTGGTTTGACGCGTCCGAGATGGGCGAGTGTGACCATTAGCCCGATGGTGCCATGGATGCACATGCCTAAAGTGGTGGCGTTGTTGAAAAAGATGATGCCAAAGTCACAGTCGGGTGCGTGCGGTTCGCAAAGCAGTCCGCCGACGATGGCTTCATGTCCTCTCGGTTCGAGACAAATGGCGCGTCGGATGTGATCGTGTTGCTCACGGAATATTCTCGCGCGTTCGGAGAGCGGACCCGTACCGAGATCTGGACCTCCGGAAATGATGATTCGCGTGGGTTCTCCGATGGTGTGGGACTCGATAAGTTTCATGATGAGTTGGGAGGGAAATTGAATTAGGAAAAGCGATCCGGTGAGAGAGCGTCGAGTGCGATGAAGGGGGGGCGATTTACTAGAATATCCGTCACCAACTTTCCGGTGACGGGAGCGAGGCTGAGTCCCATCATCGCATGACCCGTGGCGACCACGAGGTTGTCCAAGCGTGGCACTTTTCCTAAATATGGCATGCCGTCTGGGGAGACGGGTCGTAAGCCGACCCATGGTTCGATTCCGTCGAAATCACTGATCTTGAAATCCGGGAAGTAACGTGTGGCTGCCTTGATGATGCCGCGCACTCGGGCTGAATTGATCTCGGTGCTGAGTCCGCCTACTTCCATCGTGCCAGCAAATCTCAGCGAATTTCCCATGGGCGTTACCGCGACCTTTGCCTCTGCCAAGATAGAACAGAGCTGTGGCAATTGGGTTGGATTGGGAAGGGTAAGTGAATAGCCCTTGCCTGATTGCATAGGCAGGCGCAGTCCGATCTTCCGGAGCAAGCCCGGGCTCCATGCACCACCGGCGATGACAAACTGTTGTCCTTCAAAGCTTCCGTTAGATCCAGATACCGCGCTGATTTTTCCGTCGCGGAAAGTGATTTCATCAATCGGAGAATCATGGATGAATTGTCCGCCCATTTGCCCGATTCTGCGGCGCAATGAGGCGAGGAATCGTGCGGGATCGAGATGACAATCATCGGCAAAATGCACTGCGCCCGCGATGCTCATATTGATACCAGGATCAAGTAAAGCAGCAGCTCGTGCGTCTAACAACTTTGTATTCAGTCCGAGTTCGCGTGCTTGTTCGGCGACCTCTGCTTCCTCGTCGAGAGCCTTTTGGCTTTCGCAAAGCATCAGCAAGCCACGAGATTGAAGTCCGAAATCTTCTTCGCGGGAAAGTTCCTGAAACAACCTACGGCTTTCCATGTTTAGCTCACACAGAATGCGTCTTACGGCATCGACGTGCTCTTGATTGGCATGTTGGCAAAATAACCATCCCCAACGGGCTAGCTCCAAGGACAAGCGCGGCCGAACATAAAACGGACTTTCTTTATCTAGCATCCACCGTAGGCCTTTGCTAATCACTCCTGGAGCGGCGAGAGGGATAAAATGGCTCGGCACGATCATCCCGGCATTGGCGGATGAACAATTGCTCTCGTCCACTCCGTTGCGATCCAACACGGTGACTTCATAGCCTTCTTTTAATGCATAATAAGCTGTGCTTAGTCCGATAACCCCACCGCCAACGATGACCAGTTTTTGTGAGCGATGCTGCATTTGATTTCGCACTCATAGGAATGAGGCGCTTCATGCATGTCAAGAGGTGTTGGAAAAACTTCCATGATTTCACGTAATATTTGATAATTTCAGGGTGATCGTATATAGACACGATAGTTTTTTCTGATAGTAATAACGGCTTATGCGCATGATCTTTTGATCTGCTAGCATACTGATACATTTCCTTATCATGAAATTTACCCGACGTGATATCATCAAAGCAATACCCCTTGTTGTTTGCCAGAGCTCGTTTGGTAACCCACCTACGCTGGCGTCAGTAGAGTCTCCATTGCCCTTTGGTGAGACTTTTTCAAAGCTCGACTCACTGGCGACGGGTGAGTGGTGGAAAAAAGAATTCAAAGGAAAGAACCCACCTCCGCCGATGAATGTGCCGCGTGATCAGGTGATTGCGTTTGCTCTTTATGCGCATGATCGCGGTGTTTTGAAAATTACCGCACAACTTTTTCCACTGATGCCGGATGAGGCACGTGAGGTCAGGTTGGAATTTCAACGCGATGAGAAATGGACCGAAGTAGCAAAAACGAATGTCCTTTATCCCGGCTGGAGTGCGCATTTCCGCATCGAAAACTGGGACGCTCGGGAAACAGTGAAATACCGCATTCGTCATGGTGAGCAGGCGATGTATGAGGGATCGATTCGCAAGGATCCAAAAGATAAAACCGATATCGTCATAGCTAACATGTCTTGTAACTCCAGCCGCACCACCGGGCTGCGTCCGGAAATCATCGAAGATCTCATGCGTCATGATCCCGATCTTTTGTTCTTTGCCGGCGATCAAACCTATCGTCACACCGAGCACACGGCGGGTTGGATCGAGTTTGGTTTGCAGTTCCGCGATGTGATGCGTGATAGGCCTACCCTTTGCATCACGGATGATCACGATGTCGGACAAAGCAACTTATGGGGAGCTGGCGGAAAGAAATCCAGCCGTGGTGAAGATGGAGATGATGGGGGATATTGTTATACGATCGAATATGTGAACATGGTGCAGCGCCAACAAATGTGGAATCTGCCGGATCCGGTAGACCCTGCACCTCTAGATAGCGGGATCACCGTGCATTTCACTCATCTCAAGCTGGGAGGAATCGATTTTGCCATTCTTGAGGACAGGAAGTTCAAGTCCGGTCCGATGGGCAACATTCCCCAGATGGGCAAACGGCCAGATCATATCAATGATCCCGCATATGATCCCAAGACGATCGATTTACCCGGATTAGAATTGTTAGGAATGCGTCAGGAAAAGTTTCTCCATGAATGGGGGCAGGATTGGACAGGCGCGGAGATGAAAGTTGTGTTATCTCAAACCGCATTTTGTGGTGCCGTTCACATGCATGGAGCAAGGAATAGTCGCTTGTTGGCAGATCTCGACTGCAATGGCTGGCCGCAGACACCACGCAACCGCGCGCTAAAGGAAATCCGTCGCTGTTGGGCGGTTCATCTTTGTGGCGACCAACACCTTGCAGTGGTCACTAAACAAGGGATCGATGAATTTGGCGACGGTCCGTATACTTTCACCAGTCCCGCTTTGGTGAATACCATTTACGGTCGTTGGTGGCATCCTCTCGATGAAAAGGCCGGGCCAAACGCAGTTCCTAACAGCCCCTTGCCATGGACAGGAGAATACAAAGATGGGTTAGGAAATAAAATCACCATGATGGCATACGCGAATCCGCCAGATGTCGTAAACCCTGAACAACGCGGCGATGGCTATGGCATTGCCCGTTTCCACAAAGCCGACCGCACGATTACTTTTGAATGTTGGCCACGCTTTTCAAAAGCCCACGACAACAAACAATTCCCTGGCTGGCCCATCACCGTTGAAATGGAAAAGAACGATGGACGAAAAGTAATGGGTTATCTTCCCGAGCTTATTTTCAAAGGTTCACAACATCCCGTCGTGCAAGTCATTGAGGAAAAGACAGGAGAGATACTCTACACGGTTCGTATCAAATCCGAACGATTTCAACCTGTTGTCTATGCGCCGGGAAGCTACATGGTTCGTATCGGCACAAATAAGGCCGATGTCATGGTGTTCAAAGGATTAGCTTCTGAGACCAAAGAGACAGCTGGGAGTAAAGAAATAAGCAACGATTAGGATGATTCAAAGCCATCCGGTCCGCGTTACCTTGCACCTTTCTTTTGTTCTGGTTCGGGATTCGAAGGTCTTGGAGCATTTCTCTTGCCACGGGAAAGGGTAACAGCCACAACAAGCGCCGCCCGTTTCGGTGGTGCCTCATGAACTGTTGTGCACTGCTGAGGCAGTGCGCATTAGTCCTGAAAATCAATATAAGCGCCCATCATGCACAGCATTTCATCACGAATCGATAAGGTTTCTCCATCACTTACACTCAAGGTTACTGCGGAAACCAAAGCACTGATCGCCAAAGGCGAGGAAGTTTACGCGCTCGCCGGTGGCGAGCCAGAAGTTGACACGCCACTCCATATTAAAGAGGCAGCCATCAAAGCACTCATGGAAGGTCGCACCAAATACACACCGTCCGGTGGTATTCCTGAGCTTCGCCAAGCTCTTTCCGAGAAGTTCAAAAAAGATAACAACATCGATTACCCAGCGAATCAGATCTGCGTAACCTCCGGTGCGAAAATGGCATGTTTCAATGCGATTCTTGCCGTGATCGAAGAGGGTGACGAAGTCATCATCCCGACTCCTTACTGGGTTTCCTATCCTGAAATGGTCCGCATTGCGGGTGGTATTCCAGTGTTGGTTGAGACCAAGGAATCGACCGGTTGGAAAATGACCGCTGAGCAGTTTGAAGATGCGATGACTCCTGCGACCAAGATGGTCATCATCAATTCCCCAGGTAACCCAACAGGTGCGATTTACACGAAAGAAGAGTTGCTTGCTCTCGGTGAAATCGCTGTTGCAGAGGACATCATGATCTTGTCCGACGAGATTTACGAAAAACTCGTTTACGGTGATAACAAGCACGTATCGATCGCTTCATTGAGCGAAGATCTCTACAACCTGACCATCACGGTGAACGGTTTCTCCAAAGCGTATTCGATGACCGGATGGCGTTTGGGTTACACCGCAGCTGCGAAGCCAGTGGCGGATGCAATTGATAAAATCCAGAACCACAGTGTTTCTAACGCAACGACCTTCGCGCAATACGGCGCGCTCGCTGCATTGGAAGGTGATCAAACTTTCATCGAAGATCTTCGTGGTGAGTATGATGTGAAACGTCAGTTCGTTTTCTCACGCTTGCAGGCGATTCCTAACATCCGCGTGGTCGAGCCAAAAGGCGCATTCTACTTCTTTGTCTACACCGGCCAGATGGGTTTGAAGTCTGTAAACCTCTGCGATAAACTTCTCTCTCGTTACAAAGTAGCGGCAGTTCCAGGTATCGCGTTTGGTTACGACGACGGCATCCGCCTCAGCTACTGCACCACGCTTGACGTGCTCAACGAGGGTCTCACCCGCTTCGAGCAGTTCTGCCGCGAGCATTGATTTCAACTTCATGAAAAAAGCGCACCGGAAACCCGGTGCGCTTTTTTGTTTTTGAGTGCTTGATCTGAATTATTTCAGGGTGATGCTGACGTCTTCTTTGGTTTCAATTTTGATTCCATCGAGTTTCGAGAATGCTTCTTGTGCTGCTTTTTTATCGGTTTTAGCGGTTTCTGTGATTTTCTTTAGCGCGTCTTTTTGTTCGAACATTTTTCCAACCTGGAGATCCATGACAGTGACGGTATTGCCATCGACGAAAGTGGCGTTGGTTTTTTCAATGCCGCCAGGTAAATTGATTTTTAGTGCCATGCGCATGTCGGCCATCATTTGTTTTGCCATGGCTTCCATTTCTGGGTTCTCGGCAGCCGCATCGTCCATATTCAAATCATCAAACTTCGTTGGAGGAGTGATGAGTGAAAGTTTGCCATCAGCATACTTGAATTTAACGAAATCTTCTGGCTTCAGTTTTGCTTCCTCTTCTTCACCATCGTTCATAGCGTCCAAACCACCTGCTGGATTGAGATTGAGCTTATTGATGTCAGCGAATTTGTAATGTGTACGACCTCCTTTTTTTCCACCTTCGTTGATCATTTCAACTTTCACGAATTCGACACCTTCACCCATTTCGCCGACTTTGGCTTTGGATTTATCTTCCGAAAACATTTCTAGGAGAGGATCTGGCTGGCCGGGTTGAGCGAACTGGGCCATCATCCCAATCATCTGAGCGCCGAGGGTGGTTTCTTCGACGATAGTTCCGCTGCCGTCTTTGTTGAGGTTGATTGTGGTCTCTGTTTGCAAACATGACGAAGCAAGGAGGGGAAGGAAGAGCGCTAGGCTCAGTTTCAAGTATTTAAACAATGAGGATTTCATAACAATCGAGTTTCTGAGGGAATATAGAGGGGATGGCAAGGGGGAATTGGAGGCGATTTGGATATATTTAACACAAACAAAAGGTATTCCATGACCATGCCGTTTTGGAGCGAAGACGGCGACCGAAGATCGCCGCTACGACGGACAAGATTTCACAAAAACCGATCAAGAATCCGGCGGCTGGTGTTATCTAGAGAGCTGCGGTTTCGGATGAGAAATTGGATTCCGCGGCTGTCGATGATGAGAAGTGCGTGTGCGGTAAGGCGACGGATGTCTTCTTCCGAGTTCAGGATCAGGCTGGTGTTTCCACGGTCGGTCTCGACTTGCCAAGTGCAGGGAGTGGCATAGCCGGAGACTGCGGTTACGCGCTTGATTTCTGGCATGAATTCGCGTGACTCCAGAGCGTCTTCGACAAGTTGGCGGGTTACAGCTGGGAGTCCGTCTAATTTTGAAATCCACATTAGTTCGTGGCCGTCACGGCTGAGGATGGAAATGTGTTCGCGCGGAGTGCTGATCGGAAATGCCCGGGCAGGTTCAACGTCCACGTGCGTTTCGCCATGGGCGGTGGTGAATACCAGTTGTCCGAAGGAGTTGCGTTGAAGTTGGAAGTCGGGGGTCATGAGGTGTTAGATTTCCTTGAGTGAGCCGAGCGTTGTTGTATCCCCGTCATCTTCGGACTGTGGAGGAGATCCGCCATTGAATGATTCTGTCTGCGCGCGGTCGAGACGGTAATAGGCACCTTTTTTAGCGAGCAGTTCTTCATGTTGACCTTCTTCCACGACTTGGCCGCGGTCGAGCACGACCAAGCGGTTGGCGCGTCGTAAGGTGGACAGGCGATGAGCGATGGCAAGGGTGGTGCGGCCGCGGATCAGGTTGTCGAGAGCGGCTTGGATTTCCATTTCGGTCTCGGTGTCCACGGATGAGGTGGCTTCGTCGAGGATCAGGATGGGTGGATCGATCAGCAGCGCGCGGGCGATTGAGATGCGTTGGCGTTCGCCACCTGATAGAGCTTGGCCGCGTTCGCCGACCAGAGAGTCGTAGCCTTGCGGTAGGCGCAGAATAAATTCGTGAGCGTGGGCGGCGCGGGCGGCAGCGATGATTTCCTCGCGGCTTGCCTCGGGTTTTCCGTAGGCGATGTTTTCGGCGATCGTGCCGAAGAAAAGAAATGGCTCTTGCAGCACTAGGCCGATGTTGCGTCGGTATTCGGAAACGGGCAGCGAGCGGATGTCGACGCCTTCGAGTCGGATTGAACCTTCCACGACGTCGTAGAAACGACAGATCAGGTTGACCAGTGTGCTTTTGCCGGAGCCGCTGTGTCCGACTAGGCCTATCATTTCGCCGGGGGCGATGGTTAGATTCACGTCTTGTAAAATCGTGCGAGTGCCGTAGCGGAAACAAACGTTCTGCAGTTCGATCGCGCCGCTGACGTGTTTGAGGTGCACGGGATGGGTTGGTTCTGGAACGCTGGAAACGTGATCGAGGATGTCGAAGATCCGTTTGGCTCCGGCGGCGGCTTTTTGAGATACCGAAACGATGCGGCTCATCGAACCAAGTCGTGAATAGAAGCGGTTGATGTAAGCGAGGAATGCCACCAGCACGCCGACGGTGATTTTGTTTTCGGAAACTTGCCAAATGCCGAAGCCCCACACCACTAACAGACCAATTTCTGTGAGAAAGGTCACTGTTGGGGTGAACAGTGACCACACTTTGTTGACGCGGTCATTGACGGCAAGGTTGCGCGCGTTGGCCTCGCGGAAGCGCTGGGCTTCGCGCTTTTCCTGGGCAAATGCTTTGACCACGCGGATGCCGGGAATGGTGTCCGCTAACACACTAGTGACTTCTGACCAGATCCGATAGACCTGATCGAAGCCGTGGTGGAGCTTATTTCGGACGAGATGGATCAACCATGCGATGAACGGCAGTGGCGCGAGTGTCACCAAGGCCAGCCAGGGATTGATCGAAACGAGGATCACCGAAGTCATCAGGATCATCAGGAGGTCCGTGGCGAAGTCTAACAGATGAGACGAAAGGAAAACGCAGATACGATCGCTGCCCGAGGAAATGCGAGCCATGAGATCGCCGGTGCGTTTGCCGCCGAAGTATTCGAGCGAGAGTCCCTGCAAGTGCTCGTAAGTGGCGGTGCGGAGGTCTGAACCGATGCGTTCGCTGATCAGTGCGAGAATATAGGTTTTCGCCCAGTCGAGCAGCCAAGCGAGAAATGCCGCGCCGACCAAACCGGCCAGCAACCACGTGACTAATTGGCTGTCGATGGGTTTGCCGTTTTTAAAAGGGATGAGCACCTTGTCCATCAGGGGTATGGTTAGATAGGGAGGCACCAGAGTGGCGGCGGTGGCGAGTAAAGTCAGAATGAAGCCGACAAAGAGTTGGCGACGGTAGGGTTTGGCAAAGCGCCACAAGCGAAACAAAGTCCATGCCGAGGGTGGAGCGTGGACAGTTTTTGCACAATTTGGGCACTCGTCATTTCCCTCGGGGATTAGGTTATCGCAAATTTGGCAGATTGCGTCCTCCCGCGGTGTCATCGGGCGTTGCTCTGTTATGGCCGCGATGCGTTCTTGAAATTGTTCGGTGAGGCGACGCACGGCGGAGTCCCGTCCCAAGGTATGGCGCCAGCGCGCGAGCAAGCCCTCTGCATCCTGCAAATCCAAAGTGCCAACCCCCGAATGATCGCGATGTTTCAGAGTTAAACCCGGGCGCAACTCCCAGCGCTGCCACTCCTTTTCACCGGGTGATTTGGCTAGCAGTTGGCGATCCGTCAATACGACGATGCCATGTTCAAAGCGGAGCTGGATGTTGAGATCAAGCTCAAGGCAACTGATAATGGACTCCGCATTTGTTAAGTTTGCGGTGATTTCGTTCCGCCACAGTTCGGGAACGAACGCTGTAGCGGATTGCAAATCTGGGAGGCCGGCTGGGGTCATCGGGAAAAGGCTAGGGTTTCATGCCACTAGTGCCAAGCTTAGTGATCGGCAGGGGCGGGTTTTGCCCCATTTGACGCATCATGCAAACCAATTTAAAATGACTAGGGCTACTTCATCGATTTATTTTTGGATACGATGCTTGATTTGCTCGTCATTATCGAGAAGAAAGCAGCGACATTGCTTTGGTTTAGCAAGGTTCTTATCGCCTTCATGAAATCCCGCGACATTCGTTTTCTCAAAATTCTGTCCATACGAGGGCCTAACATATGGACTTATCGGCCGGTGTTGGAAGCTTGGGTGGATATTGGCGAGTTGGAAGATTATCCGTCCAATACTCTGCCCGGATTTGTGGATCGGCTGTGTGCCTGGTTGCCGACCTTATCTGAGCACCGGTGCAGCTATGGCGAAGAGGGAGGTTTCGTGCGGCGTTTGCAGGAAGGGACATGGCCGGGACATATTTTGGAACACGTCACGCTCGAACTCCAAAACATCGCTGGTACGCCCGGTGGATTTGGTCGGGCTCGCGAGACGGGTGTCAGGGGAGTTTACAAAGTGGTGGTTCAGGCATGGCATGAGGAAATCACCCGCGCCTGTCTTGAAGCTGCAAGGGAGCTAGTGATGGCGGCGATAGAGGATACGCTATATGATATTCAAATCACCCATGCTCGCTTGCGCGAAATCGCTCTTAAACATCTGTTAGGTTCCAATACGGCTTGTATCGTTGATGCGGCAACCGCTAAAGATCGCGGTATTCCAGCTATACGGTTATCCAGTGATAATCTTGTTCAACTTGGCTACGGCTCGCGCCAGAGAAGAATTTGGGCGGCGCAAAGCGACCGCACCGGGGCGATCGCTCAAGGGATTGCTCGCGATCCCGAGCTGAGCAACAGTTTGTTAGCTTGTTGTGGTTTGCCAGTGGTAGATCTAGACGATGTACCATCTGAACCGGATCAGCGGAATCGTCACCGCTTGCTGGTGGTTGGTGGAAATCTGGTGGCAGCTGCGCGGATGGGTCATAATGACGATAGCGCGTCGGTCGATGTCACCGAGCTCGTGCATCCAGCTACAGCAGCGGCGGCATGTTTGGCTGCTCGGGTGGTCGGTCTTGATATTGCGGGTGTTGATTTGTTGGTGGATGATATCGCTAACTCGCTATCCATTCAAAATGGAGTGATCACCGGTGTGGTTGATGCTCCTTGTTTGATCGCTCATCAGCAAATGGCATCAGGTGAGGCACGTCCAGTGGGTCGTGCGATTGTCGATCATTTGTTTGCCAATGGCGATACGGGTCGGATCCCAGTGGTAGGAATCACTGGGTCTAACGGAGCTACAGAAGTCGCACGTTGGGTGGCGGAGTTTTTGCGTCTCGGCGGGAAATTCACCGGACTAGCTTGCGCAGATGGATTGTTTCTGGGCCGCCGCTTGGTTGAAAAGGGGGATTGCGGGAACTGGCGTTGCGCCACGCATGTTTTAATGAACCGCGCAGTCGAAGCTGCGGTGATCGAAAATTCTGCGGATGTGATTTTAGGTCAAGGCTTGGCTTATGATCGTTGTCAGGTCGGTGTGGTGACTGGAATTGTTCCGGAACAACACTTCGGTAGATATTACATCGAGGATTCCGAGCATGTGTTCAAAATCTTTCGAAGTCAGGTGGACGTGGTGCTGCCGAGTGGGGTTGCAGTATTGAATGCGGCTGATCCCATGGTCGTGGAAATGGCTACCTTGTGTGATGGAGAAGTGATTTTTTATGCTGCTGATAGCGATCTCCCTGTCTTGTTGGAACACCAAGCGAAAGGCGGTAGAACCGTGTATGTGCGTGGTGACGATCTGATCCTTGCTACAGTTAATGAAGAATCTGTTCTGTTACCACTGGCCCAAATCCCGTATCTCGAAGAATTACCTTCGGCCGAACGATTGAAAACTGTGTTGGCCTCGGTCGCTGCCGCATGGGCGCTTGGTATTGCTATTCATGTCATACGCACCGGCGCTGAAACATTCTCCAATGAACTGGACAACAGCAGGTGTGTCTAACACGTTGGCTCAAATTCCTGTATCTTCGAATACTTTTCATCCATGATTATCCTTAATATCCGAGTGTTGCGTGGCCCAAATCTTTGGGGGCTACATACTGCTATTCAATTACTCGTCGATTTCAGTGATCAGGAATATAAGATCGAAAATCTGCCCGGATTTGAGGGTCGCTTGCGTGAACGTTTTCCGCAGATCGGCTCTTTTCCGTCAGGTGCCACTATGGCCAATGCGTTGGAATTGGCTGCGTTAGGGTTACAAGCTCAGGCGGGTTGTCCCGTTGCGTTCAGTCGTTCGATTGCCACTCCTGATCCGGGGGTTTACCAAGTGATCGTCGAATACACCGAGGAGGCTGTGGGTCGTCTTACTGTAGAGATGGCTTTTGAACTTTGTGTCGCTGCTCGCAGTCGTTTGCCATTTGATGTAGAAGTTGCTCTGAATCGTCTGCGGGAGCTTGATGAAGAGGTTCGTCTCGGTCCTAGCACAGGCGCGATCGTTTCCGCTGCCGTAGCTCGTGGCATACCTTACCGTCGGCTTACCGATGGAAGTTTGGTGCAGTTTGGCTGGGGTAGTAAACAACGTCGCATCCAGGCTGCTGAATGTGATACCACCAGTGCGATTGCTGAAGCGATTGCGCAAGACAAGGAACTGACCAAGCATCTGTTAGAAGCGGCGGGAGTGCCGGTTCCAAAGGGTCGGCCCGTCACCAACGCGGAAGACGCATGGGCGGCTGCCTGCGAGCTCGGAGGTCCGGTTGTTATCAAACCTCGTGATGGTCAACAAGGCAAGGGAGTGGCAGCGAATGTCGAGAGTCGGGAAGATGTGCTGGCCGGTTATGCCGCTGCGCATGAAGTGAGTTCCAATGTAATGGTCGAACGCTATCTGCCGGGTCAGGATTACCGTTTGCTTGTGATCGCAGACCGACTTGTCGCTGCCGCGCGACGCGAACCGCCTCATGTTATCGGAGACGGAGTGCACACGATTGAAGAACTTGTCGAACAGATCAATAGCGATCCTCTTCGTGGTTCGGGTCATGCCACGACTCTCACAAAAATCCGCCTTGATGATATCGCTCTCGCAACACTTGCGCATCAGGATCTCAACGTGAGCTCGGTGCCATACAAAGGCACACGGGTGCTATTGCGTAACAATGCGAATCTAAGTACTGGTGGCACTGCAACCGATGTCACTGACGACGTTCATCCGGAGCTCGCAGCCCGCGCCATCGATGCTGCAAAAATGGTGGGTCTTGATTTATGCGGTGTAGATGTGGTTTGCGAAAGTGTGCTCGCGCCTTTGGAAAGTCAGTCGGGTGGAGTGATCGAGGTGAATGCCGCACCGGGTCTTCGGATGCATTTACAGCCCTCTTTTGGTAAGGGTCGACCTGTAGGTGAGGCGATCATTTCGGGCATGTTTGATGAACGCAATGATGGCCGGATTCCGGTCGTTGCTGTATCCGGCACGAACGGTAAAACGACTACGGTGCGTCTGATTGCACACATCATTGGACTTTCCAGCAAACGAGTGGGCATGACGAATTCCGATGGCGTTTATATCAACAACGAGCGCATCGATACAGGGGATTGCAGTGGTCCGCGCAGCGCACGTATGGTTTTATTTCATCCTGATGTGGATGCTGCGGTGTTAGAAACCGCGCGTGGTGGGATTCTTCGTGAAGGACTTGGTTTTGATTGCTGCAATGTTGCTGTGATTACCAACATCGGCATGGGAGATCACCTTGGGCTGAATCATATTTCCACTGTAGATGAGCTAGGGCTTGTTAAGCGGGTTCTTGTTCACAGTGTGGCGTCTCATGGAGTAGCCGTTCTCAATGCCGCCGATCCGATTGTCGCGAGCATGGCTGCGGTTTGTCCCGGTTCCGTGACCTTCTTTGCGCGCGACTGCCACGAACGCGTGCTCGCTAATCATTTGGCCCAAGGGAAAAGGGGCGTATACGTCGATGGCGATGCGATTGTTGGCGCAAAAGGGAAACTGCGTTATCGCGTCGCCCTGAGTGAAATCCCCATCACTCGTAATGGCACGATTCATTTCCAAACCGAGAACGCGATGGCCGCGATTGGTGCGGCTTGGGGATTGGGAATTCCATGGGATCAAATCCGCAAAGGCTTGGCTACCTTCATCAGTGATGCGGCAACGGTGCCCGGACGTTTCAACATGTTTACCTATCGTGGCGCGACTCTCATCGCTGATTACGGCCATAATCCAGACGCCATCAAGGTGCTTGTTGAGGCCATTGATCAAATACCCGCAAACCGTCGCGTCGTCGTAGTGAGTGGTGCTGGTGACAGGCGCGATGAAGATCTCAGTCAGCAGACGGAAATTTTGGGCGAAGCGTTTGATGACGTGATCCTTTATCAGGATGACTGCCAGCGTGGGCGCACTGATGGTGAAGTTCTTGCTGTGCTGCGAAAAGGCTTAGAAAATGCGAGCCGGACCAAACAGATCGAAGAGATTCGTGGCGAGTTTTTGGCAATCGATGCAGCTCTCGCACGCTTGAGTGCTGGTGACTTGTGCTTGATTCTGATCGATAGGATTGATGAATCCCTGGCTTACATCGCGAAGCGGATTTCGGATGGGTGAAAAAACTAGCTCACAGTCCCAAGCTCAAGCAGTGCGGAGGAGAGGATTTTTTCTAACTGCTTATGATATTAAAATGAGACACCTAACCCTAATGACAGAGGTCTTCCGTGAACGGTCTTTGCAATTCAAATTGTCCATCCCGATTGGCTTGCGGTCGCACACTGGAATATTCAATTGGCTTAAATTTTATACCCTTACCCGCAAATCCCGTGCACTCCACAAAACCCCCGATGCTGCAGCGCCACTCCCTCGCATTCTCCGCGCTCCGTCTTTTCTCTTTTCAGAAAACCTCTCCCGTGCCGCCTCAAAGGTTTCATTCACAAAACTCTTACTCCCAATCACCGCACCATCCGTAAAATACCTCACCCGCGTCCTCAGCATCTTCGTCATCCCAAGATCCGGCAACACCGTCCCATTGTCTTTCGACGCGATCATCTCCTCATCGTTCATATTCTCTCCCGCAGTTACTTCTCCTAGCTTAGCATTTCCTTTTTTTCTCCCCAACGCCAGACCCATCACACGGCGATAAATCCTCGACTTCTCCTTCCACCGCTCCGCATCGTATTCATTCTTCTCTTCCTTGATATTTGAAATTTGAGCTTTGGAACTTTGAATCGCGCACGCCCGCATCAATCCCATCCGTGCCTTTTTGCCATTGCCTTTCGTCCCACCACCAATCGCTTCCCCATAGCTGCTCCAGCGATACTCCGCAGGATCAGAAACCATCCCTGCTCTAACAGGATTTAAATCAATGTAGGCCGCCATCGTCCGTGCTGCGTCACCGCTTTCTACAATCACACTCTTGTAGCGTTGTTCCCACAAAGTCCCTGTCCGTCCATGAGTCCGATTAAACCAACGCGTAAAACGTTGCAGCAATGTCTTCATGAACTCGCTCAGATCATGCATCCGATACGTGAAGCGAGAATAGATTTCCGCCACATGCTCATCATTTCCCACCGCCCGAGCCTCCGCAATTTCTTTACCCACCTCCGCTACAAACGCATTGCTGTAAAACGTCGATAGCCGCTTCAACAACACCTCATCATCCAACACCAAAGCCTCGGCCGGCGGGACTTCGAGCAGGATATGGAAGTGATTCGACATCACGCAGTATGCCAAAACTCGGCACCCCGAGAAGTTTTCCTGCATCCGCATAAACATGCGGAAATGCTCCCGCTCCTCATCCCCAAACACAAAGCGCCGGTCCACCACGCGCGATACGCAGTGATAAATCGCCCGTTTTTCTAAAGAATCTTTCCAAGGTGCTAGCCAACGTGAGCGTCTCATGCACCCACTTTACTTAATACTACTCATTTGACCAGTATTAATTTATACAAGTTCTCTGTCCCCATGAAATTAGAAATACACCAACTAAGTCACACTTCCCGCCCGGATCCCCAGAGTCCAGAAGACAGGATCTACATATCCAAACCAGAAATGGGTGGAGCAAGAACCCGATTCTCCGACGAGTTCAAAGCCCATTCTCGAATCAGAACCT
>JANPEG010000088.1:0-85769 GCA_031431855.1 Akkermansiaceae bacterium | reverse complement strand
AGCAGGCTGAGCACGCGCTCACCGGCTGCTTGGGCGCCCTGCATTTGCACTAATACCTGCGCGATCTGGTTGATCGGATTGAAGAACTGGCCGGCGTAGAAAATGAACGCAACCAGAGTGCCGAGAGTCAGGCTGTCATCGATCACGCCCGCGCCACCGCGCCACAGGGCGATGCCTGCAGCAATGCTGCCGAGAGTGAGGACGATGGGAATATAGACTGCGGATTGCAGGGCGTTCTGGATCGAAACGCCATACATCTGTGAGGAAAGCCCTTGGAATTCACGCAGGTTTTCCTGCTCGCGGACCAAGGTCTTGGTCGTGCGGAGTCCTTGCAGCGCTTCGGCGAAAGACGCGGTTATCATCGAGTTGAACTTGCGGGTGTCGCGCGAGCTGAGTAGCAGCTTTTTCTGGAAGAATGCGCTGATCAAAATAAGCGGCGGCACCACGGATAAAACTAACAGCCCGAGCACTGGATGCAGCACGACGAGAATGATGGAGATCATGATAACCAGACAGAACGCCCAAACCAGATCGAGACTGCCCCACGCGATGATGCGCGCGAGCTTGTCGCAATCCGACGTTAGCCTCGAAATCAGCCAGCCAGTCGGGCGGTGATCGAAGTAGGCGAACTCTAACTCCTGGATGCGATTGAAAGATTCTTCGCGAATGTCATGACTCATGTTGTTAGAGAGCCCGCCAGCGGAGTTGATAAAAACCCACACGCTGATGACCAACGAGATGAGGAGAAATCCGTAAACCGCGATGTGCGGCCCTAGGTTGACCGCGTTTCCAGCTTTCACCACATCGTCCACCGCCCAACGGGTGACGAGCGCGAAGCTGGCGTCCGCGATCGCGATGACAACGGCGGAAATGGCGAGCTTTATGACTAGACGCTTGTAGGGCAGCGCGTGCCGGAACACACGAGCCCACAAACTCAGGTCGAGCTTGTCACTGAAAACATCTTCTTGGGGTTCGTCTTTCATTGGGCGGCCTCCTCAAACATTTCATTCTCAAGCGCGTTCTGGATCGTCCACAAGCGGCGGTAAAGGCCGTCTTGTTCGGCGAGCTCTGCATGGGTGCCGTGTTGGATGATGCGGCCATCTTCGAGCACGATCACTTTGTCGGCGTGCGCCAGCGTGGAAAGGCGGTGGGCGATGACCAGCGTGGTGCGCCGGCCATGTCGACTGCGTAGTGCTTCTAGGATGGTCGATTCTGTTTCTGCATCGACAGCGCTTAGAGCGTCGTCGAGCAGCAGCACTGGCGTATCCTGCAGCAATGCTCTGGCTAGGGCTACGCGCTGTCGTTGGCCACCTGATAGAGTGACACCGCGCTCGCCGACAAGAGTTGAGTATCCGGAGGAGAAACCGTTGATGGTGTCATGAATGTCGGCGAGGCGCGCGGCTTCGCGGAGTTCATCATTTTCTGCGGCACTGCGGCCGAGGCGAATGTTGTCACCGATGGTTTTCGAGAACAGGAAAGGCTCCTGCATAACGACGCTGAACTGCGAACGCACCCATTGCCGATCCAGATCGCTCAGTTCGTGGCCATCGAATTTGATGGAGCCGGACGTGTAGTCGTAAAGCCGCAGCAACAAGTGCATCATCGTGGATTTTCCAGAGCCGGACGGCCCGAGGATCGCGAGCGTCTCGCCTGGTTCGACAGTGAAGGAAATGCCGTTGATTGCGGCGTTCTCCTCTGTGTAACCGAAAACAAGATCGGCGACCTCGATTTTTCCATGGGCTGGAAATGAAGGCTTGGCAGGGTTTTGCGGCGCGCTTTCCTCAGGCTCGGAAAGGATTTCTCCCATGCGGTTCAGAGCGACCACGGATTTTCCGAGATCGGTGAGCGTCCGACCCATCTGCCTGACCGGCCACAGCAGCATGTTCAAAAACATGATGAAGGCGAAGAGGGTGCCAACCGTGAGCGTGCCTTGGGAAATGAAATACGCGCCGGTGAAAAGCACGATACTCTGTTGTGTGAGTACAATGAGATCCGAGGTGGACCAATACCAGGACATCAGACGTAACAGCTTCAAACTGCGGTCGCGATAGAGCTTGTTAGGTTTGGCGAATTTCGCATTTTCGAAATCCTGCCTCGCAAACGCGCGCACCACGCGTAGGCCAGTTAGATTTTCCTGAACCACCCGCGTGACCTGACCCTCGGACTCCGCCACTTCGGCAAACAGATGCTTCACCCTGCCGACGTAAACATAGCCAAAGACGATGATAGGAATCACCAATGCGAAGGAAACGAGGGCCATCCGGCCGTCTAAGAGAATCATGATCGGCAACGCAGTGATTACCAGCAGCACGGCATTGCTTACATCCACCACCTGCGAGGCGAGCGCCAGGCGAAGCGTTTCCACATCGGATGTGCAGCGTTGGATCAGGTCGCCAGTTTCTGCGCGGTCGTGGTAGCGCGCAGGCAGGTGTTGCAAATGATCGTAGAGCCGGTCCTTGAGTCGGCGTGCGATTCCATCCGATGCCTCGGCTGCCAACCGGCCCTTTAAATAACTGAATCCACCAGCAACTACCGTGAGCAACACCATCAACAGCGCAGGAAACCACAAGCGCTCCTTCACGAAATCCGCCCCGCCCATCAAGCCGATGATGTGTGTGGTAATCCTGCTATCATCCGGTTTCTGCGAAAGCGCGAAATCAATCGTCGCGCTCGCGATGAGCGGCGTCACGTAATTGATCGCGGTGAAAACAAACAACGCAGCGATGGCCCACGCATACTTGCCGCGGAAGCCAAGCATCTGCTGCCAGAGCAGGGCGAGGGGTGTTGTTTTTGTTTCAGTAGTTTGGCGTGTGGCCATGGAATGGATTCGATTGAGTATGAAAAAAGAAAATGCCCGCTTGGGTGGCGGGCTGCAACTTCAACTTTTTTCGAATCAGCCGCCCGCGCTTGGGTTTGGGCAACTGATTTTTTTAACTATCAGACAGCGCCCGCCCCCGGAATCCAAGAGGCCCGAAAAAAGTTGAGTGGCTTTATTTTCATGAACTTTGAATGGTCGATGACGTGGGAGGGAGAAAAGATGGTTGCGAGCGGTAATTGGGGACGGGTGTCATATATTATCTCTACACGTTCAAATCGGTAAGATCAGTCCGTGCTGTTCCGGAATCATCTTGGATGGTTGACTTGATGATCTTGCTCTCTACGATAACCATCATGAAATTTCGTTGTTTCTTTGTCGCCGGACTCCTAGCTGGCACTGCGGTGGCCGCTGAGACTTGGCCGCAATTTCGTGGACCGACGGGTCAAGGAATTGCGAGCGGAGCTGGTCCGCTCAAATGGAGCAAGGATATCGGGATCGCTTGGAAAATGCCGCTGTCCGCTCAAGGTTGGTCATCGCCCGTCATCGCCGATGGGAAAATTATTCTAACAGGTTCACGCAAAGACGGAGACATCACTCATCTAACAGCTTTCGCGCTTGATGTCGCTACCGGCAAAACACTTTGGAATATGGATCTATTTAAGCCCACTGAGGAGGAAATGAAGGCTCTCCACGGCAAGAATAGCTTGGCCAGTTCCACTCCGGTGATTGAGGACGGCATCGTTTACGTTCACTTCGGCCATATGGGCACCGCGGCATTGCGGCTCGCTAATGGCGAAGTGGTATGGAAAAAACAGGTTTCTTACAAACCGATGCACGGCAACGGCGGCTCGCCTATCATCGTCGGTGACTTGCTGGTGGTGAACGCGGATGCCGAGGTCGATCCTACCATCGTCGCGTTTCACCGGAAAGACGGCACCATCGCTTGGCGCACCCCGCGTGAGCAAAAAGTTCGCAGCGCCTTTTCCTTCAGCACCCCGCTCGTGGTGGAGACGGATGGTCGTAAGGAAATTCTCAGTGCTGGCAGCGGGATGATCGGAGCCTACGCGCCAGAAGACGGACGCCTGCTTTGGAAAGCCACTTACGGTGAGGGCTATTCGGTGGTTCCCCGGCCGGTTGTTGCCGAGGGCATCGCCTACGTTGCCACTGGCTACAACGTTCCCAAGCTCATCGCGATCCGCCTCGGCAAGGCGACAGGTGATGTGACGAATACTCACATCGCATGGGAAGTCACACGCCGTATGCCGAAAACTCCATCGATGATCGTCACCCAAGGACAGATTCTGGTGCTCGATGACACTGGCTCACTCACTGGTCTGAACGCGAAATCCGGCGAGCAGGTCTGGAACGAAAAACTCCCTGGGAATTTTTCTGCCTCGCCAATTCTAACAGGTAATACTCTCTATGCTGTCACCGAAGACGGAGTCTGCTATGTCGTAAAAATTTCTCCCGATTCAGCGAAGATTCAGTTCGAGACCGATCTTGCCGAGCGCACGCTTGCTTCTCCGATCTTGCTGGGTGGGGCCCTTTATCTGCGCACGGAAAAACACCTTTGGAAAATCACCGGTAATTGAATCGCCTAACTGATCCACGTTATGAAATCTCATCTCATCGCAACCGTTCTTACGCTAGTACTTTGCTCCTGTGGGGCGAACTCCTACCGCAGCGGCTTTGCTCTAGCCTCTTCGAATATCCCTCGTCCTCCCATCAATGCCGAAGGTCCATGGGTCGGCACATGGGTCAGCGAGGTTAACGGCCACACCGGTCCGTTGTGGTGCATTGTTCAACCTAGCCTCGACCAACCCGGTAAATACGATTTCCGCTATCGCGCTGGATGGGGGATTTTGAAATTCGGCGATTACACCCACGCCGTCCCCGCCAAGCTGGGTAAAGATGGCTCTCTCTCGCTTACTGGCGAAATGAAACTTCCCAGCGGACTCGGAATCTATCAGGTTAAAGGTAAGCTCACGCGTGAAAGATTTAGCGCCACCTATCATAGCGCGGGTGATCACGGCACGATGTCTTTGAAGCGTCCTGAGCCCTGATGGGATCAGTAGTGTTCTTTGCCGCCTCGTAAGTATAGACCCAAGCCATTAAGCTTCCAACAAAGTAGGGCCGGTGGGGATTGAACCCACGACCAACCCCGACTGTGTCGGGGCTGCTCTAGCTATTCAAAAAAGTAAGCGCTTTTGCTGGGCTCTTCCAATTTTTCAGTTTCCGTTCCATTAGCAAGGCCTCTTTCATTGTCTCGAAAGGACGGCTAGCAACGAGTTCGAGCGGCAGTCCTAGGCGCTTTGTCGAGTGGACAAAGCCAGTATTGTGACGCTCAACACGCGCAGTGAGATTTTCCGTAGCACCAATGTAGTAGCGTCCCTTGCTGCCTCGTAATATGTAGACCCAAGCCATTATCATTTTCAATAAGTAGGGCCGGTGGGGATTGAACCCACGACCAAAGGATTATGAGTCCCCTGCTCTGACCGCTGAGCTACAGCCCCGTTTTCGTTCGCACGCGCGAGTAGCATTGCCCCGTCAACTAACGGGGTGCAAGACTAAGGTTTTGCTGGTGCGTCCTTTGGATGAGATTTCACGAATTCCACGTTGGCTTTGACCTGCGGGACGCTGTCATTCCAATTGTTCTCGTGCTCGATCGAGATATGACCGTCGAATTTTTGCGATTTCAACTCTTCAAGGCAGGCAGCGACATTGACGACGCCTTCACCTGCTGGAACGACTTGGGAGTCTCCATTTTTTTCTTTATCTTTAAGGTGAACCGAAATGATGCGGCCTTTAAGAACGCGAAGGCAATCTACAGGGACGAGGCTCGAGGTGCACCAGTGTCCAAGATCAGCGCAGGCACCGACACGTGAATCGCGGCTTTCGACGACGCCAAGAATATAGAGAGGATCCCAAACTTTATATGCAGGGTTTTTCGGCTGACGACCATGTTCATGGAAGGCGACTTTAACATCAGTCCGGATGGCAGCGGCCTCCCAAGGGACGATTTGTTCGGTGGATTCGCTGCAGACTGCGTAAAGTCCCATCGCTTTCGCGAAATCCATGATCTTGTTAACTTCTTCAGCGTTATTTGCTGGGACAACCCCGTAGTTTACTGCGTGAACGCCCTGGCGCTTGCACTCATCTAGAAGTTCCTTGCGGGCTTCTTCCGACATGGTGTGATGCACTTTGATGTCAGAACCGGGTTTCATCATTTGGCCGGGATAAAACTCAATCACATTGCCACCAGCCTCTTTTGTTTTAGCGATCGCTTCAAAAGCTGTGAAATTTTTGAACGTGTAAGCTTGGCAGCCAATGAACCAACCATTTTGGCGGAGTTCTTCCGGAATCGGGGCAGCTCGGAGGATTGTTGAAAAGGCAACGGCAGTGAGGGCGAGGGCAAATAATTTTTTCATGATCGAGTGGTGATGATATAAAATCGAGCTGCGGGGGATTGAACAGGCAGGAAACTACTAGTCAAAACGCAGCAAGACCATGGAAAATTTCAATAAAGCGCGGTTGAGAGTTGGGCGACAGAGTCAACGATCAGACCCGCATGACCTAGCTGTTCTTTATCATGGTATCCCCAAGTGACAGCAATGGATCGCATGCCAGCGTTTTTGGCGGTGTCGATATCCATGGTCGAATCGCCGATGATCGTGCATTGCTGTGGTGTCAGCTCGAGTTCGGTGGCGATTTCGAGGGCTCCGGTGGGATCGGGCTTGTGGGGGAGGTTTTCGCTGTTTCCCAGAACCACGGCGAAATTTGTATTTGGGAAAAGTTTTTCGACGATCTCAGTGGTGAAGGTGTGAGGTTTGTTAGAAAGCACGGCGAGCGGGATTCCCCGTGTTTCGAGATCGGCGAGCAGCTCAAGCATGCCGGGGTAAACGGAGGTTCCGCTGGGCCATGAAACCGCATAGTCGGCGGCGAATTGTTTCAAGATGCTGTCGGTGAGATCGATTCTGGAAACGGTGGTCAGGGCGCGTTGAACGAGTTTAACCGCTCCATCCCCAATGAAACTACGCACGTTTTCATGGCTATGACCGGGAAGTCCGTGCTGGATCAGCGCGCGGTTCAATGAGGCCGCAATACCGGGGAGCGACTCTACCAGAGTGCCATCGAGATCAAAAATCAAAGCGCGCATGCGGGAAATGGAAACAAAGATAGGGGGGCTTGAACATGGTTTTCCATGCTCATATTCTGATGAAAATTATGCTCTGCATTTCAGGCGGGCTACTCTAGTTTGCCTACGTGTCAGATGAGATAGTAAAAAAATCGCAGGGCAGTTCGCTATGGCAGGACGCGTGGCATCGGTTGTCGAAAAACAAACCGGCGCTGGTGAGCCTCGGTATTCTAGGCTTTATTGTCATCGCATGTTTTATCGGGCCATTTCTTCCGTTTGTGAAAAGCCCGACTGTAATCAAACTGGAAGATGCGTTTGCGGCACCAACGGCTGAGTATTGGTTTGGAACCGATCAGCTCGGCCGGGATGTTTTCTCGCGGGTGCTTAATGGGGGTCAGGTTTCATTGTTGGTGGGGTTTGTTGCAACCGGCGTTGCGGTGATGATCGGCGTCATTTACGGCGCGATCTCCGGCTACGTCGGAGGCATTGCCGATTCCGTTATGATGCGTTTTGTCGATATCATGTTCGCACTGCCGTTTCTGGTTTTGGTTATTTTGTTTGCACTGGTGGTGGATGAGCCTTCGTCAAAATTTACGACATGGATCGTTGAAACGACGGGTTGGCAGCGGGACCGTGTGGCGCCGATCACCACTTTGATTCCGTTATTCATCGCGATTGGAGCGATTGGCTGGCTGACGATTGCGAGGATTGTCCGAGCGCAGGTGTTGAACGTGAAAAATTTGGAATTTGTTGAAGCTGCGGTTTCCTTGGGCCTGAGCCGTGCGAGGATTCTTTTTCGTCATATTTTACCGAACGTTATCGGTCCCATTATCATCTATACCACGCTCGCGGTTCCCGGGATCATGTTGTTAGAAAGCGTGCTGTCGTTTCTTGGTTTGGGAGTGAAACCGCCAAACTCATCATGGGGCATACTCATCAAAGAAGGCGCGGATCGGATGGAGATCACTCCGTATCTCTTGTTGTTCCCATCTTTATTCTTCGCGACAACTTTGTTCGCCCTGAACTTCCTCGGTGACGGCTTGCGCGATGCTTTGGATCCCAAATCCTCCAAAGATTGATTTACATTTTCATACCACATGATCCCCCCCTTCATGACGCGAGCCCTAGACGGGTTGTATCCTCCTATATGCGAGCTTTGCGGTTGCGGGCTTTCGGATGGGAAGGCGCTGTGCGAAACGTGCTTGGAAAAGTTACCACGTATCGTCAGTCCATTTTGCGGAACGTGTGGTGAGAGCTTCGCGGGAATGATTGATGGAGCCTTTGACTGCCCGAACTGTAAGGATATTTCGTTCCACTTTGAATTCGCATTAGCGGCGATGGATCGCTGCGATGAAACCCTAGAACTCGTGCATCGCTTGAAATACGGCAAGGAAATCCATCTTGCGGGAACGCTTGGAAAACTAGCATGTGGTGTGTTCTCGGATCGAAGGTTCGCTATCGCGCTGGAGGAGAAATGGCCGTTGGTTCCCGTGCCCTTGCATCAAGGCCGACTGCGCAAACGCCATTTCAATCAAGCAGAGGAAATTGCGCGCGCTGTTGCAGAGCACTCCGAATTGCCGATGGAAAAATGGCTCAAGCGAGTGCGGCGAACCGAAACCCAAACGCGACTCACGCGTAAGCAGCGGATGGAAAACCTCAAGAAAGCTTTTGCGGTTCGCAAGACTTGGAACATGAAAAAACCCGCCGCTCTAACTGGAGCGCCGGGTGTGATTTTGGTGGATGATGTTTTTACTACTGGATCCACCGTAGATGCCTGCGCCAAAGTATTACGCAAGGCGGGAGTGAAACGGGTTGCGGTGCTTACAGTTCTTCGAGGGTGAGATCACGGAACAAGATTTTCATTTCTTTTCCAGGATGCACCTGCAGTCCGACCGGACCTTTTTCCTTCGCGGTTTCTGAAGTGTAAGTCATCACTTCTTTGCCGTTGAGCTCAACTGTATAAACGGAATCCTTGGCAGTGATTTTCATGGTGTTCCACTCGCCTTCCTTGAGGAGTTCTGTAACGCCTTTGGCCTCGACAGGATATCCTTTCTTGGAAGCGATGTACGGAGAAGCCGTCATGTCGCGCTTCAATGAACCAGAAATGCCGATTTGGATCTGATCGTTTTCATGGCGAAGAAAAACGCCGGAATCGATCTTCCCTTCGTATTTGAAAGCGCATTGGAAAACGAAGTTGGTGTATTCTTTCTCAGTCCAGAGAATCGAGCCCTTCTTTTTAGGATCGTTTTGGCCCTGGATCGCTCCGTCTTGCACGATCCAATCTTCAGAACCGGTAATCTTCCAGCCAGTCAGGGTTTTACCATCGAAGATGGGTTGGGGGGCGGCTTGTGATAACAAGGTGGTAGCCAAGACTGTTATGAGTGAGGGAATTTTCATAATGGATTGGGTTTAGATAATTTACGAACGGTGTAGATGCAAACTATCGAGCAAATGCCGAGCACCGCTAAAGGAAGGATGCCGGATTTGAGATCGTTGCCGATTAACCACGGATACATGGGCGATTCCATGTTTATACTGCAGCTGCGAGAGAAGATTTTAAACGAAAACACAAGTCCTGCGTGTAGGCCGATGGGAAACCAGAGCGAATGAGTCCGCGTGCGAGTGTAAGCAAGAATAAGGCCTAGCAGTGTAAGCGCGAAGAAATTGGTGATAAAAAACAATGGGTTCGTGAAATACCCGAGAGTGCCACCCAATACTTCAAATCCTGAATTCCAGACACTTGGGTTCGCAATGATCGTTTCGGCTGGTGGTTTGAGGAAATGAACAAAGGAAAACATCAGGGAGCTGCCGATGCATGCGCTCCACATCGAGCTTGCGCGCAGCCATAAGCCTAACAGAAGTCCGCGGAACAGGAGTTCTTCGATGACGCCGGCGCCAAGTGCAGGAATGAGAGCTTTGGAGACCAATTTGGAAAACGAGAGTGTTTTGTTGTTCGGTTCGCTCGTGCCAGTGAAATGCAGGATGAGTGCGAGCCCCCCAAGTGCGACAACACCGATCAATAAACCACAAGCCAGATGGATGAAGCGATTGCTCCATGTCATTTTACGCAGCGCGAATCGCGCATGATCCTCATGCTTCGGAATGCTCCGCACGCGGCGAATCAGAAATGGCAGTAAAGCCAGTGAGCAAACCAACAAGCTGCGGCTGAAATAACGATCCAGTTTCGCGCGATCCGCAGAGCCAGCGATGGATTCAATCCAGCCCGGGTAATCTGCGGTCTTAGCGTTTTCTGCAAACGTTTTTCCTGCATCGTAGAGATGCGGAGTGAACAAAGTCGCGAGGAACAAAGACGCAAACAGCCACAAAACAATCGCACCTGCTTCTGACTTTAGGAAACGCATGGGTTAGATTTTATCTGCGCCGAAATACGGTACCAACGCGGCGGGGATTTTGATCGAGCCGTCGGGTTGCTGGCATTGTTCTAATAGCGCAACGTAAAGTCGTGGCAAAGCCGTGCCGGAACCATTGAGTGTCGCGGGGAAACGGTTTTTACCTTCCTTGTCTTTAAAGCGAAGTTTCATGCGGCGTGCTTGGTAATCGCCGAAACATGAGCAGCTCGAAACTTCGAGATACTTACCGTGGCCGGGAGCCCAAACTTCGATGTCGTAAGTTTTCGCGGACGACTGACCGACATCGCCCGTGCAGAGTTCGATGACGCGGTAATGCAGGCCGAGTTTTTGTAAAATGCTCTCGGCGTGGCCGGTGAGTTCTTCGAGAACTTGAAATCCAGTTTCTGGCTCAACCACTTGCACAAGCTCCACTTTATCGAACTGATGCATGCGGATGATACCTTTGTTGTCGCGACCGGCAGATCCAGCCTCACGGCGGAAACACGGGGTGTAAGCGACCAGTTTCAACGGCAGGGCGCTTTCCGCAACGATGGTGTCGCGGTAAAGGTTGGTGACGGGAACTTCAGCCGTTGGCGCGAGGAAAAGTGTATTGCGGCTATCGGTTTCCGAAGGCTCGGTGCCATACATATCGTCTTCGAATTTCGGCAACTGGCCGGTGCCTTCCATGCACTCGCGTAGGACGAGATGCGGGACATTGACTTCTTCGTAGCCGTTCGCGGCTTGGGTATCTAACAGAAAATTGATCAGCGCGCGCTCCAGTTTTGCGCCTTTACCGCGATACACCGCAAAGCCGGAACCGGAAATTCGGATCGCATCTTCCCATGAAATCAAACCGTGTGCGGTGGCGAGTTCTACGTGATCTTTCGGATCAACTAGCGAGGGTTTCTCACCCCATTCGCGTACGACGGGATTCGCTTCTTCGCTATCACCTACTGGGCATTCTGCGTGCGGGAGGTTGGGAATGTTCAGCAAGAGATCCGTTTGCTTCGCGGTCGCTTCCTCGGCGAGGAGATCGAACTTGGAAATTTCATCATTGATACCGCGAACTTCTTCTTCGATCGCGGAGCTATCCTCGCCCTTGGCTTTCATCATGCCGATCTGTTTGGAGATCGTCTTGCGCTGGTTTTGAAGTTCTTGTTTGGAAGTTTCAGCCGCGCGGCGTGATTCATCGCAGGCCAAAACCTCGTCGATGAGTTTCCAATGATTTCCGCCGCGCTTTTTTAAACGCTCGCGAACTTCTTCCGCATTTTCCCGAATGATCCTGATATCCAACATGTCGGCGCGAACTTTCGTGGATTGCGGGGTATGAAAGCAAGGCAAACGTGCGGGACATCTCTTGTCAGTTGGGAAGGGTTGTGTATGGAATCTCTCGCGTGCTTCTTCTTTTCCACAAACCCTATGATGTGCTGTGCCAGTTTACGCCGGACCAGCCAGGCCAGAAAACACTGGCGGATTTTGGTTTTCCGAAAGGGGTTTATCCCGTGGGTCGACTGGATATGGATTCCGAGGGCTTGCTGTTGCTTTGCGATGAGCCGGGTTTCAATCACCGTTTCCTCGATCCAGAACAGGGACACCCGCGGGCGTATTGGGTGCAGGTGGAAGGCGTGCCGGATGACACCGCTCTGAATCACCTTAAATCGGGAGGTTTGGAAATTCAGGGATATCGGACAAGGCCGTGTCGGGTCGAGTTGCTTGAAAATGAGCCAAACGTCCCACCGCGCGATCCGCCGGTGCGTTTCCGAAAATCCATCCCGACCTCTTGGCTGCTTATCGAGTTGGTTGAAGGCAAAAACCGCCAAGTCAGGCGCATGACAGCGGCGGTCGGGTTTCCCACCCTGCGCTTGATCCGCTGCAAGATCGGCGGATTGGATGAACTTACCCTAGCTCCCGGAGAATGGCGTGAGCTTAGTGGCGATGAGCGGAAATCTTTAATTGGCAAAGATCCCGGCAGGGATCACAGAACCGCACGATAATCCATTTATCACTCTCATCCTAAGCCTTCTGGCATTCCTGCCGGAATGCGAATATTTTTGAAACGTATCTACCCGAGGTCTCCGACCATCGGGCTAATATCTGCCACCTCGCTGAGGTGAGAAGAGATAATCTCACCTCGGCAATGCGACCCTCGGCATTTTCACGAAGAAGCTGCCGAGCAATATACCTCCGATTAAGCCACCGAGGTGGGCGCCGTGGGCGATGTTCGAGACTCCACTGGTGTAGCCCATGATATCGAACACTAAACCAATGATTGCGACCATTGCCAGTTTGCCTGGCGCGATGGGTCTTGCCATTGGCCAGACATGAGGATCGGGCAAGCGCCAGCGGACGGCCATGGCGAGGTAGAGTCCTTCAAATCCCATCACCGCCCCTGATGCGCCGAGGCAAGCATTATCTGGATTCAGCAAGATGTGGCAGAGGCTACCTGTGATGGCAGTGAAAACAAAAACGAAAAGCATGCAACGTTGTCCAAGCAACTCTGCCGCGAGCGCACCGAAGATCCACAAGAAGATCATGTTTCCAATGATGTGATTTATATCCGCATGGAGCATCGCTGGGGTGAACAACGTTAGAAACTCAGCCCAATGCACATGTTGATAATCACCAGCGCGCAAGGCATTCAACGCGTTGATGAGTTCTACGGGAACGAGCACGTATTTTTCGTAAAAGCCCCTACCAAGAACATTCTGAAGGATGAATACCAGAAACATCACAATGATGAGCGATAACAGAACGCCCTGAGCTTTCAGGAGAGGGCCGAAACGCATCAACAACCAGCGACGAGCCATGCAATTAGGCGTAGCTGCGGACCGAGAGTTTAACGGTTTCGTATTTGAGCTCTTCTTTGTGGAGTGTGGGAGCTTGGCCGGGGCCGTGGTATTCCCATGCGGAAACGTATGCGAACTCGCTGTCATGACGTTTGGCTTCGCCCGGTTGGGTTTTGCCTTCTAACACTTCAGGATCTTTTTCGGTGAACTGATGCTCGCCACGGAAATGACCACCGCAGGATTCTTCGCGTTGGAGAGCGTCGTGGCACATCAGCTCTCCGAACTCCAAGAAGTCCGCGACGCGACCGGCTTTTTCGAGCTCCATGTTTGCGCCCTCGCCGGTACCAGGGATAAGAACGTTGTTCCAGAACTCCTCGCGGATTCTTGAGATTTCCTGAAGTGCCCATTTGAGACCTTCTGCGGTGCGTTCCATGCCGCACTTGTCCCACATGACTTTTCCGAGATCGCGATGGAAGGAATCGACTGTGCGTTTGCCTTTGATGGAAAGCAATTTAGCGATGCGCTCGCGGACTTCGCCCTCAACCTGCGCGAAGGCTGGATGTGCGGTGGTGATCGTGCCGGGTTTCTGCGTGGCGAGGTAGTTGGCGATCGTGGTTGGGATCACGAAATAACCATCGGCGAGACCTTGCATGAGCGCGGAAGCACCGAGGCGGTTCGCGCCGTGGTCGGAGAAGTTCGCTTCGCCCAACACATGCAGGCCGGGGACGTTTGACATCAGGTTGTAGTCCACCCAAAGACCACCCATGGTGTAATGGACGGCTGGATAAATCATCATCGGGCGCTCGTAAGGATTCTCGCCGGCGATTTTTTCATACATCTGGAAAAGGTTTCCGTAGCTTGCGCGGATTTTGTCCTCACCGAGGCGCTTGATCGCATCGCGGAAATCGAGATAAACGCCGAGTCCGGTGGCAGCGACGCCACGGCCGTCATCACAGGCTTCTTTGGCTGCACGGGATGAAATGTCGCGCGGTGCGAGGTTTCCGAACGATGGATACTTCCTCTCCAAGAAATAATCGCGATCTTCCTCGGCGATATCGTTGGGATGCATTTCCTTGGAGCGGAGTTTGGCCGCGATTTCTCGGGATTTAGGGGCCCAGATACGCCCGTCGTTGCGGAGCGATTCCGACATCAGGGTGAGCTTGGATTGGTAGTCACCAGAAACGGGAATGCAGGTCGGGTGAATCTGCGTGTAGCACGGATTCGCCATGAGTGCGCCGCGTCTGGCGGCGCGCCATGCGGCCATCACGTTGCAACCCATTGCATTGGTGGAGAGGAAAAACACGTTGCCGTAACCACCAGTGGCGAGGATCACTGCATCCGCGGCGTGTGTGGAAATTTCGCCGGTATTTAGATCACGGACGACGATGCCTTTCGCGTGGCCATCGACCTGCACGAGATCTAACATCTCGGTGCGTGGATACATTTTCACGCCGCCTTTGCTGATTTCTTTTTCGAGTGCTTGATAGCAACCAATCAGGAGTTGTTGTCCGGTTTGGCCGCGGGCGTAAAACGTGCGAGAAACCTGCGCGCCGCCGAAGGAGCGGTTGTCGAGCAAACCGCCGTATTCGCGAGCGAACGGCACACCTTGCGCAACGCATTGGTCGATGATGCTGTTAGAGACTTCGGCAAGGCGATAGACATTTGCCTCGCGCGAACGGAAGTCGCCGCCTTTGATCGTGTCGTAAAAGAGGCGGTAAACTGAGTCGCCATCGTTGCGGTAGTTTTTCGCGGCGTTGATTCCGCCCTGGGCGGCGATCGAGTGCGCGCGGCGCGGGGAGTCTTGGTAGCAGAAACATTTCACGTTGTAACCAAGCTCGGAAAGCGTTGCGGCGGCCGCGCCGCCAGCGAGGCCGGAACCGACCACGATGATGTTGAACTTCCGTTTGTTCGCTGGATTGATCAGCTTGGAGTCCATTTTGTGTTTGGACCATTTCTGCTCAAGCGGGCCAGCCGGGATTTTGCTATCGAGTAACATGATGATTTAAAAAAGAAGTTATTTGACGAACCCGAAGAAGATGGAGAGAGGCACGGAAATGAAGCCGGCCCAGATGACATAGGCGTAACCCAAAGATACCTTGCGGATCAGGCCTTGAGATTTTTTAGAGCGCCAGCCGAGGGTTTGGAACATGGAGCCGACCCCGTGGCTGAGGTGCGAGCAGAGCAGAGTCATGGCGAGGATGTAAAACCCGACGATGATCGCATTGAAGCCCCAGCACTTGAAACCTGCGATCACCATGCCGTAGGCGTCGTGGCGGATTTCACCGGTCGCGTCGAGGTATGCCTGATCAATCATTTCCGAGAAACCGCCTGCGATTTTCACGGTGAAATGGAGAATGTGGAAAATGATGAATGTAAGAATCGTCAAGCCGCTCCAGATCATCAGCCGTGAGGATTTCTTCGCCTGAATGACGGTCTTATATTGGTATTCCTCACTGCGGGCGGCGCGGTTCTGACGAGTCAGTTGGATAGTCGCGATCACGTGCAGCACTACTGTGACGAGTAAGCCAATTCGAGCTACCCAGACCAAAGCGCCATGTCCGGCCTCGTGGAGAAATTGGGCGTAATCGTTGAAAGCTTCACGACCCGCGAAAATCAAAAGGTTTCCAGTCAAATGGCCTGCGAGGAAAAGCACCATCGCGGCTCCGGTGACGGCAACGATGAGTTTTTTTCCGATGGAAGATTGCCAATAGGCGGTGGCACTGCGAGTAAGGGCGTTCATTTTTTAGAGAGATGTGGCTCGTCCACGCGCAATCTGGTATCGAGTTACGAAAAACTCAAACTATAATACCCAATTTCTGGCAAGAATCTTAACGCCTCCCCAGAACTCGTCGCCACAATTGCGCGATACAACAAATGCAGCCACCCATTTACAGATCGCCACGGCAAGATCTTCCCGTTTAGCTTTGCGCTGAAACATGCTCCGCCTTATCCGTCATACTCTGCGCTTCCCTCTGATGAGTGGGCTTTCTCTGCTTTTGGCGATTGCCTGCACCTCGCTGGTGCTGGTGCTGCCGGGTGTCACGATGCGTTTCATCGATACGATCATCGGCCAAAACCGTCCGGATCTTATAGTTTCCACCGCGCTCATCGGCGCGGGAGCCATTCTTGCGCGACAAGCGCTTTTCACGCTCCGAACCTATCTCAACAACGCCCTTGAGCTGAAGCTGACCCATCTGATTCGTGTTGAACTCTATGACAAGCTCCAGCGCCTACCGGTCAAGTGGTTCGATAAAAACTCCTCCGGTGAAATTATGTCGCGCGTGGCGGACGACGTTCCGACGATGGATAGGGTCATTATCGAAGGGTTGGACCAAGCGCTCGCAGCAGTGCTCCAGTTCCTCATCGTGATCGGCTACCTGCTCTATCACTCGTGGGAACTGACTTTGGTTACGTTGATCCCGCTGCCATTCATCGGATTTCTTACTGCGTGGTGGTCGAAAAAGGCAGAGCCGAAATGGCGCGCCTCTTCCGAGGCCTCTTCCGCACTCAACGCCATCCTCCATGACAACCTCGCCGGAATTCGCCAGATTAAGGCATACACGGTCGAGCCGCAGGCACTTTCCGACTTTGGTGAGGCTTCTCTCAAGGTCGGGGACAAGCACATGGATGTCATGAAAGGCCAAGCCATTGTCTGGCCAACCGTGTCCTTTATCGCAGAGGCGGGCATTATTCTCATGGTCGCGTTCGGCGCATGGTGGACGCTCAATGGTCAGCTCTCTCCCGGCGTGGTCATCGCGTTTCTTGTCGCATGGGGGTTTCTCTTCGATCCGATCTCCCGCATCAACCCGCTCTCACAAACCTTTACCAGGGGTCTTGTATCCGCGAAACGGGTTTTCGCCATCATCGATACCCCGGACGAAACGCATCTAACCGAAGGGAATCGCCCGGAAAACTTCTCCGGTAAAATCGAGTTCCATGATGTCTCTTTTTCATACAACGACGACGCGCCCGCCTTGCAACACATTTCCTTAACCGCACTTCCCGGCCAGACGCTGGCACTCGTCGGTTCGACTGGCTCCGGAAAATCTACCGTGCTCAATCTCCTTTCCCGTTTCTACGAGCCGAGCTCTGGTAGTATTCTGTTAGACGGCGAGCCAATCTCGGAAATCTCCAAGGAATGGCTACGCGACAACACTGGCTTCGTCACTCAAGAGGCATTTCTTTTCAACACCACCATCCGCGAGAATCTCACTCTTGCGAAGCACCAGGCCAGCGACGAAGAGTTGTGGTCCGTGCTTGAAGCCGCCAATGCCGCAGACTTTATCCGCGCCCTTCCAGAAGGCCTTGATGCGAAAGCCGGTGAGCGCGGCATCCGCTTCTCTGGTGGTGAAAAGCAGCGCCTATCCATCGCGCGCGCCCTACTGAAAAACCCTCCGCTTCTTTTGTTAGACGAAGCCACTTCCGCCCTCGACAACAATACCGAGAAACTCGTCCAACAAGCCCTCGACCGTCTCCGCTCCAACCGTACCTCCTTTGTTATCGCCCACCGTCTAAGCACCATCCGCAATGCCGATCTTATCTGCGTTCTCCATAAAGGCGAACTCGTAGAAAGCGGCAGACATGAAGAGTTGTTAGAAAATAACGGACACTATGCACATCTCCAGCGCGGGAAAGATGTCACTACCTGATTTCAGGCAGAACGATCTCAATCCTCATCCGTGAGTTCGCGTTCGGCTTTGCTTTTGCGGCGGAGGTCTCTGGCGTGTTCTAGGAAAACGGCGTCTTCGCCGATGTTGCAGGAGAGGTCACCGACACGTTCGAGTGAGCGAACGATGATGATAAGGTGAAGGTATTCTTGACTGCGGCCGGCGGTGTCTTCGATGCGAGCGCTGAATTGGGCGGTCACTTCTTTATGCATTTTATCGAGCTCTTTGTCGCGAGCGTAAAGGGAGGCACCAAGTGGGCCGTTGCCATCGCTGTAAGAGGAAATCGCATCGCGCAGCAAGTGATCGGCGAGTGAGTAGATAGGCTCGACCAAGGTGATATCGCTAAGCTCATGGGTTGTGGTGATTTTTTTCGCACGCTTGGCGATGCTGACCGAGTGATCCGCGATGCGCTCAAGGTTCATGGAAATTTTCATGGATGCAACGACGAGGCGGAGATCAGAGGCAAGAGGGTGATATTTGACGAGGATTTCCATCCCGAGCTTGTCGATGGAGCGCTCGAGTTCGTCGATTTCATCGTCGTCTGCGATGACGGAGTTCGCTAGTTCGGAGTTGCGTTGGAGCAAGGCTTGGATGGCCCGCTCCAGGTTGTGTCGCGTTTTAGCTGCCATTCTTAACACCTCGCCTTTCAAGGTTGAAATGGCGTGATCGAAATCGCGGAGAATGTGAGGGGAGTGATTCATGATGGCGCTCGATAATGAACTCAAAGTTGGAGGAACAGTCGAGGCTAAATACACCAACGGCGGGGCATGCTGATCTACCATGCTTTGGAATCAGATCTCATTCGACGACATCTTCCCACCATGGAGTGAAATCAGGGTCGGTGGCGAAATCGGAAATGGCTTCGAGTTCTTCCAAATGTTCCGGCGATGGATCGGAGCCGTTGTTGTTGGCTTGGAGCGCGTAAGTGGAAACCATGACGAAGGGCAGGAAGGCCGCCAACCAGGTCGGGGCGTGTTTGTGAGCGTATAGCAAAGCTTCGTCTGGGCCGCCTATCGAATACAGCTCAGGTTGTTCCATTTCCATGATGCCCGGCATGGTCATGATCAAGCCGACGTAAGGGTTGGCCTTTATGGCGCTCTTCATGGCCTTATCCACGACAGGGAAATTTTTTCCAAAAAACTTTTTGAATCCCGCGATGTCCGATGGTTGTTGACGCTCGATTTCTTCCATCCATGCATCTTCGAAATCCTCCAGCGCAACCATGATTTCCAAGAGGGCGGTGCCGTAGGCGAGACTCGCATCCGTTTCGACGATGTTATCGAAACGTTTGAGCATGGCCCTGGCGTCGGCGGTATGGTTCAGCACGATGTAGTCGTGAAGCAGCTCACTGCGGACGCCTTGGTTGTCGCCGGGGTTGAGGCGGAGCATTTCCTCATAGATTTCGACGGCTTGCTCGAGCTCATCCGTTGTATCGTAAAAAATAGCGAGGTCGTGCAGGAGGCACATGAAATCGCGGGCTTCGATGTGTCCCCAAATTCCATCTTCAGGATCGACCGAAGAGATGAGTTCCGCATGCAATTCCCGACCGTGACAGACGCCTTTTTTGAGAAGAGTGATGGCATCTTCATCCGTATCCGCGAGTTCGGAAAGGATCTGCCAAGCACCCAAGCAATAAGGGCTGATCGCGAGTGCCTGTTCAGCGGCATTTTTCAAAACCTTATCACTCGCATCATCGGGCAGAGCGGAGAGGATTTCCTCGGCACGAGCCATATGACTGGAAATTTTGGCATCCATCACGCGTGGTATTCTTGGATGCTCTTCACGGTGAGATCGGATTCCTTGAGTGAACGGATGGCTTTTACTGAGGCCTCGGCGGCGGCCATATTGGTTGCGTAGGAGATTTTCTGAGCGATCGCGGTGGAGCGGATCAGGATTTCATCGGCGCGGGACTCGTGGGTGGCGGGGGTGTTGATGAGGAAATGGATCTCGCCATTCTTCATCATGTCGATGACGTTCGGGCGAGCTTGTTCGAGGACTTTGTAAACTCGGTCGGCGGGGATGCCGGCTTCGGCGAGTTTGGCGAGGGTGCCGCCGGTGGAGACGATCTTGAAACCGAGTTCGTGGAGGCCGCGGGCGACGGAGATGGCGCGTTCTTTATCGCGATCTGCGACGGAGAAGAACACGGTGCCTTCTTTCGGGAGTGGGTTGAAGGCGGCGATCTGGGATTTGGCGTAGGCCATGCCCCAATCTTTATCGATGCCCATCACCTCTCCGGTGGATTTCATTTCCGGGCCGAGCACGATGTCAATGCCAGGGAAGCGATTCCATGGGAACACGGCTTCTTTGATGGAGATATGGCTGGGGATGATAGTTTTCGTATAACCCATATCGGCAAGTTTTTCTCCGACCATGATTTTGGCGGCGAGCTTGGCGAGGGAGACACCGGTGGCTTTACACACAAACGGCACCGTGCGGGAGGCGCGTGGGTTGACCTCGATGACGTAGAGTTCTTCGTCTTTCACCGCGAACTGGATGTTCATCAGGCCTCTAACCTGCAACTCGCGAGCGAGGTCTTTGGCGGCTTTTTCGATTTGGGTTTTGATGCTGTCCGAGATCGAGAAGGCGGGGATGACGCAGGCGGAGTCGCCCGAATGGATACCGGCTTGTTCGATATGCTGCATGATTGCGCCGACGACGGAGGTTTCACCATCGCTGATGCAATCGACATCGATTTCCGTGGCGTTATCGAGGAAACGATCGACGAGAACCGGGCGCTCTGGAGAAGCGGTGACCGCCTCGCGCATGTATGTGGAGAGTTCCGAGTCCCGGTAGACGATCATCATCGCGCGGCCGCCAAGAACGAAGGACGGTCTAACAAGAACTGGGTAGCCGATACGGTTGGCTACGGCGATGGCCTCGGCCTCGTTAGTGGCGGTTCCGGCTTCGGCTTGTTTGAGATGAAGTTTATCTAACAGCGCGGAGAAAAACTTGCGGTCTTCGGCCTGCTCGATGGATTTAGGCGAGGTGCCGATGATGGGAACGCCGTGGCGTTCGAGATCCGCAGCGAGGTTGAGTGGAGTTTGACCACCGAACTGGACGATCACGCCGTAAGGTTTTTCTTGATCGCAGATATTGAGAACGTCTTCGAGTGTGAGGGGCTCGAAGAAAAGTTTGTCTGAAGTGTCGTAGTCGGTGGAGACTGTCTCAGGGTTGGAGTTGACCATGATGGTCTCGTAGCCAAGCTCTTTGAGCGCGAAGGCGGCGTGGACGCAGCAGTAATCGAACTCGATGCCTTGGCCAATTCTATTAGGTCCGCCACCGAGGATGATGATTTTCTTTTTGTCCGACTGGCGCGCTTCGTTTTCATCGCCGTAGGTGGAGTAGAAATACGGAGTGTAAGCTTCGAACTCCGCGGCGCAGGTATCGACGAGGCGATAGGTCGGGATGATGCCGTGTTTTTTGCGGAGTGCGCGGACATCGTCTTCGGTGGTGTCCCATGCTTTGGCAAGCTGGCGGTCGGAGAATCCGAGTTTTTTGAGGCGGCGCAATTCTTCCGAAGATGCGGGCGGGGCGCCCGCGCTCCCATTGAGGGCGCTTCCTTCTTCGGCGATCTGTTGGAGATGGCGTAGGAACCATGGATCGATCGCGGTAGCAGCGTGGACTTCGTCGAGCGTCCAGCCATTCACGAAAGCGGTTTGCAGCCAGAAAATGCGTTCGGCGTTGGGAATTTGGAGTTTGCGGGTGATCTCGTCTTTGGTCGGCGCTTTCGGGTCTTTGTTGTCGAAGCCGAAGCCCCAGCGTCCGGTTTCGAGGGAGCGCAAGCATTTCTGCATGGACTCTTTGAACGTGCGACCGATGGACATCGCCTCGCCGACGGACTTCATGGAAGTGGTAAGTACGGGATTTGCAGTAGGAAACTTTTCGAAGGTGAAACGCGGGATCTTGGTGACCACGTAGTCGATGGTTGGCTCGAAGGATGCGGGGGTGACGCGTGTGATGTCGTTGGGCAATTCATCGAGCGTGTAACCGACAGCGAGTTTCGCAGCGATTTTTGCAATTGGAAATCCGGTAGCTTTGGAGGCGAGAGCGGATGAGCGGGAAACGCGTGGGTTCATCTCGATGACGATCATGCGGCCGGTTTTCGGATCGGTGGCGAACTGGATGTTAGAACCACCGGTTTCGACGCCGATCTCACGGATCACGGCGAACGATGCGTCGCGCATGATTTGGTATTCGCGATCCGTTAGAGTTTGGATCGGTGCAACGGTGATGGAATCTCCAGTGTGCACGCCCATGGGGTCGAGGTTTTCGATGGAGCAGATGACCACGCAGTTGTCGGCGCGGTCGCGCATGACTTCCATTTCGAATTCTTTCCAACCGAGCAAAGATTCATCGATGAGGACTTCGGAAACGGGTGAAAGATCGAGACCGCGGTGGACGATTTCCTCAAATTCTTCTTTGTTGTAAGCGATACCACCGCCTTGGCCGCCGAGGGTGAAGGCAGGGCGAACGATGAGTGGGAGAGTGCCGATATCGTCTGCGACTTTTTTCGCTTCTTCCATCGTGCGGGCGATTCCGGAGCGCGGCATATCGAGGCCGATTTTCTCCATCGCTTCTTTGAACAAGTGGCGGTCTTCGCCTTTATCAATCGCTTCGGCATTCGCGCCTATCATGCGGACGCCGTGTTTATCAAGGACGCCGGATTTGAAAAGTGACATCGAAGTATTCAGCGCCGTCTGACCACCAAGGGTAGGGAGAAGCGCATCGGGTTTCTCGCGGATGATGATTTTTTCAACCACTTCCGGAGTGATGGGCTCGATGTAAGTGCGGTGCGCGAACTCCGGATCGGTCATGATCGTGGCGGGGTTCGAGTTCACCAAAATGACCTCATATCCTTCTTCTTTGAGCGCTTTGCAGGCTTGGACTCCGGAGTAATCGAATTCGCAGCCTTGGCCGATAACGATGGGGCCGGAGCCGATGACGAGAATTTTGCGGATTGAGGTGTCTTTAGGCATGGTTTGCGTGCGAGGTGGTTAAACTTTCAGGGGTGTGACAGGGGATCGCCAAATTGTAAAGGCGAGTTGCGTAAACATTTCCACAAAATGGGGAAAATTTCTTTTTTACCGCCGCTCGGCGAGTTTCCAATTGTATCTAATGGATTTGCGCAGGGCGGTAATTACATGGATTAATCCGCTTTGATCCTTGCCAGCTGCTTTACAGGCGGGATCGGTAGGCGCGTTCATGCTTACGTGGCGGCCAATATCCCCATAGAGCAAGCGTATTTGGGGATAGAGCGAGTTGATCTGCGTCTGACGGGCGGAAATCTGTTGATTTGCGTCGCTGATGGATTGGGAGCTTTCAGTCGCTTGGGATTTGCCGTATTGTTTCCGTTCGTTGGTCAATGCCTCGATTTCCAAGAGTCTGGTCTTTGCTGTAGCAACTTCCTCAGAGACTTCTTCAAGGCGTTCTTTGAGTTCGTTGAATTCACGTTTCATTTCTGCCAAGCGCGAGGACGTTTTTTCAATTTCGGTGAGCTTGGCTCCTTCTTTCCTCAACACATCCTGTTTGAATTTCAGGCCTTCGTAGATACGACGAGTATCTTGCGTTTTGGTGACGATTTGATTTCGTTCTCTTGATAGTGTATCGATTTGGGCGAGCAGCTCTATCCGATTTTCCGACAGATCCGGATGCGCATCGCTTGCGGAAATGATAGAGTCAGTCTTTTGCTGATGGGTTTCGTTGAAAACTCCCTGAAGTTGAGCGATCTCCTTTGAAACCCGATCATGATCTTTTACGAGTTTCCGTAGATTCCAATACTCCATCGAGAGAGCTTCGATGTTCTCAGTTTTTCTCCACACGGCTTCGCCAAGAAACGTTTCCGCTTCTTTGAGCAAATGCGCTTCGTTTGCTGCATCGCTTAATCGAATATTTTTCCTCAAGTAGCCGAAGCGGCTCGCAAGACGTAAGAGGAAATATTTCGTTGAAGTCATGGATGACTATTTTTTCACAAGAGTTTTGAGATGATCGATGACACTCATATCGTCCAGGGTCGTGACGCTACCGGAAATGGTGCCAGTGGTGACGAGTTCTTTGAGGAGGCGGCGGATGATTTTTCCGGAGCGAGTTTTTGGCAGGGCGGGCGTGAAATAGACATCGTCGGGTTTTGCGATCGCACCGATGACGTGGCCGACGTGGTTGCGGAGTTCGCTTTCGAGAGCAATGTTAGAATCATAACCCATTTTCAAAGTCACGAAACAGGCGACTGCCTGACCTTTGAGATCATGCGGGCGACCGACAACGGCGGCCTCTGCGACTGCAGGGTGGGCGACGAGGGCGGATTCGATTTCCGCGGTCCCGAGGCGGTGGCCGGAAACGTTGAGCACGTCGTCGAGGCGACCGATGATCCAGAAGTTGCCTTTTTTATCGCGGCGAGCGCCGTCTCCTGCGGTATAAATTCCTAGGTAATCCGAGAAGTAGGTTTTTTTGAAACGTGCTTTGTCGCCATAGATCGTGCGGGTCATGGACGGCCAAGGTTTCCGAATCACGAGACGACCATCGACGTTCGGTGGGCATTCGTTTCCAGCATCGTCGAGGATGGCGGCATCGATTCCGAAGAACGGGCGGGTCGCGGTTCCGGGAATGCAGGTGGTTGCGCCGGGGATGGGTGAAATGAGGATGGCACCGGTTTCGGTTTGCCACCAGGTATCGACAATCGGGCAGCGGCCGCCACCGATTTTTTCGTGATACCAATGCCAAGCTTCTGGGTTGATCGGTTCGCCGACCGAACCTAACAAGCGCAGCGATGAGAGATCGTGATTTTCAGGAAACGCGTCGCCGGCTTTAATGAAGGCGCGGATCGCGGTTGGAGCGGTGTAGAAAATGGTGACGCGGTGTTGCTCGATCATTTTCCAGAAGCGGCCGAAGTCTGGCTCGTTCGGCGCGCCTTCGTACATGACTTGGGTTGCGCCGTTAGCGAGTGGTCCGTAAACGATGTAAGAGTGGCCGGTGATCCAGCCGACATCGGCGGTGCACCAATAAACATCTTCATCGCGCATATCGAAGATGTATTTGCAAGTGGAGTAAGTGCCGGTGAGGTAACCGCCGGAGGTATGTAAAATTCCTTTGGGTTTTCCTGTGGAGCCAGAGGTATAGAGGATGAAAAGCGGATGCTCGGAATCGAAGCCTTTCGGCTCGTGTTTCGCGGAGGCGGTGGCCATTTCATCGTGCCACCAAAGATCGCGCTTCGCGTCCATAGAAACTTCATTTCCGGTGCGATTGACAACGAAGATGTTTTTGACCTTCTTGTATTTTAACAGCGCTTCATCGACGGCGGGTTTCAGCGCAACGATTTTTCCGCGACGCCAGCCACCATCTGCGGTGACAATCGCGGTTGCTCCGGAGTCTTCTAGGCGATCAAGGATGGCTTCTGAAGCGAAGCCACCGAACACGACGTTGTGCACCGCGCCGATGCGGGCGCAGGCGAGCATGGCGATAGCGGCCTCGGGAATCATCGGCATGTAGATGAGCACGCGGTCGCCGGCTTTCACGCCGCGAGCGAGAAGGACGTTGGCGAATTTGCAGACTTCGCGGTGGAGCTGAGAGTAGGTGATTGTGCGGGTATCACCGGGTTCGCCTTCAAAAATGATCGCGGCTTTGTTTGCGCGCGGGCCTTTCGCGTGGCGATCCACACAGTTTTCCGCGACGTTGATTTTCCCGCCGGCAAACCATTTTGCATCCGGGCATTTCCAATCGAGAACTTTGGTAAAAGGCTTTTGCCAATGAAGCTCTTTAGCCTCGGTTGCCCAGAATTTTTCCGGCTTCTCGATGGAGGATTTATAAAGCTTTTCGTAGGCGGCCATGGAACCGATACGGGCCTTTTTCGAGAACTCTGCGGAAGGCTTGTAAGAGGCGGTCAGGGCTGCGCTGTGATCGGAAGTTTGTTGTTTGGCGGATTTGGATTTTTTGGAACTCATGGTGTGCAGTGGGGATGCAGACTAGAGAGCAGATTGCAACTGGGCAATGCCATAGTGAAAGGTTGCCGGGTTGGTTTTTGGGTTACTTTTTCGCACGCTTTTCAAGTTCACCACGCAGGCCCCCAGGGCGGTCTGTGATAAGAAAATTCACACCACGTGTCACCGCTCGCGCCGCGGATTCAGGCGTGTTTATCGTCCAACTGGCGAGGATTTGATTTTCCCCAGCTATTTTGGAGAGCCATTCCGCTGGGATCGACTCTTGTTCTTTGTATGCCAATCCTTGGGAACCGCTGGACTTGATGATCTCGAGGTATTTGTCCGCTTGGCCGGTTTTGTTGAAATCGTTGAGCGCGTGAAGCAAGCAAGCGCGGTATTCAGGCATGATTTCCCGGCATTTTTTGATCACATTAGCGTCGAACGAAATGAGAACCACGCGGGTTGGATCGGCTTTTTTCAAGTGAAGGATTTCCGCAATGGGCTGGACGATTTTATCGGTATCTTTGATCTCTAGAAGAAACCATTTTTCCTTGGGTAGTTCATCCAGAACCTCACCCAGCAGGGGAAGGGGCTCGCCTTTGAACTTCGGGTCTTTCCATGATCCGTATTCCAGCTTACGCAATTCCGCGAGCGTGCTTTTTCCCGCGGGCAAATTTTCAGATCCGGTTCTCTTGGTGTCTTTATCATGGATACAAACGATCTGGCCGTCTTTGCTCAGGAAAAAATCCCCCTCAATCCCATCCGCACCTTGCTGCCACGCCAAACGAAACGCCGACATGGTGTTCTCTGGCGCGTCATGCGATGCACCGCGATGCGCGATGAATTTAGGAAGCTCCTGCGCAAGGGATCCACTGATGGAAATCGCGGGAAGTCCGATGCCTAATATAATACGAGCAAAGAGCTGGGGTAACATAAGTTGGTGAACATATTATGTTTCCAGAGCGGGTTTGCAAATCATGATGTTCCGCCCATTTTCGCCTTTCCTCTCATACCTTTCAGGCCTAGGAATAAACGTTATGAAATTTATTTATCTCCTTCTGCCTACATTATTCCTTGTTTCCTGTAACAATGAGAAACGCGAGAAAGCTCCAAGCGCAACTCCGATTGATGTGACAGAGATAAAGCCCGTCGCTTCTGAGTTTAATGTGAAAGACATGACTTCGCTGGTCGGCAAAAAACTGGAAGTTGTGCAGCAGGCGCTGGATGCGGCGGAGATTCGTTTTCGGGTGATTGAAAAGGATGGTGAACCGCTTATTATGACGATGGATTACATCGAGGACCGTTTGAATTTCAAAATTAAAGACGGCGTGATCATCGAAGTTTCCAAAGGTTGAAATGCTATGCGCTTAGGCGCTTCTCAGTTTTGGAATCGAGGCGAGCAGACGCTGGGTGTAAGCGTCCTTCGGCGAGTGAAACACTTCACCGGCGGGGCCGACCTCGACGATTTTTCCCTGATACATCACGGCAATGCGATCCGCGATGTAATGCACCACGCCGAGGTCGTGCGAGATGAACACCATGGTCAGGCCGAGATTGCGCTGCAGATCTTTGAGGAGGTTGAGGATTTGGGATTGGATGGAAACGTCGAGGGCGGAAACCGGTTCGTCGGCGATGATGAGTTTCGGTTCAGGCGCAAGCGCACGCGCGATGGCGATCCGTTGGCGTTGGCCGCCGGAAAATTCGTGCGGGTAACGTTTCATCTGGCTGGCGTCCAAGCCGACGGTTGCCATGAGTTCGGAAACTTTCTTTTCCAACTCAGCACCCTTCATGTTGGGATGACGTTGGCGAATGGCCTCCGCGATCGTGGAGAAAACTGTCATGCGCGGATTGAGAGAGGCGTAAGGATCTTGGAAGACCATTTGGAAATCGAGGCGACGCCGGCGGACTTCGGAATGACTGAGGAGCGAAAGGTTTTCCCCATCTAACACAATCGACCCAGCGGTTGGGCGAATAAGCTGCATGAGCGTGCGAGAAAGCGTCGATTTCCCACAGCCCGATTCACCGACCAAGCCAAGGATCTCACCTTTCTGGATTTCCAAAGAAACTCCATCGACTGCTTTGATGGTTTCTTTTTCTGAAGACAGCAAACCTCCACTTTTTTTCACGAAATGTTTTTCAAGATTTCTAATCTCCAGATACGCCATGCATGGCAATCAAGCAGGAGAAAGACCAATCGGCAATGAAGTTTGTTCCTACTTCGCCTCACCACCGAGCAGCATCCTTACTTCCTTGGCGTTGAGGACTGCCCAACGGCCGGTTTCGAGATCGCCGAGCCAGAGATTTCCGATCCGCACGCGGAGCAGTTTGGTGACTTGGTAACCGAGAGCTTCGAACATCACGCGGATCTGGCGTTTCGCGCCGTGGTCGAGGACGACTTTGAGGCGCCGCGCGGAAATTCGCTCGATGCGTTTGGCCTTGAGCTTGCCTTCCTCGGTGAAAACACCGGCGAGGAACTGATCAAGATGCGCGTTTTCGAACGCTTGGTTCGAGGTTACGAGATATTCTTTTTCCACCGATTTCGATGGATGCATGAGTTGCTGGGAAAGGTCACCATCATTGGTGAGAATCAACATGCCTTCGGAGTCGGTATCGAGGCGGCCGACGTGATGGAGGGCGTGTAGCGAGACGGGAAGTAGGCTGTAAATCGTATCGCGGCCAAGTTCGTCGTTGCGAGTGCAGACATAACCACGTGGTTTGTGGAAAATGACGACGATCTCTTCTTTCGGAAAAACCCGTTTACCATCGACGCGGACGCTATCGGTTTCAGTAACTCGGGTGGCGAGCTTGACGCAAGGCGCGCCGTTGACTTCGACCCGACCAGTGGCGATCAAATCATCGCAGGCGCGACGTGATCCAATCCCGCATGAAGCAAGATATTTGTTGAGACGGACTCCCTCGGACATGGTGTTATAAAATTTCCGTGGGTTTCACACGGAGGCTGGGAGTAAGGAAATGACGAAGAATTAGCCTTCGTGCTTGGTCTTAGGAAGACCGATAGGGGATTTACCCTGTTTCCATTCGCCACGCTCTTTAAGAAGCTTCACGCGCTCGAAACGTTTAAGGACGGAGCGTTTGCCACCGACGGTGGTGTTTGATTTAAGTGAGTTGTGCTTGGACATCTTGAGGCGTGGTTAGACGGTTGGGGCGCGGAAGCTATGGTGCTTTTTCTCCCGTGGCAATGCGAAAATAGCGGAATTTTTTAAAAAAATGATCCGTGGGCATTTAGAGTCATTTCTCCCAGTAAAATGGATGGATCTAAGAATTATTTTAAGGCAACGTTCTAGCATGATGGATCAAAACCCAAGGAATCGCCGTCATTTCATCCAACTCGGCCTGTCATGTGGGGGTTCGTCGCTTCTGGGCTGGCAACTCCACGCGGCTCAGGCGGCCGACGAGGCGCTCGAACAATACCGACTAAATATGAAAAAAATCCGCCCGCTTTTCACGAAAAAGGGAAAACCCGGACCCAGTGATTGGTTGGCGCAACACGAAGAACCCGGCCAAATTTTTGAACAATACATTAAAATCAACCCGAACCGCCCGACCGCCCAACGCAGCCGGATATACCTTCAAGCGATCGGTTCATTCTCCAAGGAACAAACAGAGGTCATCTATGAGGTACAGGATTTCATGCAGATCATTTTTGGATTGGAGGTCAAAATGCTGCCGGCGCTGGGAGTCGATAAATTCCCAGCCAGCGCCCAACGCATCAATAGCTCGACAGACAAGCGCCAACTCTTGAGTACACATATTTTACACCAGATCCTGAAGCCTAGCCGACCCAGCGATGCTGTGGCGGTCTTGGCAATCACCAACGAGGACCTCTGGCCGGGCGAAGGCTGGAATTTTGTGTTTGGTCAGGCGTCGTTGGCCGAACGTGTCGGGGTCTGGTCGACCGCACGCATGGGCGATCCGGTCAAAGATGCAAAGATATTTCTACGCAGGGTCCTACAAGTAGCGGTCCATGAAACAGGGCACATGTTCGGCATCAAGCACTGCACAGCTTACGAATGTTGCATGAATGGCTCAAACCACCAAGCCGAGAGCGATCAAGCACCTCTGGTATTCTGCGTGGAATGCGACGCCAAACTTTGGTGGGCCTGCGGGCTCGAGGTCAAGGCGCGCTCGAACGCCCTTCACGCCTTCGCCAAAAAACATGACCTGGAGCCCGATGTTGCCCAGTGGGAAAAGATCGCGAAGGCGCTAGCGAGTTGATGAAAAATTTCACGACTGATAGATCGCCAACGCGAAAAATATAGCGTAGAGGTTGGGGTAATGCGTTTTTTCCCTTTTAACTGCGGACTTGTCGTCTGGTTCGGCTTTGGCTTGTCAGCTTTGGCTGCGGCACCGATTTCATTCGTTACCAACGAAGTTGAATATCGCCTCGGTGAAAGTGTGATGATTCCCGTGAAGGCAAACGCGCCACTTGCTGAGACGACGGCTTTTGAGCTCACATTGCAGAAGCAGGGGATCGTCGAAATCATGCGGCAGCCGGAAATCCTCAAAGATCAGGAAACGGGTTTTGCGCGCATCCGCACGGTGGCACCTGGCGAGGTAATTTTAAAATCCGGCGACGCCTCGATCCGCATTCGCGTGACCAAAGAACGGCCCATTTCTCTTTTGAAAAAATTAACCCCGCGTTTCACCAGTCCAGCCTCGGGAAGTTCAGCTTGGGGAACCATTGCTATCGGCGCGGATCTTTGGGTCGGCGCACCGGGGGTGGATCGCGAGATCGTGCCGGATGCAAAGCTGAAACTTCCAGACGGTCGCGAGCTGAGCGCTGATGAATCGTTTCCTCCGATGGACGGACCTTTCTGGCGCATGGTCTACTATTTGGACACCACTTCGCTTCCCGCCGGTCCGTGCGAGATGACACTTTCATGCAAACCTCCTCTAACAGGCGGCGCGAAAGGCATGCAACTTTTGGTCAGCGAGTCCCATACCATCAATATTTTACCGCCACCCAAAAAAGGAGATATCGTCTTTTTCGGTGAATGCGAAACCATGGTTTCCACACCGCGATCCGAGCGCATGGGAACTGATACACCACCGGTGATGATGGATGCTGCCGCATATGGTCATCGCGCCGTTGCTCTGCGCAGCAATCGCCAGTCATGGGTGATCAAACCTGATATTTTGGAAGACGGAAATTATCAGATCATGGTGCGGGCACGCGGCACACTTTACGGCGGAGCTTACGCATCGCTTGGCGTTATCCTCGGAGAAAATATCACCGACTCCGGATCTGTTAGGTTATCGACTTCGACATGGCAACGCGTCCCGATAGGTCGTCCCATCAAACTCAACAAAGGCGAACAATGGATCGGTGTCACCCTTGCTAACGAGCACCGCTTTCGAAACCAAAGCATGCGTCAAGCAGACATCGATAGCTTTGAAATACGCCGGGTCGTCAACGAGACAGCTAGCGGTGGAATGATGATGGATAGCATGATGATGCAAGGCGGCGATGCAAAAGCCGATGGTAACAAAGCCCGCAAAGCACCTGGCCTCCAATGTGCATTCTCTACCATCCGTGATGGAGAGGAAATCAACGGACGCGTCGAAATCCGCGCCTCACTTTCCAGCCCGCCATTGAAAAATGATACGGACTATCGTGACATCCGCTCCGACCTCTGGATCAACGATGTATATTTCGCCACGGCTTACGGTCGATTCCCACTGTTTCTGGTTTATCCTCATGACTTGAAAAAAGGCGAAAATCAAATTCAGGTAAAAAGCGGCTCTCCTTGTGGAAATTCAGCGATCTCGATGCGCCAGACGCTCTTGGCGAATTCCAAAGCTCATCCAACCAAAAAACTTGAAACCGGATATGATGAGGATCGCTATGATCTGAATCGAAAAGGTTGGGATAAAATCAAACGCGTGGAACTCTCCAAAGAGCATCCGCTTGCCTCGGAAGGTGCCCCTCCGGCGATTCATGCTTTATCGGATGCGGGTTCTGTTGTGCAGCTCAATCTACCGACTGAGCTAACAGGAAAGCGCCGTATTTCAATCCTCACTCACCTCATGCCGGATGCCGCCGCTGGCTCTCTAACCATCAAACTCCACCAACCCAAAGCACAGCGCGAAAATCTCCGTGAAGTCACCATCGGCAAACTCGATGCTGCGAAAGGCTGGACATGGGCGCCGCTCAATTCGGTCGATTTCCTAGAAGGTCAAAAATTTATCACCGTCACTCTCACTGAAGGCCAAGTTGCGCTTGGCGGCATCAGCATTGATAACGCGAAGTTCCTAGATGCCGCAGCTCCATCGCTACAAGTGCTTTATCCCAAATCCGGATCCAAACTTTCTTCAGATGGCGATGCTATTATCATCAATGCTTTCGATGATCTCAAGCTCAGCCATTTTGAAGTTCATATCGATGGAGCGAAAACTCCGTTTGGCTTTCCGGTATCGCGTGATTCCGGAACGATGATTTTTCATCTTCCCGGAATTTTGTTAGAGAAAGGCAATCGCAAGATTGAGGTGGTAGCTATCGATACGGCAGGCAAACAAACCAAATCACCTGCCATATCCGTGGATATCCGCGAAGGTGATAAATCCATACTCGATCTTCCTTATCCACGCGCCATCCGTCTCGCCAATCGTCTCGCTTATGGAACAGACGCGCAGACGATGATTGGCCTCCTCACTCAAGGCGAGGAGGCATGGATCGCTTCAGAAACCACTACGACATGGGGCGGTAGTCACGATCAATTGATTGAAGCTTACGCACGTGTCCTGTTTCCGGATGGCAATGAATACAACTTGCGCGGTCGTGTGATCAGTCATTTGCTAGCAACGAGAAATCCTGTTAGATCTCGATTTACCCTGTTCGCACAAAACCATTTTTCCACGTGGATCGCCAAAACCGGAAACGGGGCGAAGTGGCGGGAAAATCAGGAGTTTCGCGATGCGGGCATTACTCGGTTTCATGATCTCCTTCTCACCTCTGCGACAAGTCCGGCGATGATGGTTTACCTAGACCAACAAAATAGCCTGGCCCTGCAGCTCAATGAAAACTACGCACGTGAAGTGATGGAACTACACACGGTCGGTGTGCACGGAGGATATCAACAAAGCGATGTCACCAGCCTCGCCCATCTTCTAACAGGTTGGGGAGCGCAGCGTGAAGCTACGATGGACGGCGGTTCAGTGGACTTCAATTACCGGTTCTCTCCTTATTTGAATGAAGAAAAATCACAGACGATTTTCGGCCTGACGATTCCTGCATCTACCTCCCCTGATACGGCCGACGACCGCATCACCCAGATCATCGAAATGCTCGCCTGCCGTCCCGAAACCGCTCGTTTTATTGCTGGAAAAGTCGCCGCGCATTATGTCGGTGTTCCCTCTAATCCGGAAATCGTCGATACCATGTCGCGTGAATACCTGCGCACCAATGGCGATCTGCGACGCATGATAGGGGTGATGATCAAATCACCACATTTCATGGCGGTGGATCTCGCCCCGAAAGTGATGACTCCCATAGAGTTCGGCGTTTCCATGCAGCGCATTTCCGCTTCCTTTCATCCATGGGGGGTCATCGGCCTTGCGGATCGCAGCGGACGGAATCTTTTCGATCGTGCCAGCCCGGATGGTTTTCCGGAAACTAACGAGGAGTATTCGGACTCGAACTATCAGTTGCAGAAATGGAGTTATTGCAAAGAACTCGAGGGAGCCCTTGGCAATGCGCTCCCGCATGATTGGTTTGCTGCAGAAAAGATGAAAGACTCCGTGCATCGCGATGCGGTGATCGATCACGCCTACGCCACCCGTCGTGGATCGGCACCGTCCGCAGCCACCCGCGAAGCACTGCATGCCATTCTCAGTCAGGAAATAGCCGATCCCAATCAACGTCGTATTCTTTTTGCCTCGTTCCTGCATATGATGCCGGAATTCCAAAGTCGTTAACATCCAACATCATTCATCTTATGGAAACCACACGTCGCCAATTTCTCCGCACCACCGGAACCGCAGCCATCCTTGGCAGTTTTGCCCCAGGAAATCTTTTCGCCAATACCCAACCGGTCATCAATCCCGTAACCAAAGGCCGCACATTGGTAGCGGTGTTCCTGCGTGGTGGAATCGACGGACTTAACCTCATCGTCCCATACGGCGATCCTGACTACTATAAATATCGTAAAAGCATCGCCATTCCCAAACCAGCGCGCGATGGGAAATCCGCGTTGGATCTCGATGGATATTTCGGGCTGCATCCTTTCGCTGCAGCACTTGAACCTCTGCTCAAAGATCGCCGCGCCATCGCTCTGCAAGCTGTGGGTTATGAAAAAAACACCCGCTCGCATTTTGAAGAACAAGACACATGGGAAACGGGTGTGATCGGAAATTCGCTTTCCTCCGATGGTTGGCTCAACCGCCACCTTTCCAGCTCCACTGGTCATGGCTCGATCCGTGCCGTCGCTATTGGTGGAAACCTCCCGCGCATCCTCCGCGGACGCGCACCGGCTTATGCGATTCGTGGCATAGCCGATCTCAGCATGCCACGCATGCAGGGTGATCCGGCGATCCTACGCGCTGCGCTCGAAACCGCATACTGCACGAAGCCGGATACCAATCGTGCCGCATCGAACGAACTGCTCTCAAAAACCGCCGCCGCAACACTTGAAGGAACGCGGCAGTTAGAGGCCGTTGCCAAAACCGAATACAAACCCGCCAACGACGCAAAATATGGTAGCACTGGAATCGCCAAACAATTTCTCGAAGCTGCGCGCCTGATCAAATCAGGCATCGGCACAGAACTGATACAGCTCGATTACGGCGGCTGGGATACCCACAACGCCCAAGGCGGGGCACAAGGCGGCTATGCAAATCGCCTGAAAGATCTAGCAGATGCAATGGCTGCGTTTTCCAAAGACCTAGGCGATCAAATGAATGAAGTTCTCGTACTAACGCTCAGTGACTTCGGACGCACCGTCGCGGAAAACGGCACCAGCGGCACCGACCACGGTTGGGCGAATTGCATGATCGCCATGGGCGGAGGTCTTACCAAAAACGACAAACCCGTCCTTGGCGATTGGCCGGGACTCGCGACGGAAAATCTATATCAAAATCGTGATCTCAAACACACCACCGATTTTCGCGATGTGTTAGGCGAAGTCGTTTCCAAGCACCTTGGCAATCAGAATATTTCCCACATCATCCCGGGTCATGAACACAAGTCGGTCGGGATGATTTCTTGAGGCCAATATCAAAAATGGTCTATCCTTTAGCTGCATTCATGTTGAGCGCTAGCAACCATTGGCAACCGCATTTATGGACTGATTATAAGGATGTGAATGATAAATTAAAAAACATTCCGTATCTATTCTGAGATGCGGTTGTGGAAGACTTCGTAAATCCATTTTCTTGGTCCGGCGAATACGCAGGTGATGGTTCGTTTTTCATCGATGAGTTGGTATTCAAAAATGACTCGGTTTGAGCCGACGCGGAGACGATGGAAGCCTTCGAGTTCGTCGCAGAGTGCTTTGATGTCGCCTTTTTCTTGAGCGAGTCCTTTGATCGCTACTTTCAACGCGTGCCTCGGCTGGGGTGCTAGGAGCTTGAGGTAATCGAGAACTTCTTGCTGGATCCGGACTGGGGTCATAGCGAATCGAGAGCGGAAAGTTCGTGATAACTCGCTTTGCCAGAGCGGTGCTTACGAATCGCGGTCATCGCTTTCGGGTCGGCTAGAAGCTCCATGGTTTCGGCGATGGCCTCCATGCGCTCCATGGAGATCAAGACCGCCACAGCACGACCTTGCTTGGTGATCGTCACAGGATGATCCGCCGCTTCATCGACCACAGCGGAGAATTTCTGCTGGGCGGTTTTGATCGTGTAGGAATCAGACATAGAAAAAAGGTATCCCTTTTTCTGGAAAAAGGAATACCTAAATTTCTCCTGTTTGTTTTAGAAATGGATCGCGTGGCCTTCTGCGGCGAGGGTGGCTTCGTGAATCACTTCGGACATGGTTGGGTGGGCGTGGATGGTCGCGTGGATGTCATCGATGGTGAGCTCTTGATCAAGGGCGAGTCCCATTTCTGCGATGAGTTCGGTGGCGTTGTCACCGATGATGTGTGCGCCGAGTAGTTCACCATGTTTTTTGCCGTAGAGTAGTTTGGTGAAACCATCGGTCTCCGCAGCCGCAACGGCTTTACCGATTGCTACGAAAGGAATTTTTCCGACCACGTATTCGATGCCTTCTTCTTTAAGTGCGCGTTCGGTTTTTCCGACGGAGGCGACTTGTGGGTGGCAGTAGGTGCAGCCAGGAAAATTCTTCACTTTGCGTGGTTTGAAACCATCGACGAACAAGCCGTCGACGCATTGGAACGCCTCGAAAGAAGCGACGTGGGCGAGCCATGGTGGGCCATTAATGTCGCCGATGGCGTAAACGTTCGGGAGATTGGTTTCGTAGCGGTCGCCGATTTTGATGTAACCGCGATCGGTGAGTTCGGGTTGGGTGCCACCAGGAAGGACGGGCTGGATACCGATGGCGACGAGGCAAATTTCTGCGGAAAGCGTGCCGGTTTCTTTCGGGCCTTCGACACTGATTTCCACGCGATCGCCGAGATCTTTCGTCGCGGTGACTTTGGTGTTGGTCAGGCAGCGGATGCCTTGTTTGGTGAGGGATTTTTCGAGGGCTTCACCGACTTCGGTGTCTTCTACCGGAAGGATGTTTGGCAGCATTTCGATGATCGTGACCTTGGTGCCGAAGGCGTTGTAGATGTAGGCAAATTCAACTCCGATCGCCCCAGCGCCGATGATGATCATTTCCTTGGGTTGCTCGGCGAGAACCATGGCTTCTTTGGAGCCGATGACGGATTTGCCGTTGAAAGGAAGCGGTGGCAACGGGCGGGAAACGCAACCGGTTGCGATGATTGTGTTTTGGGTTTCGAGAACTTGAGAGGAGCCATCGCTGGCTCTAACACCGACTTTGCCTTGGCCTTCGATCGAGCCGTAGCCGCGGATGTAGTCGATTTTATTTTTCTTAAAGAGGAATTCAATACCACCTGCGAGCTTGTCGGAAACTTTACGTGATCGACCGATAACCGCAGACCAATCGTAGGATAAACCTTCGATTTTGAGGCCCATCTCGCCCGCTTTGTGAGTGAGGGTTTGGTAGAGTTCGGCGTTTTTCAGGAGAGCTTTGGTTGGAATGCAACCCCAGTTGAGGCAGGTTCCTCCAGCGCGGTCTGCTTCGACGCAGGCAACTTTTTTTCCATGTTGAGCCGCGCGGATTGCAGCGACATATCCGGCAGGGCCGCCACCAATAACAATGAGATCGTAAGCCATAATGTTTCTAAAAGTGAGTCGGGGGGAGAGTGATAGCCCTCGGCGCGATTGTCAAAGAGTGAAACAGGAGAAAATAGGCGTAATCAACCGCTGGATTTCTCAGATCAAGCTGTCCAGCCAAGCGAGCATTTTTTTCCGATACGCTCCATCATCCCGCGAGAGCGCATTGCCGTGGTCGCCATCTTTGACCTCGAATAACGTTTTCGGCTCGTTTGCGAGATCGAAGAGTTGCTTGCCTTGGGCAAACGGCACGACCGAATCTTTCTGACCGTGAACGATTAACATCGGTGTGCCGTTGATTTTCGAAATGAAATCTTTGGGTGAAAATTCATCGGAAATGAGTTCGGTGCCAAGTTCTCCCGCAAACAGTTTTGCCATGGATTGGTAGGAGGAGAATGCGCTGTCAATCACGATGGCCTTACATTTCAATGGCTCTATATTTGCAAGCGCTGTGATGGATTTTGCACCGCCGAGGCTGTGTCCGTATGAAATGATTTTATCCTTCTGCACATCTTTTCTCCCAGAAACGTAGAGGAAAGCGGCCTTCACATCTTGCACCATGCCGTCGCGATTCAACACGCCACCAGACTTTCCGAAACCGCGATAATCATACATGAAGACCTGATATCCGGCGTCGGCCAGCCATGTTACAAATCCCAAATGATGGCCAAGCGATCCCGCATTTCCATGCGAGAAAACCACGGTGCCTTTTGGGGTGGCGGCTTTCGTTTTCAGAAACCAACCGTGCAGCTTGGTGCCATCTGCAGAGTTGAAACTCACATCCTCATAAACGAATCCCCACTTTTCAGGAGTCGCGGGCTGATCCCGAGTGGGAAAATAGAAAAAGCGGTTTGTATCGCCCTCGTCAATAATCTCACGTTTCAGTTTTGAGAGCTGACTGTTTTCATCTTTCAGCATCCGCTGGATGTCGTCCAGCGTGATAGGTTTGCGCGCAGGGGCTGTTTGCGCATTTAAGAACGTTGCGCATAACAACCAAGCCGTGATTAGCATCCATTTCATAAGAGGACATAGATAACCGAGGATGACGATTTGTCGAGTCGGCAAGATTCGCGGAAAGGATCAATGCGCTTCATTATTCGACACAGCGGGCGCGGTGCAATGCTTGTGGAGTTTCTTGACGGAAAACACCAAGATCATCGAAGCAAACAAAGATCCAGCGCAGATGTAATACGCGTAGGTTGCAGCTTGATCGGGAATTTTGTCATAAAGAAAGCCAAAGAACGGTGGCGCGATAAGCCCAGCCGTTGCCCAGCCAGTGAGCGCTAGGCCATGCAGTGAGGACATGCGTTTCGATCCATAGAGATCGCTAATCAAAGAAGGGATCGTGCCGAATCCGCCGCCGTAAGAAGCGATCACGTAGCAGATCAAAACGCTAAAAAGGACAGGCGAACTTGCGTGAGGCAGGACGAGATAAGCGATACCGGCAGTGCCAAGCAAAGCGACGAAAATATTGACCCTGCCGAAATGGTCCGATAGCCAGGCCCAGATCAAACGGCCGACACTGTTTCCTAACGATGCGATGGCGATCAAGGTCGCGCCAGCAGCAGCGAGTGCCTCGGCACTGAGACTCGAATCCGCAGTTTTTGAAACATCCTGCATCAAACGTGAAAGCTGGCTGATAATCCCCAGGCCCGCCAAGCTGTAGGTGAAACAAGTGAACCATAAGCGTATGCGCACATTCGGCAAATGTTCGTAAGTATCTGCAATGGTCGCTACGTGTTTATTTGAGATAGCAGCATGTGGGCTATAGATAAACCGACATGCTACGGTCATGATGACACCGTAAACGCCGGCGATGACAAGAAACGCGCCAGCCACATTTCCTGCAGCAATTTCCATCGCTTTCGGCGCGAACACTTTGCTCATGAACAATGCTCCTATTCCAAAACCCATCACGATCATTCCGGTCGCAAATCCTTTTTTATCAGGATACCATCCAGCTATAGTTGAAACGGCAGTTAGGTAGCCAGTCCCGAGACCGATCCCGCCGATCACTCCGTATCCCAAAGCGAGGATGATAAAACTCAACCAACTGATCATTGGAGTATCAATGTCGCCAATCACTCCGGATCCGAGGTAAAGTCCCAGTGCTGCGATCACATAGCCGGAGACAAAAAACACCGCGGAACGTTTCATGAGCCGACGCCCACCCAGTTTTGCTACCAGAGGGCCCGTATAAAGCGCGGAAAAGCCAAGTCCCGCCACTGCCAGGCTGAAGACCAAAGAAGTCTGCCAGTTGGCCCAGTGATAGGCTGCCTGCAAAGGTTTGGAGAAATAACTCCATGCATAGACCGAGCCCAAGCTCGCCATGAGCATCACACCTGCGAACAGGATAAGTCGGCGGTCCGGGGGGGTATTGGGCAACGGTTCGTTATACTGATTATCGTGGTCACTCATGTAAGTTTTTTACTTTTGGGTTTTTTCTAGTGATGGGAGAGATGGGTGGTTTGAGGTAACCCCGAGGAAATCTGGCAATCTCCGATGATGATTAAAAGAAGAAACGGTTGCTGGTAAGCTAAGTCTTTCTTTCAAGGGGGTGTTAGTAACCTCGGCTATACCAACCGTCGAGAAACCACGAGGGAATTTCCGAAATTCTGTAGGCAGCTCACAGATAAATATGTAGGGAAACTGTAAAGGGTTTTTTTGCAGAAAAGGCATGAGCGAAGTATATATGGTTACGTGATTTCCTGATTGATCAGAATAGAGCATAATTTTGACTTCATCATTCGCGGATGAATGAACGGCTTGCCGAAAGTGACTATAGAAGCTTGATTGGTCTCGGTTCCAGTCATTGTATCCCGGTCACGGACAAATTCATTACGGCCATTCATTTTCCATGAATATTTTTATTTTACACAGAAGCGATGAAGAAGTTTGTAGCAAACGGATTGCGGAACTCAGTCAATTTGGAGATGTCATATTGTGTTCTGACAAAGACGAAATCAAAAGTGGCTTCAAAAACATGTGCAGTCTCCATTTTCCGGAGATCACCTCATGGGACACTGCTTTTTCCAAGCTTGCGGACGATGTTCGTGACTCATGGTTTTTTGAAAATGATGTGCGTTGGGGGACTTCAGCTTTACCAGATTTGTTTCGCTATTCTTCAAGGCCGGAGGAATTGATCGCGGGAAAATTCAGGTTTAGAGCGGATCAACCTGACTGGTATTGGTGGCGCGATTACGCCCATTATTTTCCTACCCCGAAAAGAAGCTTCAATCCGGTTTGTCGATTGAGCGCGCCGCTGATCCAAAAAGTCCTTGAGTTCCGCACCCAAAACAAAAGATTTGTGTTCCATGAGCTGCTTTTCGCCAGTTTGGCCACGTCGTGTTTTGATCTCGAAACCACAAAGCTCATGGGTTCCGCATTTCGATGGAGACCCAAAATCAGTTCGGAGGAGATGCAAAACGATTCCGAGCTGTATCACCCGGTTAAAGAGGTATAAATCAACATGTTGTGAGTTGCATGGCGCTCATCCGTGAGTATTATACCTACTTGGAAATATGGAATTTATCCTTAGTTAATTGATTCGCATGATCGGCCTCGCTCTCAAAATGCTCTTTGGTGATACTGCCAAATACCTGATGCTCGTCGCGGGTTTGTTCTTCGCTACTTTTCTAATTGTGCAGCAGACATCGGTTTTCTGCGGGCTTATGCTTTGGACGACATCGACCTTGAAAAACGTCGCCGCTCCAATTTACGTCGTTGAGGAGCGCGTCGAGCAAATCAACGAAACCAACCCGATGCGCGACACGGATGTTGCGCGAGTGCGCTCGATCGCGGCTGTCCGCTGGGCGATGCCGCTTTTCTCGGGCTTGCAGCGTGTTCGTCTCGCTGATGGTAGTTTCAAGACGATCCAACTTTTAGGCATCGATGCGGCTTCGCTCGCAGGTGCACCTGGGCGGATGATCGAGGGAAATCTCGAAGACCTGCGTTTGCCTAATACCGTCGTCATCGACGAACTCGCCACCACGCGCCTGTCCTCTGACCCAAGCGATCCTTCAAAAAAAATCAAGATCGGGGATCGGTTTGAAATCAACGATGTGGAGGCGCGGGTTGTCGGGATCTGTCAAGCCATGCGTTCGTTCACTGGCGGCCCATATATCTGGACCACCTATGAGCGCGCCCTTCTCTACACCCCAGGCTCGCGCAAAATGCTCACCGCCGTGATCGCCGCACCCATCGAAGGCATGACCGCAAGCGAAGCCGCCGCAGAGATCGAAAAAAATACGGATCTCCGCGCATTTGTTAACGAAGGCTTCGGCCCGAATCCGCGTGATCGCGTGACGCCCAATGGCAAAAATTACGGCGATTTCAATACCTCCACCGTCTGGTGGTATGTGAAAAATACGGGAATCCCCATTTCATTCGGCACCACGGTGGTGATCGGCTTTATCGTCGGCGTCGCTATTTCCTGTCAGACTTTCTACGCTTTTGTGTTGGATAATTTGAAACACTTGGGGGCCCTGAAAGCCATGGGCATGTCGAATTTCCGCCTGAGTATCATGCTCATTTTCCAAGCCTTCACCGTGGGCTTGATCGGCTTCGGACTGGGTCTTCTTGCAACTTCCGGCTTCGCAATGGGAGCGATCGAAAACGGCCAACCGCCGTTCTACATGCCATGGCAGATTCCAGTCGGAACTTTTATCGCTATCCAAGTCATCTGCATGATCGCCGCCCTCATGGGCATTATCCGTCTGAGTCTTTACGAACCCGCTATGGTCTTCCGTGCCTGATCCCACTCCATCATCCAGCATCGTTGTTGATGTCCGTGCGCTCGAAAAAAGTTTCGGCGACGGACCGAATCGTATCCACGTGCTCAAGCAAGTAAGTCTCCAGGCCCGCACTGGAGAAATCATGATGCTTGTCGGCCCATCGGGCTGCGGAAAAACCACCTTGCTCAGTGCGATTGCCGGCACCATGAAAGTCGAAAGCGGCACGATAAATGTTTTTGGCAGCCCGCTAGAAAAAATGTCCAGCGGCGCCCTTACTCGTTTCCGTGCGAAGAACATTGGCTTCATCTTCCAACAGTTCAATCTCATCCCCACTCTTTCCGTTGCAGAAAACGTTAGTGTCCCTCTGTTGATTCAAGGGTACTCCAGCGGCTTCGCCATCAAGCGCTCGCGTGAAATTCTCGAAAAAGTCGGCCTCGGCGAGCGCTGGAAAGAGCGCCCTAACAAACTCTCCGGCGGCCAACAACAACGCGTCGCCATCGCCCGCGCACTCATCCACGAGCCGCCACTCGTCATCTGTGACGAACCCACCGCTGCGCTAGATGCGCACAATGGCGAGATCGTGCTCGAGCTTTTCCGCGAAGTCGCCCGCTCGGCGAAACGTGCCGTGATCATCGTCACTCACGACAATCGAATTCTCTCGTATGCCGACCGCCTAGCTCGCATGGACGATGGCGAGATCGTCGAAGTCATCGAGCAAGACCAGCAGCAGCCCAAACACTTCATTCACGAACACGCGCACTGACTAAGAAACCTCAACACTCCCATGTCTCTACTATCCCTTATCCTCCGTTACGGATCCATCGCCGCCGCCATATTCGGCATCGTGGCCATCATTCTCGTTTCCCAAACCCAGGCAGAGAAACAGATGCTCGCCCCAGGAGATCCTCCCGTCATGCCGCCGCAAAAACCTTTCGCTGAATCCGTTGCGGCCACTGGTATTCTCGAATCGTTGAGTGAAAATGTCGCCATTGGCGTGCCGCTTCCGGGGTTGATCACCGAGGTTCAGGTTAAGGTAAACGACAAGGTTCAGAAAGACCAAGTCCTTCTCAAACTAGACGATCGCGATCTGCGTGCCGAGGAGTTATCCGTGAAAGCCCAGCAGAAAATTTCCGAAGCTCAAATCACTGTCAGTGAAGCCCAACTCTCCAAGCTTGAGTCCCAACTTGAGCGCCTCACTTCCGTGACCGACAGCCGCGCGGTCAGTCGGGATGATCTTGAAAACCGCAAGCAGGATGTCGCCGTCGCTCAGGCACAACTCACCGCAGCCAAAGCACAGCTCGCAGCTTCGGAAACATCGCTCAAACGCATTTCGTTATTGATCGAGCGTCTAACCGTTCGCGCCCCGCGAGATGGAACTATCATTCAGCTTACCGCCCATGCTGGGGAATACGCCGCTACATCACCCAAGACTCCGGCGATGATCCTCGGTGATATCGACCGCCTCCAAGTCCGGGCCGACATCGACGAGCAAAACGCCATTCGTATCCGCGCGGGCCAGAAAGCCTATGGCTATCTGAAGGGCGATCCCAGTGTCACTTTTCCTCTTGAGTTCATTCGCTTGGAGCCCTACGTGATACCTAAAATTTCTCTAACAGGATCCAGCACCGAGCGAGTTGATACCCGAGTGCTGCAAGTCATCTACTCTCTCACTCGTCCGAGCGAACCTCCGCTTTATGTCGGCCAGCAAGTGGATGTATTTATCGAAGCTCCAGATCACCATAAAAAACCATGAATGCCCGCATCTTCGTATTTCCCGTTTTCCTCTTGCTCGGCTCCTGCATGCTCGGGCCGGACTTTAAGCTCCCGGATGACTCTGGCGGCTTGAAATGGAAAGCATCCAAATCCACTGCGGAAACCCATCTTCCTGATAACTGGTGGAAACTTTTCAATGATCCTGAATTGAATCGACTCGTCGATCGCGCGCTCGCCGCAAACAACGACCTCGCTGCCGGTAAAGCCCGGGTCGATACCGCACGCGCACTCGTCGGCGTCGATCGAGCAAGACTTTTCCCTTCACTCGATCTAACAGGTTCCGCAAATACCACGCGCAGCTCGGCTGGCGCGATGCCTCCGGGGCCAGCCATGAATCTGGAAAATCAAAATTACCGCAGCAATTTTGATCTCGCCTATGATCCCGATCTTTGGGGTCGCAACAAACGCGCCATCGAAGCCTCATCTGCCGAGGCCGCCGCCGCGCAAGCCTTGTTCGATTCCCAACGCCTCGGCCTTGCCACTGAAGTCGCTCGGCAATACTTTTTACTTCGAGGATTGGATGCCCAACACAGCGTTTTAAAAAGCACGCTGAAAACTCGCCAAGACTATCTCGATATTCAAAAATCCAGAGCCGATGCAGGGCTCACCGACGGCATTACCACCAGCCGTGCCACGACAGAAGTCGAGCTGGTGAATAACGACATCAGTATCGTCGAACGCCAACGTGGGGCTGCAGAAAATGCGCTTGCCGTGCTCTGTGGGAAACGTCCGGCAGATTTTGCCGTTTCACACGCAGAATCAAATCGTTCATTACCTAACATCCGTCCCGGTCTTCCTGCATCAGTCTTGTTGCGCCGCCCAGATGTGCGCGCCGCCGAGCAGGAACTCCGCGCGGCGAACGCGAAAATCGGCGTCGCGGAAGCTGCGTTCTATCCGAATTTCTCGCTCTCTGCTGGTGGCGGATTTGAATCCACCGATGTCTCGCAGTTCTTAAACTGGCAAAACCGAGTCCTCTCGATCGGTGCCGGCGTCGCCCTACCACTTATTGATGCAGGCGCGAACAAAGCGAACTATCGAGCCGCGCAGAGTCGTTATGAGGAAGCTCTGGCAAGCTATCGGCAATCCTTGCTCATCGCCCTTCGTGAAGTGGAAGATGCGATGGTGGATCTGAAAGGCTTGGCAAAATCCAGGTCTTCTCTTGAACTCGCTCACAAAAGCTCACAAGAAACTCTAACACTTTCCAAAGATCGTTTCGAAAAAGGCCTGACCAACTATTTTGAAGTCGTCGATGCCGAGCGCGGCACCCTTCAAATTCAGCTCGCCCTCCGCCAAATTGAAGCCCAACAACGCATCACTCTCGCCGCTCTCGCCAAAGCCCTTGGCGGGGGATGGAGCGGAAAATAGAATCACCCAATTATGAAAATCCTCCTCATCACTCTCGGTCTGCTGACGACCTTCTCCGTGCAAGCCGCAGATTTGTTCTACAAAAAGAACCTGTCGCTCCATGTCATCCATGATGTTGACCAAAGCAAAACCGAAAGTAAGGTGCTTGATAATTCGGTTGGGAATTACGATGCGGATGCTGGAGCTGTGATTTTTCTCAAAGGTCAAACGCTCTATCTCATTCGCGATACGCGCGAGCCCAAGGCAGAGAGCTTGGACACAGGAATAGCGGATTTTAAGTTAAAGGATGGATTGATCGCCTACATCAAAGGTGAATCTCTCTACGTGCGCCGAGTTTCAGATGCAGCAAACGTATCATCTCGCCAAGTGCCGGAGTCTCAAGGTGCCGCCAACATAGATATCGCCGGTGGGATAATCATTTTTATCAAAAACGCGACCACCCTGTATCGGGTCACCGACGTCGATAGCGGAGCCTCCGAGCGCGTGATTTATCCGGTGGGTGAGGCGCAGGTTTCGGGGAAGTAATGGGTTTTGGGGTGATACAAATGACACTCTAAATCAAACATCAAAGCCGACATAGGCGAGGCTATTTTTCACGCACGGATTTTTGATATATCATCATATCATCCAACATGTTTTGAAGTTCATCGTCGGATTTTGCCGCATCTCGCAAATACACGGACTCGTCAGGCATGGCGTGTAAAGCCAGCACCACTGCGGCACCGTAGCTATTGTTTTTCTTCCATTCGTTTTGCAACTTTGACTCCAAGGCTGGCATGCGCCTCAGGGCCTCTTCGGCTGCGCGCACCCAATACCGCGTTTCCTTCCGAATCTCTGACAACCTTGCTGTTTTTTGTTCATGGTAATAATAAAACAGCAGCTTGGGATACATGGGAGTTGGTGGTAAGTCATCACGAATACGATGAATGGGCGCTTGCAGGGCTTGTATCAGTTGGTCGTCAGTCATCTCAGCTAGCCTCTTCTCTTCACCGAGTTGTATGATGATCGCCCTCAATACCTTGGAGTCAGATTCATGCATCTTTTTCTCATCATCTGATGATTTCTGAAACGTTTGACTGACATCTGAAATATCCTGTTTAAGCGCAGACTTATCGTTCCCGTAAAAGGCGATGATGTCGCGTTCCGCAGATGAGATTAGCCAACCATCCGCCTTCATGGCATGGACAAGTTCCCGGCGCATCACAGATGGATCTTCGCCAGCAAGGCGGCGCAATCGCCACAGCCAAAACATGCGCTTGATGCGTGAGCCGTTTGCCCCGGTTCCACAAGGCTCGCGGATATCCCATTTATCCAATGCTTCGAGCGCTGCCTTGAAATTTCCAAGCTTCTCATGCATCCGAGCTATTCCCTGATAGGCCTCTTGACGCCGAAACTGATACTCGTCGACATCACGATCATTCTTAGCTGCTCTTTCAAAATACGTCAACGCGATGGCAGGATCATGTTCGGAAAAACGACCAATTTCTAACAGTATATCCGCCTCACCTGCGCAATCTTTCCATGCGGGTAACATTTCCTGGAGCCATCCCAAGTAGAGCTCCGGGCTGTCCGCGTGCTGTTCTTGATATTTCGATATGAATTGGTTGAGCGTGTAAATATCTCGTCTTGTGCCGAGCGCATCAATTCCGTCTGTAGATGATGCATCCGTTTTTCCTGGCGCAATCTTCATGTCCAGTGCCGCTTGATACATTGTCTCGCGCGTGGAATACCACCTGCTGCTGGCTTCCCGCGCGCTCGCGTCGTTTTCCGGCGTGCTAGGCAATTTTTGTTCGCGGATCGATTTCTGCACACGCTCCGCATCATCATAAGCGGTGATGGCTTCTTGGAATGTCTTTACCGCCTCCGCCGTGCCGGAAAATGTCAGTCCATCTTTGGTATAACTAGCATTCTCCGCGCCAGACTGGAGCGTCCATGTCGCAACAAGAATGGCTACCCATATTTGGATCTTATTCATCGTATCGATTTTTATGATGATCTAAAAAGGCGTTATCCATTTTGATCAACATGCGAATCTAGCTAAGTAGGCTCCTGCAACGCCAGCGTGAAACGGAATTTTACCATAAATTTACAAAACTCCACGCAGGATATTGCTAGACTACTCATTCATGAAAACATCGGTTTCGATTTGTGTGATGACGGTTGCGCTAGGCTTGGTGAACGCAGAGGTTCATTCTAAAGGCGCCTACACCCTTACGATTCCTGCGACTTTTGAACTCTCACCCGTTCCTAAATCTGACGATCCATGGATCACGAGTTTAATCTCAAATCTCGCTCGCCGTGCAGGTGGTGATCAACTGGCTTACTCGGTATGGAGGCGAACGAATATCGTCGGCACCTACAATGGCGAGTCTTCGTCCGTTTCAGTGTATGCACGAGATGGCGAAGACAATCGATTTTTGGTTTGGTCGCCTGCATGCTTCACCGATCATGGAGGACGACCGTGGTTGGTCTCATGGGATCACGGAATGGTTTATGAAACGAACAGCAAAGCGACCTCATTTTATCGAAGTCCATCGGGGAGATATTTTGTTGTGATCACGCCGTCTAGATACGGAGCTACTTATTCCAGAGGGCGATTAGGTCTTCGAAGTTTCATTATGGAAAAAGGTAGCGAGAGGCCGGGGGCATTAACTATAGGGGAGGCGAAATGGGAATATACGCTGAAAATAGATCAGGAAGGAATTCGATCGGCTGCTTGGAGCAACATCAGTTCAGCGTCAGATGAGAAGGCGGATTCGAAATAGGGCGTTGCGTGCGTTTATGTGAGTGGTGTAAGGATGTAGTATGTCTCGGAGAAATTGGTGGATTTTGTTGCTGATGATTCCTCTGGGGATGGTTGCGGGACTGATTTTGGCGAGAGTTCATTTGTATCTGGTGCCGCGCGTTTATGAGAGTGAAGTAATTTTGCAGTTCAGACAGAGAAGTGAATCATTCCAAATAAAACAGGCGATACAATCCGAAGTGGAACCTCAATACATGATGGGCACCGAGTTCGAACCATTTAAGAGCAGAACCATTTTGTTGAAAGTGAACGAGAAGCTTAAATTGGAGACATCATGGGGAGTAGATGAAGACACGGTGGTGGCGAGGTTAAAAAGTGCAGTGCAAGTGATACGAATCAGAGAGACGGATTTATTGTGTGTTAAAGTGAGGGTAGCTGATCCCGTGGAAGCGCGTGATATAGCGCTGGAGTTAGCGACTACTTATAGAGAATGGCGCACCGAAATGGAAAAAGAGTCGAATGATAGGATGCTGGTAGACCTGAGGCGGGCAGTTCAAAAGCAAGAAGAGGAGGTAGAACAAGCGCGAAAAGAGCTCAAGAGCATCTCGGAAAATACAGACAGTGATACGACAGTCAACGATAGTGATTATTTTGCGGCTAAGACAAATTTCGAACAAAAAGTAGATATTTTAGTACAAATGGAGTTCAAGCTAGTGAATATGGAAATCGAATCTAGGATCATTGAAGTTAGAGTTGTTGTGCATGATGAACCAGAAATACCTAACAATCCTGTTGGGATGAGCGAACGGTTAATCATGCTAATCTGGATGGTTGGAGGCGCGTTGCTTGCCCCGCTGGTTGCCCTGCCCATCATGTCGTATTTGAACCGCAGTCGGCGACCGGAAATATCTGGATAAACAGAATGCCGCCGATCTTATCGTATTTGCCAAAAGTCAGCTTGAGCAAATGGATTCTTGGGGCAGGATTCCCCAAGAACGGCCTGGGGCTGGAATCCCCAGCCACGATTCAATGAGTACGGGCTTTTGGCCAAGGCTACGGACAGAACAGTCAAATCACGCGCCAAGATATGCCGCTTGGACTTCGGGATTTGCTTTGAGCTCGGCGGAGGGACCTTCGAGCAGGATTTTTCCTGTTTCGAGAACGTATGCGTAAGAGGAAATATCTAGGGCGAGATTGGCGTTCTGCTCGACGAGCAGGATGGTGAGTCCCTGCTCGCGGTTGATCTCCACGATGCGCTCGAAAATGGATTTCACTAACAACGGCGCGATGCCGAGTGAAGGCTCATCGAGCATCAGAAACTTTGGCTTGCTGAGTAATGCTCGGCCGATAGCAAGCATCTGTTGCTCGCCCCCGGAAAGCGTCCCGGCTGACTGGCTCTCACGCTCTTTCAAACGAGGGAAGAGCGTGAAAACGTATTCCGTCTGTTCAGCGATCCACTTGCGATCGCGTTGGAGATAAGCACCCATCAACAGGTTCTCATGAACGGTTAGATTCGCGAAGATCATGCGTCCTTCAGGAACATGACAGAGACCCTCGGCAACGATCTTGTGAGCGGACATTTTTGTGATGTCCTTGCCATCGTAGAGGATTGAACCAGTTGCGGATTTAACCAACCCCGAGAGCGCCCGTAACGTTGTTGATTTTCCAGCGCCGTTTGCTCCGATCAAAGTTACAATACTTCCCTGCGGCACTTTCAGGCTAACGCCGTGAAGAGCTTTGATGGCACCGTATGAGACGTGGAGATTTTCGACTTGGAGCAAGTTGGTTGGTTGGTTGATGGTTGAGAGCTGAGAGGAAGAGAAGAATTTATCTAGCTAGCGGCCGCTCCCAAATACGCTTCGATCACTTTCGGATGGCACTGAATTTCTTTCGGATTTCCTTCGGCGATTTTAATTCCGTATTCGAGGACGGCGATGCGTTCGCAGATGCCCATGACGACTTTCATGTCGTGTTCGACGAGTAGGATGGCCATGCCGAAGCGTTTGCGGATGAACTCGATGAGGTGCATGAGTTCTTCTTTCTCGGAAGGATTCATGCCGGCAGCGGGCTCATCGAGCAGAAGGAGTTTTGGCTGGGTGGCGAGCGCGCGAACGATCTCTAGGCGCCGTTGATCGCCGTAAGGTAGGCTTTTTGCGGGTTCGTTGCGGTAGTCCTGAAGTGAGAAAACCTCTAACAGATCAAGCGCGCGATCCTCGACTTCCTTCTCGCTGGCATGATGGGCGCGGCCTCGCCAGAGGGCTTGACGGATGCCGTGCTGGCGGTGGAGTTGAGTGGCGGCGCGCACGTTATCAAATACGCTCATCGATCCGAACAGGCGGATGTTTTGAAAAGTCCGGGCCATGCCGCTTTTTGTTAGAACGTGGGGATTCAGGCCAGCTGTCGGTTTTCCGGCAAAAGTGATCTTTCCTTCGGTGGGCTGATAGACGCCAGTGATCATGTTGAACACGGTGGTCTTACCCGCGCCGTTTGGCCCGATGAGACCGATCAGTTCGCCTTCGTTCACTTTCAGATTCACCTCGCTGACAGCCACCAATCCACCGAAGCGGATCGTGACGTTATTGAGTTCTAACAGAGAGAGGCTCATGGGGATCAAGGTGCGAGAGATTTCTTTTTGCGCTCGAAATTGAAGAGGCCCTGCGGTCTTGCGATCATCAGGAAGATGATGACAAGCGCGTAAATAATCATGCGGTATTCCGCCACAGAGCGAAGAAATTCTGGCGCGAGTGTGAGCAGTATCGCAGCGAGGATCACACCGGCGGTCCTCCCCATGCCGCCGAGGATGACCATGACGACGACTTCAAAGCTTTTCATGAAATCGAATACCTGCGGGGTGATCGTGGTTTTGTGGTGGGCAAAAAGGCCACCGGCGATTCCTGCAAAGAAGGCGCCGATGACAAAAGCTGTGACCTTATAGCGTGTGGGATTTAGTCCCATCGCGCTGGCGGCTACTTCGTCGTCATGGACGGCGAGGAAACCGCGGCCATAGGTGGAATTCACGAGGCATCCAACGACGTAAACCGCGAAGGCGGCGAGTATGAAAGTCCACGCGAGATCGGTCATGCGGGGAATGCCGCTGAGGCCACTCGCACCGCCGGCGGCTTCGACGTTTTGAAAAATCACGCGGATGATTTCTCCGAAGCCTAGGGTGACAATGGCCAGATAGTCGCCTCTCAGGCGCAGGGAAGGCACGCCAACCAGTAGTCCCGCGAGTGCTGCGACTAAGCCGCCCGCCAGAAGCGCTGGAAGGAAAATCCAGTCAAGCTCGCTGGCACCCATGCTTTTTTGCAAAGCCAAGGTGATCATTGCGGAAACGTATGCGCCGACGGACATGAATCCAGCGTGACCGAGACTGAACTGGCCGGTGTGGCCGTTGATAAGATTCAAACTAACAGCCAAGATGATCGCGATGCCGATATCGATGGCGACACCGCGATAGTAGAGATTCATTTGATCTGCTCCAAGGGCGGCGATCACCGCCACAACGATGGCGATGAGAAGGAGTAAGCGGGGATCTTTCAGGATGCGGGACATGATCAGACTTTTTCGATCTGTTTGGAACCGAGTAAGCCGGTTGGTTTGAAAATCAGGATGATGATGAGAATGGCAAATGCGATTCCGTCGCGGTAGGTTGAGATGCCCGATATGCCGCCGGCGTAGGTTTCTACAATGCCAAGCAAGAGGCCGCCGAGGGCCGCGCCGGGGAGATTCCCGATGCCACCGAGCACCGCGGCGACGAAGGCTTTCAGCCCGACATTCACGCCCATGAGAGGATCGATGCCGGTGTAAGTCATGCCGTAAAGGATGCCGCCCGCACCTGCGAGGGCAGAGCCGAGACCAAAGGTGAAGGAGATGATGAAGCTATTGCTAATGCCCATTAGCGAAGCGGCGGCGGAATTGAAAGAAACCGCGCGCATCGCCATGCCTATCCGAGTTTTTTTCACGATGAAGGTGAGGACAGCTAGCAAGACCAGAGTCACGCCGAGCACGACGAACTGGGTCGTGTTGAATGACAATCCGCCGAGGGTGAAATTTCCGGTTGGAAGCAATTTAGGGAAGGCTTTTTGCGAGGCTCCAAAAAAGGCTTGGTGTTGGCAGGTATATTGGATGAGTAGGGAAACGCCGATGGCGGTGATCAGCACGGTGAGTTTCGGGCGGTTTCGCAGGGGCCGGTAGGCGAGTAACTCGATGACGATGCCGATGATCGCGCAGATGGTCATGGTTAGGATCATGACCAAGATCCACCCGCTCCAGCCAGGCACCGGGAACCATTTTTCGATCTGCGGAGCGAGATAATAGCCAGTGAAGGAGCCGAGCATGAATACATCGCCATGCGCGAAATTGATGAAGCGAAGAACACCGTAAACCATCGTGTAGCCGATGGCGATGAGAGCATAGACCGCGCCGAGGGCTAAACCGTTGATGAGCTGCTGGGAAATCTCATTCACAGGCGGGTGGCGTTCGTGGAATCATCTGAAAAACCGGATTTTGATTACGGGGCGATGGTTTCGAGGAACTTGAACTTGCCGTCCTTAATCTGAAGAATGGCGGCGGACTTTACAGCGTTACGCTTGTCATCCAGTGAGAATTTTCCGGTCACGCCATCGAAGTCTTTGGTGGCGGCGATGGCGTCGCGGAGTTTGGTGCCATCGGTGGTGCCTGCGCGTTTAATCGCATCGGCGAGGACATAGGCGGAGTCATATCCGAGGGCGGCCATTGCATCCGGAGTCTTGTTGTATTTCGCTTTGTAGGCGGCGACAAACGCAGTCATTTTAGGTGAGGCATCTTCAGGTGAGCAATGGGTGGAAAAATAGTGACCCTCAACCGAGTCCTTGCCGACCTGTAGAAGATTTTCGGACTCCCATCCATCACCGCCGAAAAGTGGGATGCTCAGGCCAAGTTCCTTCGCTTGAATGGCGATAAGGGCGACGTCATTATAATAACCGGGAATGAAGACCGCGTCTGCGCCCGCTCCCTTGATGGTAGTGAGCTGCGCCTTGAAATCCTTGTCCCCGCCGTTGTAGTCGAGCTCGGAGGTAAGTGTGCCGCCGTTTTTCGCAAACTGTTCCTTGAAATACTTTGCGAGCCCTTTGGAGTAATCGCTCTTGGCATCTGTCAGGATGGCAACTTTTTTTACTTTAAGGGTATTCGATGCGAAATTTGCCATCACCGTGCCTTGGAATGGATCGATGAAACAGACGCGGAAGATGAAATCGCCGACCTCGGTGACTTTCGGATTTGTGGATGCTGGGGAAATCATCGGAATCTGCGCTGCCTGAGCGATGGGTGCGGCTTCGAGCGAGCGGCTGGAGGCCACTTCACCGAGGATGGCGACCACGCCGTCGCGGGAGATCAGCTTGTTGACTATGTTTGCAGGCTCGCCGGCCTTTGATTGGTTGTCTTCGGTGAGTAGTTCGATCTGCTTGCCGAGCACGCCGCCAGCTTGGTTTATTTCCTCTATGGCGAGTGCCGTGCCTTCATGCGAAGATGTGCCGAAGGTTGCTTCTTTGCCGGTGAGCGAGGCGAATTCGCCGACTTTGATCGTGTTTTCACCTCCCGATTTGCAGCCTGAGAGACTAAGGACGGAGAAGATGGCAGAGGCCGCCGCGGCGGAGAAAAGCAGGGAGAGGGGTTTCATGAGCGTGTGTCTTGAATGAGACGCGGAATCTAAGAAGCCGCTCTTCTGAATGCAATAGCATTTTCCATGCCTCATACCCAGAGGGAAGGCTGCATTGGCTTGATTTCCTTAGTGGTTTAGGCGGGACATTTGGGGAATGCGTGCTTTAACCTTGGGGCGAACTCAGGCATTTATCAGGAAATAAATTATGGCAACTATCACCAAACGCGAACTTGTCTTAAGAATCACTGACCAATTGGGAGCGAAAGGAATGATTTTCACGCAGCGGGATGTGCATGAGATTGTGCAGAATTTGATCGATGAGATTACGGAAAGTTTGACTCAGGGTGACACGGTGGTGTTGAGAAATTTCGGGGCGTTTCAGGTGAAAGAAGTGGCGGCGAAAGTTGGGCGCAATCCCAAGAAGCCTGGCAGCAAGGTGCTGATTCCTGCGAGGGCATCGGTCAAATTCAAGCCGGGGAAAGAGATGAAGGAAAAGGTCGCCACAATCCTGCAGTTGATCCGCGAGCAACAGTCAGCCGCAGAATAACCAACCCTTTTTTGTTAGATGAAATCACTCCGCTTCAGTTTTTTGCCTGTTTCATCCGTAGTTTTATGCGTTTTAATTTTGAATTCCTGCGCTTCGCGGCCGAGTGGTTACAAGGGTTACATGACGCGCTCTTACACAGTGCGTGGACAAACGTATCATCCGATGTCGGTCGAGCAGGCACTCGGTCATGAGGAGACAGGGACTTGTTCTTGGTATAATGAATCGAGTTTTTTCGGGTTGAAACGCGGCACCACTTCTCTGGGTGAAAAAGTCCAGCCATGGCATTTGACCGGTGCTCACAAGACTCTGCCGCTTCCGGCATTGGTCAAAGTGACGAATTTGGAAAACGGCAATTCGGTAAACGTGCGGATCAACGATCGCGGGCCGTTTATCGAGGGTCGGCATCTCGATGTTTCCCCACGTGCTGCGAAAAAACTTGGTTTCAAGGGAGACGGCCTGACTCAGACTCGGCTGGAAGTTTTATCGGTGGGCGATGGGAAATACCGCCGCAAGTCCAAGAAGCACTTTTTATTTTTCTGATCTGGCACGACGCGAGGCTTGTTTGATCGGAACTTGGACGTCAACCTGCACAGGGAAAGATACATGAAGGAACAGATAGACGAGCTGGAACAATGGGGGGCGGATGTGATTTTCGGCCGCGCCAAAGGCTTTCGTGCAAGCGTTGCGCGGGCGTTGATGCTTGGGCTGTCCGGAATTTTCAGGTTGTTAGTGCAGCTCCGCATCGCGCTTTTCCGAAAGGGTTGGAAACATCAGGAATACCTCGGAGTGCAAGTGGTATCGGTCGGAAACATCACCGTGGGTGGCACCGGTAAAACTCCCGTGGTGGAGTTATTAGCGAGGTCGCTGCGCGATGAAGGCCGCAAGGTGGCTATCCTGTCCCGCGGCTACAAAAGCAAGAAGCTAGATGAAAAACAAAAATGGAAAGATTCCAACGACCGTCTGATCCCTTCGAGCCAGATGCCGAAAGTGGTTTCGACCGGCAGCGCGTTGTTGTTAGATTCCAAGTTCGCCGGCGATGAGCCGTTCATGCTGGCAAAAAACTTGGAAGGCGTATCGGTCATTGTTGATAAAGATCGTGTTAAAGGAGCTCGTTTTGCCGTTGGCCAGCTTCAAGCGGAAACCTTGATCCTCGATGACGGGATGCAGAATTTCAACTTAGCACATTCCATCGATGTGGTGTTGGTGGATTCCCGTTCGCCGTTTGGAACGGGCGCGTTGTTGCCGCGTGGAACCTTGCGTGAACCACCGAAAAACCTGCGTCGCGCCAGTTACATCCTGATCACGAAATGCGACGGCACATCCAACGCCGTGCTGATCGAGCGGATTCGCAAATACAACAAAACCGCAGACATCATCGAATGCGCGCATGGCCCGAAATATCTGGAAAATCTATTCACTCGCGAACAGATGCCGCTGGATTTTCTCCAAGACAAATGGGTAGGCGCGATCAGCGCGATCGCCGTGCCGGATAATTTTGAGCGCTTGCTGACCAAGCTCGGCGCGCGCGTGGAAATCAAACGCCACTTTTCCGATCACCACCGCTTCAATCGCCGCGACGTCGATCACTTCATGCAGCGCTGCGTCGAGCGCGATATGGAACTCATTCTCACCACGGAAAAAGACGCCGTGCGTTTCCCGAAACCTACGGAAGTCAACGTGCCGATTTATTTCCTCCGCATCGAAGTAGAAATCCTTTCCGGCCAGAAGCATTGGGACAAACTCATCCAACTCCTCTGCAACCCAAGGCCCATTGAAGAGTCGGTACTAAATCGCGTGGGATGTTATCGGACGTGACTCATTTCTTGGGTGAAGCGTACACTTGCTCGACAAGCTCTATCAATTTTTTCTGGATCTCCGGACTGCTGGCATTAGAAAATGCTGATATAAGTTCGTCTTTAGCATAATATTTTAGGTATTCCGCGCGTTCATCCTTGTCATGTAACGCGCGCTCCAGTTCGCTGATCCATGTCTCATCTTTGGAAATGCAATCCGTTACAAGTGCTCTTTTGACGAGTTCCTTTTCGTTTTTGATAAGTGTATCTCCTTTGTAGAAAAATACATCTGCTACGCCCTCTTTGTTACTCGGATCTTTATAGACGAATTCGATTTTACGGGGATCTAATAATCTGACGGAGACAATTTTATCCGAAAGCGGATAACGAACACTGTCGATACCCTGATAGTAGTCTCTTGATCTCGCAAGAAAAGTCCTATGCCAATTTTCAACTCTAATTTGCTTTGGTAGGATGTATATCTGCCCCTTCTTGAGTTCAGGAGTTTTTTTCGAGGCTTCAATAAGGAAGTAGCCCTGCTCACCATACATCAAAGCCGTAGCCGTATCCTGTGTTTTGAACATATCAACAAGTTTGCCATTTGCTAGAATAACCCCGCCTTCAGTGAATTCGGTATTGAATCTGAAAAATAATTCACCTGCTGCGCCAGCTTGCCTAACCTGAAACTCTTCTTTTGACACGCGCACGAACTCATAAACTTCGCCCGCTTTTTCTAACTTCGTAACCAGTTGTTCCTTGCCATGCCATCGAGTCAATTCATAAGGGAAATGCTGCCCAGTGCCTAGACCTCCATTATGAATATTGTCGTCTGCGCACGCCGCATATTTTATGCACAAGAAAGCTACTAATAGTGTGGAAATGGAAATTTTCATTATGATTTGTTATTTGTAATCGTAATCCAATTTTTTAGCAGTTTTTTGTATTCTTGGTTCGTAAGGACCGATATTTTTACCTTTAAAATTATAAATAGGATATGCATACCAATCGATTGCCAGATCTTCATAGTCGGCCTCCGTAGAGGCTGGGCCGATACCATATGAGGGATCGTAATATTCTCCATAAGCGAAGGAAATTGTATGACCTGGCCATGAAACATTCGCCTGACTGGAGTGTCCTTGGCCTGAACGGGGAGCCGTGCCTTCCATTATCTTGGGATTTCCTTTTGGTATCCAACACGAGCCATCATGCTTATCTCCATCGCTGAAAACAATATTATATGCCTCAATATCTACGGTCGATGCAGCTAAACCATGCACTTTCAAAACGTCATTGAAAAATAAGGCCCATGCTTTACAGACGCCTTGGCCTTCCTGCAACACATTCTTCGTTGGACCTCCAGGCCAGAACTTTAGAAAATTTCCAGTGGGAATTCCTGAAAAACGATCGACTTGTCTCATTTCAAGAGTTTCAAAATCCTTGAAGATTTGATGTGCCACAACTTGCCCATCCGCACTAGAAGCCCCATCCGGTTTATTGCACGCGTAGTAAAATAATGTTTCTTGGTTCTTGGCTACAGTTGGGGCTGCTGAAGTCAAATACAATTGGTGCATGCTTGTTGCGAACCTAGTCCAGCCACCGCCATCGATTTGGTAGTACCAATACACCCTTATAGCTGAGTCGTCACTTTTTCTGTAAATTCTGATAGAATCGTACCATTTTCCGGGGCCACCCGTCAGAAACTCCATCGGGGTAATCGGTAAAGTTGCTTTGCCTTCTTCCACCTTCAATACGATTGGTGGAACCGTCATTCCGTGTGCGGCTAAAGCTTTAACTTCAAATACCGAATTCGACTGCAGAGTTCCCACCTTAAAAGACGCTCCAATGCTTGGGGTGGTACCTTTTGTATAAGCTAATGAATCGTTGCGATCACCATTTGATCCAAGATCAGGTGCTCCGTTTCCATCCATGTCTCTCCATTGCGGGGCGGTATATGCGGTCAAAGCCACATCACTGCACAATTGGTGACCCCCACCAAAACTTACGCTTTCCAGCTTCACGTCTTGTGAAGCCTTAAGATAGATAAATAAAGTGCAGCCATCAATATCGGGAATGCCTTCGCGCGGCGTGTATTTCACATTTGAGTAATCGAGACTAATATCCACCTCGGTATCAGGCTCAATCCGGACATTCAAAAGCTGTAGAGAACGTCCAGTATCCGGTAAAGCAATCGGATCCCCAAGCATGCCTAACGCGTTTTGTTGATTCAACGTCACATCACAACCATCATCCGATAGCAACGCTAGACTATAGACATATTTGCCAGCCAAATAGTCCGGCAAAGCTGGGGCCCGCCACTTTCCCGAGAACGTTGTTCGGTCGCCCTTTTGAGTGCTCTTGGGCCTCAATTTGTTGTCAGTTGAATGAGCGTAAGCATTTGCCTTTTCTAGCACTATGCCGACGTCACCCAATCCGTCATCATTACTGAGGTTTTCGATGACTGTGTTAATATCGTCGGCATTTGTTTGGCACGAAAAGACAAAAAACACAGCAAACACCCAACCCAAAAGGAATCCTTTATTATATGGAATCTTGCTCATTGTGGAAGGATTTCGGTTTTTGATGGATTGGGATTGGGATTGGGAGATAATTTCAGCTCTTTCGCTGCTTCTGCTTCTTTCTGCGCCATCTTTTGGTTCCATTTTGGGATAAAAAATGTCTTATTTGACGCCATGTTTCCGTCATCCCGTATCTTCTGCATAGTCTTTATTGCCTCAGCAAAGCTCTCCTGTGACGCATGATGATGTGCTAACAGATACAACCCGAAATCTCGATCCTGAGGTAGATCCACTCCCTCGATATACATCTCAAGGCATTTCCGCTCAGCCTCTAGATTTCCCAACTTCTTATAAAAATTAACGCAATCCAGCACGATTCCTCGCCATGAACAAGAGAGGGATATGTCGACTCGCTTTGTTACTTCCAAATTCGGTATCACGTGGATATCCATGAGTTCAACGGCAGCAGCTTGAGCTTCGGGATATTTCGCCATACGTGACGCTGTAATTACTATATTGCCCACTGCAACCGCTTGGTCTGTATCCGTCTTTCCTTCTTTGAGTTGTTTCAGCCACCTTGGAATGGTGATAGAAGGTTCATTATCCGGATGCCATGGCGGGTTATCGAATTTCGGAGGATTTGCCAGATAATCATCCAGAGATCCAGCCCAGCTAAACCCCGCAAATGACCAAAGGCTCCAACCCACGATAACGAGGAAATATCTGAGACGAATATGTCTGAGTATCATGTATCGATAAATCCCGCTTTCCTGCGCTCAGTCAATAGCATTCCCCAAAACTGTTGTCATTCAGCACGGGTAATGGGACCGAAAAATGTTAGGCTGCTGCGATCTTTGGGAAATTCTCGTCGAGGAAAAATTTCATGCAACCGCCTCGTATGCTGACGCCTGATAATTCGAGAGGCAACTCGCAAACTCGAGCGCGGCATCCACATCCTCACGTGTGATATTTGGATAATCCTCAAGGACCATATCAATCGAATCACCCGCGCCTAGCGCGCCAAGAATGGTCGAAATCAGAACCCTCGTGCCACGGATCACGGGTTTTCCGTGGCATACTGTGGGATCAATTTGTATGCGCGTATTCATAGACTAACGCTAGCATTCATCCGATCACTGACAAGCGAGAATAATCGTTCAGATATCACACCAACTTCAGATCCTGCTTGAATTACCGCTTGGCAGAATCGCTCAGGGGTTTAAACCAAAGCCATGCTCACTCTAGGAATTCTCGGCTCAGGCTCCGGCTCGAACATGCAAGCGATCCTGGACGCGATCACTGCCGGAACGCTGCAGGCAAAAATCGGCATCGTGCTTTCGGACAATCCGGATGCGTTTATTTTGAAACGAGCCGAGAACCACGGAATCCCGCACGCGGTAATCGATTGCGCGGGGCACAAAAGCAAGTTTCCGGATTTCGTCCAAGTCCAGACGGCCGAGACTTTAAAACAGGCAGGCGTCGATCTCGTTTGTTTGGCGGGTTTCATGCGTTTGGTGAAAGCGCCGCTGCTCGATGCGTTTCCTTCGAGAATTATCAACATCCATCCCTCGCTATTGCCGGCGTTTCCGGGCGTGGCGGCATGGGCGCAGGCGATCGCTGCTAAGGCAAAAGAAACTGGAGTCACGGTGCATGTCGTCGACTCCGGAATGGATACCGGCCCGATTATTCTTCAGGAAAAACTGGATATTCTAAAAGATGAAACAGCGGACGCCTTACATAAGCGCCTGCAAGTGATTGAACATAGAATTTATCCTATCGCAATCACCCAGCACGCCAATTCGCTCGGTTGATAAACGCTTATTCCAATCCGCGCTCGGCGATCTCATCCTCGTCCCAGCCGAGGTAATGACCGAGCTCGTGGAGATAGGTCGTGCCGACCTCATCTAGAAAATCCTGTTCGTCCCTCTCCACGTATTCCCAGATGTTTTCTACGAACAGTCGGATGCGTGGAAGATTTTCAGAGCCGGCATCATCAATCAAAGATGTACCCTCAAACACCCCGAGCAATTCCTCATCCTCACTTTCAGTAGCTGACTTCGCTTCGAAACTGATGGGGCAGTTCAAGGCATGAGTTTTGATCTCATCCGGCAAAACTTTCATGATCTGGGCAACTTCTTGCTCCGCCATCGAGATCAATTCTGAACAATCATTCATCTGCTTTTTGAACAAGATTTTTACTCCGCGATGGGTTTTTTAGGATCTGGTATGGGTGGCACAGCTTCCACCGGAGGCAGGCTGCCAGCATCCACCGGAGGTAATCCGCTTGGCTCCACGGGTGGGGCGGTGCTTGGATCGAGCACGGGCAGCGGCACATCGCTATCAAGGTTGATAACCGGAACTTGGCCATCGATAATTCCATCCAAAGGTGGTACATCAGATGGACCGGTCGAAATCATCACCGTTGGAACAAATCCTACTTCTCCGCTATCGAGCTCAACCTTTGTGTAGCTTCCCGATAAATCGACGATTTTCATTGGCGTGCCCTGCGCGAGCAGTTTGTCCGCCGCTTGATCTTCTTTAGGCTTCACTTTATAAAATGCGGTGTTGTCGATTGCGGCACTTACAAACTCACCTGGCCTGAGCGCGTTTCCATAATCGGTTGTATCTACATTCCCAGCTGGCGGACGCAGTGGATCGATTCCAGATGAATCGAAGGATGCACCCGTTGGATCACAAGCGGTTAATGCCAGCGCAAAAGGGGCTGCAAGTAGAAGTTTCGCTTTCATAACACTACAATGCTGACATGCCAGAGAATACGGGTCAACGTGATTCAACAACTCAGCAACATTTCCAGCTTTCATGCCAGACGATCTACGGTTAACTCACGGCATGCGCGTCCTCGCCATTGACCCCGCCGTCCGTAACACGGGCTATGCCATTCTTGAGGGCGATCCAAGAAAGCCAACAGTGCTAGGCTATGATGTGATTACTGTCCCCAAAAATATCCTGCAATCTGGCGCTCTCTCTGCCATTCGCACTCATCTCGTCCATCTCATCCAGAAACACCAACCCGATGAAATCGCCGTTGAGGGGATCATCTATGTCCAATCCCACCGCACCGCGATTTCCATGGGAGCAGCCCGCGCCGCCGCGATGATCGCCGCCGCCGATCACGGGATTCCCGTTTACGAATACTCTCCCAAAAAAATCAAGATGGCGGTCGTTGGGAAAGGCACCGCCGATAAAGCCCAGGTCGCCTTCATGGTCCGCGCTCTGCTCGGCCTCGCGGAAACCCCATCCTCCGATGCTGCCGATGCGTTAGCCATCGCCCTCGCTCACCTGCAAGCTTCTGATCCTATCCGCGCCAAGCTGCTCGACCGAAGACTTATTTGAAAAAATCATGACCGATTGGAATCAACGCTACGAACTTGGAGATATTCCTTGGGAAAAAGGCCACGCCGCGCCGCCGTTGGTGGAGTTGTTAGAAAAAATGAGCCCGTCGATCTGGGGTGCGGGCCCGGTTCTCGTTCCTGGCTGCGGCACAGGTCACGACGTTCGCGTGATCAGCGCGCTAGGATCAGAAACCCTCGGCCTTGATCTCGCGCCGCTCGCCCTCGACAAAGCCAACGAACACTCAAGCACTGGCAACGAATCCTACGAGCTCGGAGATTTTCTCGATCCCGCTTGGAGGAAAGGAAAAACATTTTCCGCGATCTGGGAACATACCTGTTATTGTGCGATCGATCCCTCTAGTCGACCCGATTACGCTGCCGCTTGCAAAGACCTCATCGCGCTCGGCGGCCATCTCATAGGCGTGTTTTTTCTAACACCCAACGACCCCGGCGAGGAAGACGAAGGCCCGCCCTTCAACGCCTCCATCGAAGAACTCGACTCACGCTTCGCTCCCGAATTCGAACGCATCGAATCATGGATTCCAGAAAATGCTTTTCCTGGAAGGGAAGGCAGAGAATGGATCGCGATCTATCGACGAAAAAACTAATCAACGTCGTCAGTCAAAACGAAGCTCTCCTTGATCAATGATGTTTTTTTTGGAGAAGGATGTGCAGTTACGACATCTTTGGGAGCATGCCCACATGTCGAAGCTAACTACTGATTATCATCAGGGATAATGATTCTATACCTATATTCTTTAGCCATTGGAGAGGTTGAAGGATTTGGATCGCGTCCACCTCCTTCACGAATGGTTGGACCGCCAACGATAACACCAGATGGCGCCACTTCTCCCTTATTTCTTGCTTCGTTTTGTTTATCAATAGTCTCCCTCACTAACTCCGCTGCTTCCGGACTCAATTCTTTGAAATCTTCACCTAACAGCTTCGATGTTTTTATCAGCCTTTGGATGTTAATCATGATGGGCTCTGGGATTTTTTTGGCGTCTACTTCCATGAAGATCATCTCTCCTGGCATTACTTCAACAAATTCACCTCCTTCAATCATTTGGAGTTTCGCCTTACCCTCCAAGACAATGAACTTAATCCATTTTCCGGGATTATACTCAATCATGACTGTCGTACCTGTGATAGCCGCCGTTACCGTCGCGGTGCGTATCGTGGCTCCGCCTGCATCTTTGGGAACTTGAAGCAAAAACGATCCCTGCTTGATCTCCATATCACGGCTTCCAGAGCGAAAGCTGAAAATCGAGTTCGCGCCGATGCGTGTGATGGATTGATCCGGAAAGGTTAGCTCCGCCCGTGAACGCCGACCCGTATGCAGATCGTCCGATCCAGAAATACTTTCGCCAACTGCTGCGGTTGCCGCGTTTGTTGAGTCCCGATAGACTCGCACATCATTCACGGAAGCGGTGACTTTTGCGGATTTAAGTGGTGCGGCTGTGGCAGGCATCAGAAATGCCGCACCTGTCAGAAGAATCGTTATTGTTTTCATGGTTTGGTAGGGGATGAATTAGAAATCAAATGTAAACCCGAGGGCTAAGCCGGCTGTCCAAGCTTGTTGATCATTCGCTCCAAATGCTGCGTTTGAATCGTTATTGTCGAAAAATACCCCGGCATTCGCACGTGTAGCTGGGTTGATTTCCCAAATCAGTTCGAGACCCAGCTTGTTAGACCAATCTTCGCGGCCAAGGAGTCTGTAATCAAAATAATCTGCCCGCCAGCTCGCTAGAGTGGATAGTGATGGAGTGATACGATAGCGATGCGCCAATTCGATCCCATATGAGTTTCGCTCAAGCGTATCTGGTCTGGCCGTTATCTCATAGCTTGTGTCAATCCCAGCAGCGAGCGATTGCACCGAGGTTTCCCATAAAACTTTTTGCAGTCCTACCCGCAACCGCTGTGCATGGTAGTCTCCATCTGTTAGGCTTCCTGACGTAAGCCGTTGGTATTCGTAACGGGCGAAGAAAACCAAGTCACCCAAATCTGCGAACGATTTCACCGTGCCAAGCCGCAATGTCGAGTTTTCGTAATCCAATGCCGCAGTCCGGTCGAACCGGAGAAATTCTTGTGTTGCTCCCAGATCTGCATACCAGCCATTGGCGAGATGAGGCCGCCAAGCTCCCGAGAGACGGGAATACGAAAGCCATGAAGATTCCATATCAGGGCCTACCGCCGGTGGCGCGCTGTCTGTGAAATAAGCGGCAGTCACTAGGTCGATGATCACCGGTGAGCGACTCGAAGTTGTTGCGAGGATTTCCTGAACGCCCAAGTCCGAGTCTGCATCCGAAAACGGCGCGAACTCTTTTCCTTGGTATTCGCGCTGCAAATCCTCGTATTCTTCGCCGACGGACTGACCGCCTAAGCCTAAAAATTGCTGTACAGGCGTCAATACGTCCGCTTGAGCTGAAATGACAAGAAATGCGGAAATGGGTAGAAATTTCATGACTGGATTCATCGAGTAAGGGGAGGTTGATTAATTGCGAAAGTCTCTATTGAATCGCCCTCGTGAACTCAAGGAAAATCTCGGGGAAAGGCAATCCACGCCACGCCGCCAAGAAAAGCGCTATCGTGGCTGCTGTTGGCGCCCTTGTCACCGCGATCTTCCTGCTCCTGCCTCAGGTCCGCGATTGGCTGGATGACTCCGATGTTGACATCCAAGACCGATTGCTCCGAATGACTCCCGGCGCTGAAATTCGCGATGACCTCGTCTTCCTTGGCATCGACGAGCGCAGTCAACAGGTTGATGTCGGCGAAGACCTTATCGCCGAAAATCCCATTCTCGCCTTGATGAAAGCCCGCTGGCCATGGGATCGCCGCGTTTATGCAAACGCTATCGATAAACTTCTTAATGCCGGAGCCCGTCTCGTCGTTCTGGACTTAGCTATCTCTGAACCGTCCAATCCTGAAGCCGATACCGCGTTTGCCGAAATCATCGCCCGCCACCGCGACCGCGTCGTCCTTACTTCCGTCTTCGGTCACGTTGCTTCGCATGAATTAACCCTGACCGAGCCGTTGGACGAATTCCTCGGCGAGGACCCAAACTTGCCCCGTTGCGGGTACGCGAACTTCCGACCCGATGATGCAGATGCCATCGTCCGTGCCGCCAATTACACCACCACTCTCTCCGCCGAAAATCACAGTCAGATCCGTCCCGACGAACCCGTTTTTAAATCCCTTGCAGCCGAAGTCATCGACGCGCTCGGCAAACCTGTACCCCAAGGCAGGCGCGGCCTCCGCTTCGCAAAAAACGAGTATGGTCTCGCTGACGACGTTTATAAGCCAATCCCCATCATTGAAATTTTCGATCCGAATACTTGGGAAAAGCGCCACCAGTCTGGCGAAGCGTTTCGAGATAAAATCATCCTAATCGGACCCGCTGCTCCGCGCTTTCAAGATCAACACCAAACACCCGTCGGTCTGCTTGCTGGTCCACAACTCCATCTTCAGGCGATCACTTGCGGACTTGAAAACGCTTTTGTCACGCGTTGGCAAGACGTCGGCTGGATGTCCCTCGCCGGCGTGCTTTGCGTTTGGTTCATCACGCGGATTTCTCGACATCCATTTATTGCGATTGCCAATACCTTGGGAGCTGCAGCCATCGTTGCTTTCAGTGCTTACGCTCTCGCGACGGGTCCCGACATCCTAACAGGCTTCACCACTTTCATGTTTGTGCTTGGTGCAGGTACGGTTTCTGGACAGACTCATGCTTTGGTTACTGAACGGCTCGAACGCGGGCGCCTTCACAGGGAGTTCCGCCGCTTTGTCTCGCGCGATGTTGCGGATACGATGGTTAACCAACCTGAACTCTATCAGCAAGCAGCTACCGGCCGGAAGCGCCGTCTGGCTGTGCTTTTCTCAGACGTCCGCGGCTTTACGAGTCGTTCCGAAACGGATGATCCCGAACGCCTTGTGGGTCAGCTCAATGAATACTTCTCCGCCATGGTCGCCATTGTTTTTCGCCACGGCGGCACGCTCGACAAATTCATCGGCGATGCGGTGATGGCGCATTGGGGCGCGCTCGACGATGGAAAAGACGACACCACCCGCGCCCTCAGTGCGATCGCCGCCGCGCGCGACATGATCACAGAACTCGACGCCCTCAACGCCCGCTGGTCTGTTAGAAATCTGCAGCCCTACCACATCGGCGTCGGCATTCACCTCGGCGAGGCGGTGGCTGGAGAAATCGGATCCGTTGACCGCACCGAATTCGCCGTCATTGGCGATGCCGTCAATCTCGCCTCCCGCACCGAAGGCCTGTGCAAACTTTTCAACGCCGATTTGCTCTGTACCGGTGCCACCGCCCAAGCTGCAGGATTTCCTAAAACCTTGCGCCGCCTCGCCAAGGTCCGCGTTTCCGGTCGCCAAGAACCCGTAGAGATCTGGAGTCCAGTCAACGAACAGGAAAACGATGCGATTTACGCAGCCGCCTTGGAAAAATTTGAGAAGGGTCATTTCGCCGAAGCCGCCGAAATGTTCGCCTCACTTTCCAACGACGGCCCTGCTCGTCGTCTTCACGAGTGGGCTTGTGAATTTTCCAAAGAACCGCCCACGGATTGGGACGGAGTCATCAGTATGACTGGCAAATAGCCACTCCTCACATCAGTTCAAATCCAATCAACGCTGCATACACCGCCTTGCAAACCAAATGAAGGAATTGATCCACCGTGAAATTTGTCCACTTCTCGCATTTCGCAAAATCGATCAACCAGTGTAGCACCATCTCTACCAGTCCCAGAGTCAGCGATCCTGTGATCAACCACACCGCGCCTGCTTGGATCAGCGAATGCGCCGTGAGCGCATGAATCCATAAGCCACGGGGCGGCAACTCACTACCAAACAAACTCGTGACATCCGCATGGCGGTTTTTTGCCATCGAAAGAAACCTTCCTTGTAATGGATAATCTGCCAGCACATGGCCGATGACCATGGCGAAAAAAATCACCACCGATGTGCCCAATTCTGTATCCATTTGAAAATGCATCGCCATTAGATATTCGGCGATCATTTCCAATTAATGCCACATCCGCAACAATTCATTTTGTGATTCGTGATCCGTAAGCCGCTCGTTCATGTTGCGGATGCGACGGCTCATGCCAGCCAGAATCCCGGATAACAAATCACAACCGGCCTTCGGGTAAGTTTCCACAAAAGCTTCGATGTCCGCGCGGTTCGCCTTCCAGATCTGAGAAAATTCCTGCGCTGTAACCGAGGCGCTCGCAACCGCAGGATCGAACAAGTTCACTTCTCCCAATGTCTCGCCAGCCTCAATTCGAGTGATCAGTTTCTCCCGACCATCTATCGTCAAATGCACATGCAATAATCCTGAGACCACTAAATACAAAGAATCCTGCGCCATTCCGTTAGTGATGATCTGCTGCTTCGGATGTGCTGGCAGAAACTCACCGAAATCACTCAAATGGACGCGATCCTCATCCTCCATTCCTTTTAAAATTCCAAAACGAGGCAATTCGGGGCGGGTCAATTTTCCTTCGGTCATTGCTGAACTCTGCGTAATGCCCAGTCGTAGGAAAAGCCAAAAATATAGCCTTTGAATCAAAAGCTTGTTTCTGAAGATTCAAATGATCCGACGCCTCCCGCTGAACGACAAAACTGCTTCTGCCGAAGGCTAGGGACTACTGGAATCAGATGTTGAAACCACGAAAGACACGAAACACACGAAAATTTGCGGTGAGACAGAAGGGTTCTTTTCCTTTTCGTGAATTTGGTGTTTTTCGTGGTATGAAAAATTGAATTCATGCACAAATTTCCTGTCCCTTAGAATGCAGGTCATGAACACAAGGAGGTAGGGATGGAGTAAGGTTTTTTATCCTCCTTGGAAGAGAGGGAATGAGGCCTTCGTATGTGTGGCATGTTTCCTAAACCAGCCCACCTTCTTCGCGTGACTTTTGGTATGCTCTTCGTCGCGCTGCTGGCTCCCTGCGGTGCTCAGGCAGAAGATAAAGCCCCAGCCAAAAAGAGCGGTCATTTGTTTATTCTCTCTGGCCAGTCCAACATGACTGGCGGTCTCGAACAGGGCTTCACGGAGACTGTCACCAAGGCTCTTGGAAAAGATCAGGTCATGATCGTTCGCAGCATGAAGAGTGGGCGCGGCATTCGTTTCTGGGTGAAAGATTATGATCTACCCGAGGGCCATGAACTTCACGGCAAACTAACAGGGGGAAATGGCGAAGAATATCCGAAACTCCTGCAAGCGGTCAAAGATGCCGGCGATGCTCGCGCTTTTAAAACCGTGACCTTCATCTGGATGCAGGGCGAATCCGATGCCGGACGCGATCTTTCTGTGGTTTACGAGAAAAGTTTCAAAACTTTATACAATCAGCTCAAATCCGATATCGGATTGGAAAAGATGCATTTCGTGATCGGTCGTATCAGCGACCATGGCCTTCACGGTGATAGCGAGGCGGGTTGGAAACGGATGCGCGAACTGCAAGTTCACATCGCTGAATCCGATAAAATGGGCGCATGGATCGATACGGATGATCTCAACGGCGGCGTCGAAAAGAACCCGCACGGCGAACTCCATTACCCACCCGCACAATGCCCTTTAGTCGGAGAACGCTTTGCCAAGAAAGCACTCGAGCAGCTGGTGGTGAAAGCGGAGGAGAAGTAGGATATGTAAATAAATTTACCTCTTGAAAGCATCATGGATTTTTCTGATTCATGATCCCGATCCGCGAGGGGCACTTTATATTTATACTTTAGCATCTGAGAGTTTCTTGTGGGAACGCAGATGCAGCTTCGAGTCGACGATGATTTTTCCGATGATGAGCAAAATCAACATCCCCGCCGAACTGCCGATGGCAGCGATGGCGAACGCGCCCAAAACGATCGCGATGTGCAGAACCATAATCCGTCCGTAAGGCGCGTGCATCAATTCAGATGGAGTGCTTTTACGAAATTCACCCTTACCCATGTAGTTGTAGAAAAACGAGAAAACATGACTGCCGATGATTGCGATTACACACCACTTGGCGTTGGACTGAAATAGACTAGCGATCATTTCACTCATCCCGTTGATGGGATTTCCGGCGCCAAGCGCGCCAGATTTTTTGCCGAGCAATGCAAATACAAAAATGCCATGCACGAAGCAAAACATCCCGTAATGAAAAGTGAAAAACGGAATCAGGAAAAATTTGGCCGCATGCTGGAGAGCGTCCGAACCATTCGTGCGCAAATATTCCGGCAATGGTTTTCCATTTACTTCAGCATCATCCACGCTCGGTGCGGAGCTTATGATTTTAAAAATGTTCACCACACCGATGACCACGTTTTCAAACCAGTAAAGCACAACAATTTCAAAAACATCCCAGCCACCATAAATCACACCTAAGATCGGCAAGAGATTGACCAAGATCAAAACGATCAGCGATACGGGAACTTTGGATTTCACGGGCTAATTGATGCAGGCAGGGTCGATTTGATCAAGCGTGGTTCCTTTCGTCACCACTCAATCCCCACGCCCTCTTCTGGGATTAAAATTTTATCACTGATCCCAAGTCGATCTGCTTCTGTTAGAAGTCGTTCGACGGGTTCGTGCAGGGCTTCGTTACCGAGTGGGAACGTGCCGTAATGCATGGGAATGAGGACTTTCGCCCCGAGGTCGGCGAAGGCGCGCACGGCTTGTTCTGGATTCATGTGGACGTCGCGGCCACTAGGCGAATCATAGGCGCCGATGGGCATGAGCGCGACATCGATGTCATGGCGTTTGCCGATTTCGGTGAAGCCATCGAAGTAAGTGCTATCACCGCAGTGAAAAACACTTTTGCCGCTCGATTTCACGATGTAGCCACCGTAATCGCGATGGGTGTCGTGCACATAACGCGCGCCCCAATGATGGCAAGGCGTGTGAATGATGTCCATGCCGTCGATTTCTAACTGATCCCAAATGTTGACTTCGTGAATCGCGGGGAAACCGAGTTTTTTCACCAACGATGCACTGCCTTTGGGGACGACGATGCCGTTGCTGGCTTGGAGAATTTTCAGGCTGGGTTTATGCAGGTGATCGAAATGCGCGTGGGTGACGAGCACGAGATCAACTTCTGGAATGTCTTTCAAATGAAACCCCGGATGGCGTTGCCGTTTCACTGGGCCGTGCCATTTCGCCCAGTTGGGATCGACCAATACCGAGTGCCCTGCGAACTGGAGAAAAAAGGTGGCGTGTCCGATCCATGTGATGCGCACTCGATCGTCGGTAGGGGCTGTTAGAACGGGTTCAAGAATGGAGCCGCCCATTTTTTTGAACATTCCCGGAACAACGCGATGCCGTAGAAATTTTGCATTACGGCTCGGCCATCCTTTCTGAGGTGCGAGGCCGGAATAAGTGTTGCCGTTGGGGTTTTTCATAACGAGGTGGGGAGGAGTCTAAGCGCTCTGGTAGCCTAGCGCAATTTTCTCCATCCAGAATTTTGCGCGGTCGCGGAAGCTCATGTCGTCTTGAGCGTAGAGGATGCCGCGTGAAACATTGATCACATCCGGAGCGCTGCGGCCTGCAGCGGCGAGCGCCCCGAGATCGCCGCCCTGAGCGCCAAGGCCAGGAACCAACAGCGGCGCGTCGGGCATTTTCGGCAAAACGCTTTCCGAATTCGTTAACCCAACCACATACCCGACATCGGTCGCGCGGCCTTCGGTTTTTGCGCGTTCACCGAGCGCGGTGACTAGCTCAAACACTTTGCGGCCGTCTTTGAGATCTTGTTGTTGAAAATCTGCGGTGCCGGCATTCGAAGTCACAGCGAGTAAATACACCGCTTTGCCAGCGTAATCGAGAAACGGCTCGATTGAATCATAACCGAGGAAAGGGTTCAGCGTCACCGCATCGACATTCCAACCGTTGAAATATCCCTGCGCGTAGTATTTCTGTGTCTCGCCGATGTCGCTGCGTTTCGCGTCGAGGATGATGGGGATGTGGCTGGGGATGAGTTTCAGAATTTCTTCAAGCACGCGAATTCCAGAAATTCCCATCGCTTCGAAGTAAGCCATGTTCGGTTTGAACGCTGCGGCGTAATCTGCGGTTTCGGCGATCACGCGGGTGAGGAACTCTTTCGCCGATTCCGCTCCGCGATCGCCGGGCCTTGGGTCGAGCCCGACACACAATCTCGATCCGGTGGAAGTGATTCGCTGCTGTAGCTTTTCGTTAAAACGCATGGCCTAGGTTTTGCTGAAAAAATGGGTTTCGCAATGCAAACAACTGTAATTTTCGCAGGATTCCTTAGCCAATAAGATTTTTAACCGCGAATGAACGCTAATATTAAGAATATTGATTATCTTGAAACGTGGAAATCCTAGCGATCGATTATTTGAACCATTACGCGGGATATAAATCATCTTATTCGCGTTCATTCGCGTTCATTCGCGGTTGTATCCTCCACTCAACCCAAGCAATCCAGCCCAGCGCGGCAAAGTAACACATAAATTCCGCTGCCTTTCTCCAATAAGAAATTTTTTCCGATCCGCCCAAACAACCGCAGCTGATATCTAGGCCGCGCAACCAGGCGGAACCGACCGATATCGTGAACGCCAGCACCAAGCCAAACATGACCCACCATGCGCCTTTCCGCAAAATTCCCAGCATGAAACACAAGCCCCCGACGACCTCAAACCAAGGAATGATATACCCGACCACTACGGCCAACTGCCCGCTCACGAGGCGATAATTCTCAATATCCACCACAAACCGATCCAGCCCCACGACGAAGATTTTCAGTCCACCGGCATACACAAACCATGCGCCCATCAACACTCGGAGGATGAGGGCGATGATTTCAGATTTCCGGGTCGGTATCTTGTTTGTCATCAGGTTTAATTTCTCTCCCAAACAGCATTACAGGACAATGCAGTAAAAGCGAAGCTATAACCATGAGTGGCCAAGCGCGAACGGGTTGAACGACGTAAGGGGTTGATTTCATCGATTCGTCATATTCTACATAAACCTTCTCGGCTTCTTCAGCATCCTCATCCGCGACCACCACCCGTATCCCCCCAAACGCCAGCGTGTATTGCCAGAACAGCTGAGAGATATGTTCATCGAAAATATACGACTCTATCCCCTGCGCATCCAAAAAAGAGCGAAACAAATACGCATCCTCGCTTTTGGAAAATTTCGCAATGGTGACCATGAAGAAAAGCTTAGACAGTTTGTCTCTTCCGTCAACTTGGCGAAATCAGCTCGTTAGGTTCGGCCTACTTATCCAAGATGTTTGCTCGATGCTCCACTTTCACGTAAGGACTTTTGGCAAACAGCCTCAGTTCCGTTCCCGATGCTGGACAAATCGCGATCTGTCTACGAACATTCGCGCCCGATGTCTGAGTTAGCGAAAGCGTATGAGCCACAAGCTGTGGAGGAGAAATGGTATGCCGCATGGTTGGCAGCCGATTGTTTCCGTGCCGATGAATCTTCTGAAAAGGAGGCCTATTCCATTGTCATTCCGCCGCCCAACGTCACGGGGATTCTCCATCTCGGGCACGTTCTGAACAATGCCATCCAAGATATTCTCGCCCGCCGTGCTAGGCAGGAAGGTAAAGAAGTTCTCTGGCTTCCCGGAACCGACCACGCCGGCATCGCGACCCAAGCAAAAGTCGAGCGCGAGCTGCGCGAGAAAGAAAACATCACTCGCCGCGACCTTGGCCGTGACGAGTTTCTCAAACGCGTCTGGGATTTCAAAAACACCCACGGTGACATCATTATCAAGCAGCTAAAACGTCTCGGCTGCTCTTGTGATTGGTCGCGTGAGCGTTTCACGATGGACCCACAATACACGAAATGGGTCAGTCAGGTGTTCGTCGATCTCTTCAGCGAAGGCCTGATCTATCGCGGCAAACGCATGGTCAACTGGTGCCCCGTTTCCCTGACTGCCCTCTCTGATGAAGAGGTGATCATGAAACCTTCGCGCTCCAAGCTTTTCACGATGAAATACGAGCTCGCCGACAGCCCGGGCGAGTTTATCCACATTTCCACCACCCGTCCCGAAACCCTCATGGGCGACGTCGCGATTGCTGTGCATCCAAAACATCCGAAATACTCGAAGTGGATCGGTAAAATGGTGAAACGTCCTTTCCCCGAAGCACTCATCCCTATCATCGGTGATGAAATGGTGGATCTCGAGTTCGGCACCGGCGCTCTCAAAATCACTCCCGCTCACGACAAGGTCGATTTTGAAATCGGCCTCAAGCACGACTTGGAAATCATCGATGTCCTTCATCCTGATGGGCGTATCAACTGCCCCGCCTGCCCGGATCTCGATGGGCTGGACCGTTTCGTTGCTCGCCGCAAAGCCACCGCGAAACTGGAAGAAATGGGCCTCTTGATCGGTGTTGAGGAATACGAAAACAACGTCGGCTACTCCGAGCGCGCCGACGTGCCGATCGAACCGCGCATTTCCATGCAGTGGTTCCTTCGTTACCCAAAAATCAAAGAATCCACCGATGCAGTTGCTAACGGTGAAATCCAATTCCGCCCCGAGCGCTGGGCAAAAACTTACGCCCACTGGATGGAAAATCTCCAAGACTGGTGCATCAGCCGCCAGCTCTGGTGGGGACATCAAATTCCCGTTTGGTACCGCAAAGATAAACTCGATTCGCTCAAGAACGCTGAGTCGCTCGAAACGAAAGACGCCGCCGCCGGAGATATCTATGTCGGAGTTGAAGCGCCAGCAGATGGCGATTGGATCCGCGACGAAGACGTCATGGACACATGGTTTTCCTCATGGCTCTGGCCGTTCGCGACCATGTCAGATGTTGGCGAAAACTCAGCCACCTTGAAAAAATTCTATCCTACTGCAGATCTAGTAACTGGACCGGATATCATCTTCTTCTGGGTCGCGCGCATGATCATGGCTGGCTACCGCTTTACTAATGAACTTCCGTTTAAGAACGTCTATTTCACCTCCATCATCCGCGATCTCAAAGGCCGCAAGATGAGTAAGTCACTCGGCAACTCACCGGACCCCATCGACCTCATGGACAAGTTCGGAGCCGATGGACTCCGCTTCGGTTTGATGCGCATCGCACCGGTTGGAGCCGATGTGCGTTTTGATGAATCTTCCGCCGAAGAAGGTCGTAACTTCGCCAACAAACTCTACAACGCCTGCCGTTTCCGCCAGATGGATGGCAATGAGTTTGCGCCGCTGCCTGCTGTGAAAGGCATGCCGGTTTATCATGTTTTGGTGATGTCGAAACTCGATCAACTCGCCGAAGATCTCAAAGGCATCTACGCTGAATATCGCTTCGGCGAAATCGCGCAGCGCCTCTACGAATTCCTCTGGAATGATTTCTGCGATAAATGGCTGGAAGCTGTGAAAGCCGATCTCCGTGAATCCGCCACAGCAGAAGCCCGCGCCGCCGCGCTTGGCACCTTTGATGCAGTGATGAGTCGTTATCTTCAACTGCTGCATCCCTACATGCCGCACGTCACAGAAGAGCTTTCCGAACGCATGAACTACGTTTCCGCTGGCGAGTTCGTGATGAAAAAATCCCTGCCAAGTAAACCGCTGCTAGAAGAACTTCCCGCCGCAGAAATCGAAGCCGCGCAAAAACAAGCCAACGCGATCTACGAGACCGCAAGTCGCCTCCGCAACCTCAAGGCCGAATACAACCTCGGCTCCCGCAAAGACGTGCGCTTCGTCATGAAAGGCGCAGCCGCATGGCTTCCCAGCGAACTCAATGTCCTCGCCCTGCTCGCTGGATCTACGGAGATTCTAGTAGATGATTCCTATGAGGCTCCGAAAGGAACTCCCGCCGCCGTCACTCCAGTTGGCGAGGCTTACATGCCGATGGAAGGTTTGATCGACGTCGAAGCCGAACGCATCCGCATTTCCAAAGAGATCGAGAAGATGGAGCTTGAGGTGAAAAAATCCGAAGGCAAACTCGGCAATGCCTCGTTCGTGGATCGTGCCCCGCCAGAAGTCGTGGTGCAGGAAAAACAACGTCTCGAAGAATGGAAAATCAAACTCGCCCAGTTGGGTGAAATGCTGGCCGCCCTAAAATAAGCAATGCTTAAACTCAACGAAATCCCAGGAATCGATCCAAACGATGCCGATCTGTTAGACACGGCAGGAATTCGTGATGTCGAACATCTTGCAGAACAAGTTCCAGAAAAGTTGTTAGAAAGAATCAGCTGGGCAAATGACATCTTCCAGTTTCCCAGCGGAGTGCCAGATGCGGAAAAAGTCGATGGTTGGATACGCAGCGCCAACGAGGCATTAAGCCAAAATAAAAGCGATTTTAAAAGCGCCTCCCTTGACACGGCGGTCAACTATGAAGGCAGCGAACAAGTTGCCGTGATGCTCGTTAACGCGCCGTGTGCGATCCCGCTTCCCGGCAAATATTTGGCTGAAAAAAAGATCCGCGTTTCTGACATTCCGGCCGGTTTATTGCTCAATCGCTATTCTGGGGATCTCGATGTCCGCATTGGAAATCCGGAACTGCCACAAAGCGATTTTCCCAAGCGCACGCAGGCGGCTCCTGCTCAGATCCGACACAAAGGTCAGTCCAGGAATTTTGATCCATCAAATCTTAAAGCAATCGATCCGAATGTTGCTCCGGTTCAACGGGTTCCAAAATCCAAGGTAGGTCACGAGGAGGACAGAGTTGCCCTGATCCGTGCTCCGCGCGAGTCCACTAACCGCGGTAAAAATCCCAGATCTCGAAATTATATACGTGGCGTGTTGCATAATCATCCTTGGCATTTGCGGATCGGAGCTTTTTTCACTTTGATCCTGATTCCTCTTCTCCCCACAGCCATAATCGCGGGCTTTCTACTGCTGCTCTCTTCCATTTCTAAGGAATCATTTCCATGGATCCCTAAATGGATAATCTCGTTTCCTATCGCATTGCCAGTTATCGGGTTTGGTTATTTGATCTGGGGCTTATCAGGAAAATGCCGAGTTTGTTCTCAGAGACTTTTCACTCACAAACAAGCCCTTAAGCACACCAAGGCACATCGGCTTTTATGCATGGGATATGTCGTGCCGCTCAGCATCCATCTGTTATTGTTTAATTGGTTTAGGTGCTCTTCCTGTGGTACTCCAGTTCGTTTGAGAAAATAAGTCATGACTATTCCTAACAAATCATGGTTAGTCATAGTCACTTGTGTGGCGCTCGGGGCTTGTGCGGATAAATCAACTGCACCCAGGCTTGAGCAAGCGGCGGGCCCCCAAGGATTGCCTCAAACCCCGCAGGCCGGAGAAATAGGTGCAGCCGTCACTCCAGGCAGCAACGTCGGCCCCAAGCAACTTCAATACACGCCTGAGGAAGACCTTGCATTTACCAATCCCGATAATCCAGATGCAGGAATTCCTGAGCTGGAAACCTTGATGGCGGCACCCAAGCGCGGACCTTGGGAGGAAAGCGAAACCATCGCCCGCCAGACCGCCGCGCGCGAAGGTAAACCCATTCTGATCTGGTTCACGAACTCCGCCATGAGCCCCAATTGCAAAATTCTTTCCTCTGAGCTTTTTGCCACTCAGGAATTTGGAAAATGGGCGGAGAAAAACGTGGTGCGTTTGCGTATCGATGCAGCAGCTATAGCAGATGATCCACAATTGACTCTGGGTGAAAAAATCTCCCGCCAAGCAGAGCTTAGAAGCTACGCACAGCGCCTTAAGAAACGCTACAAAGTGTTAGGTCAACCCACGCTCTTGATGTTAAACCCAAGCGGTGAAGTGCTTTGGAAAGAATCCGGATACAAAAGCGGACAAGCGGACTTTGTTTGGGGTTTGATTAAACAAGCGGTGGTAGTCACTACAAACCAATATCAAGAATGGAGGAAAAACCTCGAAGCCAAAGGCTACCGCGAATGGGAGGGGACGAATGGTCGCAAAGTTTTCGCAAAACTCTCTTCTTATTCTGAGGGCAATCTCATCCTTATCGAGCCCGGTGGTGAGCGATACAAATCTCACGAGTCCCGACTATCCCGGAAAGACAATAAATGGATCACAGAACAAAAAGCATTACGAGGTATTCAATGAAGCTGTTAGACTTTTCTAAAGCATTCGTATTGCTGTTATTGAGCGCCTTACTCATTTCCTGTAGAAACCGCATGCAATCTCCAGAACAGGCATTTCACGTCGCTCAGGCATATGCTGATCTTGAGTGGATGCCAGATCAACGCCACATCCGGCACGGCAAAGACAAAAAAGGCGTTACTGTCCATACCCCCGACAAGACCTTGAAAGATCATGGCGACAATCGCGGTTGGTGGGAACCTGAAGTCACCGCCATAGGCATGCCTTACAAATGGGGTGGCTTCGATACTCCGAAAACATTCATGGAAGGTCTTGAAAAAGGCAAAAAAGCCGGCGATATCGCCAGCCCCTACAAAATACAAAACGATGACACTGTCGTCAGCCAAGGCAGCGTAGGTGTCGACTGCTCCGGCTTCGTCTCGCGCTGTTGGGGGCTTTGCAAACCGGTTTCCACTAAGGACCTGCCATCGATATCCGATTCCATCAAATGGGAAGAATTGCGCATGGGCGATATTCTTCTCAAACGCGGTCACGTCGTCATGTTCGTCACAAGAAAAGAAAACGTCATCATCGGTTATGAGTCTGGCGCGTTTCCCTCTTGGCGCGTGCGTCGCTTCGCGATGACAATCAACTACATGAAAAATGACGGTTATTCACCTTGGCGCTACCGCAACATGAAAGAGCCGAAAGAATCCATCCAAATGCCGCGGGACGACATCAAGTTATGTCGTCCCGATGATAGGCTGTGATTCCATTTTCACCACTAGCCGTTCGTATCCGATCTGGCGTTGGAAGTCCTCCGTGGTCTCGATGTTTGGCGTCTCAGAAAGAATGGTGATTTTGGAAACGGAGTTGGCAATTTGTTTGATTAATTCGCGAATGATGAGTCGCGCATGAAAAGCACCGAGACAAAAATGATCGCCTGCCCCGAAGGCAATGTGCGGGTTGGGCTTGCGGTCCAGCCGCACTTCGTCAGGCGCAGGAAACGCCTCGGGATCGCGGTTCGCCGATGCCCAACCGAGCGAAACTCTTCCGTCCGCAGGAACGGTAATTCCATGCACATCCGTCGTAACTGGACACACGCGTCCAATGTGTGTCAACGGTGAGACCACGCGAAAAAATTCTTCTGTCGCAAGCACCGCACGTTTCGGATCCGCACGGAGAAATCCCAACGCTTCTGGATGGCGAGCGAGATAAGCAATGACCGAAGTGATGGTATGGATGACTGTATCACGACCGCCGGCGAATGTTAGATTGGCGAATCCAGCCATCTCATCACGGGTGAGTTTTCTGCCTTGGAATTCCGCATGAGTGAGTGCAGAGAAAAAATCCGTACCGGGAGATATGGCGGCGCGATCCAGCTGTCTCGCGATATAGGCATCCACCGCCGTTTCATTGGAATTCCCATCAATCAGATTATGAAACACGTGAGTTCCCCACGCGATCCATTCATCAGCCTCGGACTCCGGCAAACCTAGCAAATGCGCGAGCGCTTTCGATTGCAACGGCACGGCAAATCCACTGACAACTTCCAGCGAAGATTCGTTGCGCGCGGAATCTAACATTTTTCCTATCAACGCTGCGATCTCCGCAGCGAATGCCGGGTCGCGCGGTTTTTTGAAAAACGGCTCCACGATCTGGCGATAGTCCCCGTGCAACGGCGGATCGGTTTCGATCGGCAACTGCCGGACTTTACGCATTTTTTCCTCGGAAGGAATCGGCACACGGAAAGGCGCATTCGAACTGAACGTTTCCCAATCCTTTGCTGCATCCATCACATCTGCGTGACGGAGTATCATCGGGATCGCTTCACCCTGAAAGCGATACGCCGCCACCGGACAGCGCCCGCGTGTGTCTTGAAATGTCCGGTCGTTTTCTAAAGGCTCGTGCATGATGATTCAGCCTAGTTCGTTTTGAAGCTCACTCAAAAGCGCGGAATCCATTTCTAACAGGTTTCCTGCTGTCGGAAACGCGCCGGTTTTCACGTCCGCTGCGAATTCTTGAAACGCGGCAATGCGTTCTTGTTGGAGTCTGCTATACTCGCCCGCGAAATCGCGGTAGGCCTTCGCGTGTCGCGGCAGGCGTTCATCGTAATCTCCGAGAATGTCATCCGAGAAAAGAAACTGAGTATCGCAACCTGCTCCGGAACCCAGTGACATCAAAAGCAAACTCGTTTGCTTGCAAAGCCACGCAGCCAGATTGTGCGGGACGCATTCGATCTCCGCAGCATACGCCCCTGCGTTTTCCAAATCCTTCATCGCTTGGAAAAGCGCTTTCGCCTCGTCCACGGTTTTTCCGATGCCTCGATAATTCGTCCATGTGACATGCCGGGGAATCATCCCGAGATGGCCGACCACGGGAATGCGCTCACGCGCCATGCCCTCGATGATGTAGGGACTGGCCGAGCAATAGACGGAACTCGCGCCAAGCTCGAGCGCTTGAAAACCAATCCGAATCGCTTCCTCCTGTGAGGCTAATCCATGCGAAGTGGAGCATGAGAGGAAGCTGTTGGGAGCAGCCGCAACCAGTTCTGGCAGACGCGCTTGAGCGGCCGGATTGTCAAACGGGCAGCTCATCAAATCGATTCCAGCCGCTTCTGCCGCCGCCGCTTCTTCCGGAGTTTTCACGTGAACATGCGTCAGGCAGCGCGTGCCTTTTAGCTTTCTTAAATCATGGACGGTGTATTTTTTGCGAGGTCTGAGCATGTGAAAATAGGGTTATGGGCGAGAAGCGCGACCGATACCTAGCGAATAAATTTCAAAACTCCAAGTTGAGAAGATTGAAAAAGCCGATAGTTTCCCCCTCATGAAATGGAACGCCATCACTGTCAGCGCGACTTGTATCATCATCGGTCTCGCCGGATTTATGCTCGGAAAACTCACCAGTAGTAAAGCCGAGCTCTCCGAACAAGACCGCCTGCTCGAAAGCTCGGAACGCTTGATCCAGCAACGTTCCGTCAACGGCGGCACCGATTCTAGAACCCGCGAAAACGCAAACCGCCCCAACCGTCCGACCCAACAACGTGGCGATACCAGTTTCGATCAAAAACTCGTCAACATGGAGCAAATCGTCCGTGGCGAAAACGCCCTCGACCGCGGCCGCGCCATGTTGGAATGGATCGATTCGCTCGCTCCAGAGGAGTTCGAAGCCGCCGTCGCTCGCTTTCGCAGCCTCGGCCTCACCGAGGCCCGCATGGGTGAATACGCCATGTTGCTGACCGCGTGGGCGGAGGTCGATCCTACCTCTGCACTCGCCTACACCACGAAAAATACCACCAGCGGAATGGCTACGGGAACGGTTCTCAGCGCATGGGTCAGCCGCGATCCCGAGGCCGCCATCGCATGGGCGAAGTCCAACCACGAAGGCGATGAAGCAAATCCTTACATGGTCGGAATCATCCGTGGCTTGGTCGGATCCGATCCAGCCCGCGCCACCGCTCTGCTCCAGGAAATTCCTTTCAGTGAGGAACGCGGTGAAGCACTTCAGGCCATGATGCCGCATCTCCTGCAATTGGGTGCGGAGTCGGCCAAAAAATGGATTTCCGAACTCAGCGATGAACGCCTGCGCGATGGCGCGGTCGCTCGTTTCGCAGAAGAGTTGGCGAAGCAAGACCCCGCCGGAACCGCTTCTTGGTTGATGCAAAATCTCAGTGATACATCGGTTAGAAGCATGGATGAAGTCTTCCGTGAATGGGCAAAAGCAGATCCCACCGCCGCCTTGGCTAATTTTGAAGGCCTCCCAGAAGGCGAAGCTCGCTCTCGCGCTCTGCGTGGCATCGTTATGGTCGATGCCCGCAACAATCCCCAAGCTTCCGCTGATTTGATGAACCGTTTTCCAGCAGATATCACGGATCAAACCGTGCAACATTTCATCTGGAATTCATTTGAAAAAGCACCCGAAGTCGCCGCCAACCAAATCGGCCGCATCCAGGACGAACGCAGCCGCAACCGCATGTATGAACGCGCCCTCAGTGGCTGGCTAGACCGTGATAAAGCCGCCGCGCAAAACTGGATCAATTCCGCAAATTTACCAAAATCGGTCATCGAATCGCTGGGTGAGCGGTAGATAGGGGATGGATTAATTACAGACACGCGTTAAGTGTGCTATTTTGTAATGTGTCATATTATTCACATAAAGTAGCGCTTTAATCTTGCTCTCTGATTTTCTGCTAGAGTAAACACGCAATGTGATTTTTCTCCTAACACAGCTCTGCCGCTCTGCCGCTCTGCCGCTCTGCCGCTCTGAACAGCTTGTTAGAGCGTTTTTTCACCAACCCAAAAGGAGAAGGCCCTTATCCATGAATGCCTCTCGGATGGTGCGCGGAATGGCATGTTTCGCTTCAAGTATCAGGTTTACAGGCATTACGCAGCCACACTGCCTGCCCTTTGATCTGCGATATTTCACCCTCATCAAAAATAATTTTCATCTTTTTGTGTAACGAAACCACCAGTCGATAGCTATTTAATCGTATTTACCTAGATTCAACTTTTCTAACATCATGTCACAACGTTTTATATTATCCTCCCTCGCCGCGCTCTCAGTCATCGCTGCCATTGGATTTGTGGTGAACTCCACGCTGGAAGATCCGCAAGTCGCGAAGCAGCCGTATGCTGGAAAATCTATCAATTCTTACTCAGGAACCTCGAATTCCGCTAACCTATCAACAAACGGAGCGGAGAATACTACAGCGAGTAATCCTTCCACCAAGACCAATACGGGTAACTTGGCAACCAAGCCCACAGAGCGCCCACAGGTCAACAAATCCACGCCGTCGTCTTTCGATCCCATTTCTTCCGGCCCGATGCGTTCCAGCAGCGCAGTTGGAGGTAAGCCCGCACATGCTCTCGCAGTGGTTGGTAAAACCGAAGTCAAATTGAAGCCAGACCAAGAAGGAGGTTTCCAGCAGCTCCAGGCCAAATCCAATCAAGCCATCGAGTTCACGGTCAGTTACCCGTGGTTGAAGAAAAACTCTGAAGTCACCATCGGCGTGATGGATGGCGGAAATCTTTCTGGTTCACCCATTTGCACTGCGGATGAGAACGGCAAAATCAACTTTACCTTCACCACGGGTGCGTATCCCGGAGCTTACCGAATCTTACTCAATACCCCGGATGGAGACAGCAAGAGTCTCGAAATCTGGGTGGAGGAAGGCCAAGCATCCTGATTTTCCATGCGGATTCACACAGTTCTAACATCTATCAAATTTTAATTTACATCACCTCTCGCTCATGAAATTCCTTAAAGTAACCCTTCTTGCTCTCGTTGCCGTTCCAGCTTTCGCGCAGAGCAGCTCTCATTTCACCGCGCTTCCAGCCAATACACCCTGCCGCAACAACACCCAAGTAGATCCGCCGCCATGCACGGGTTGTGGTGTCTGCTCTGTTCCCGGTATTGCCGGCATCAACGATTCGGAAGGCATGCCCTCCATCGGCGATTTGGGCATGAACGGCTACAACGGTGGCGCGGTCCGCTCGATTACCGACCTCACTCTCCCTAACGGTCCGGGCGATTACGATTTGAACTTCGCGCGTACCTTCAGCTCGCGCGCACTACCGGGAACTTGTTTCGGCGCAGGCAACACCTGGCGTCATTCCTTCGATTGGGTTCTTACCGACGATGCAAACAACCAGCTCAAAATCATCACTCCTACGGGTCAAATTATCCGTTTTCTTGAACGCTCCACAGATGTCTGGACTACTGGCCAGCTCAAACGCACGCGCTTGATGATCTTGGAGTCAGGAAATTTCTTCAACCTTCAGACCGTTGAAGGTTGGACGATCCAATTCGAGCGTGTCACCGGCACTTCGGGAACGTATTACCGGATGAACAGTCTCAAAGATGCTGAGAACCGCACCTACACCTGCACTTACTACATATCCAATGGTAAACTCAAACGTATCACCGATCCAACCGGCCGCTGGCTCGAACTCACCTGGATCACCTACACGGGAACCAACAACATCGTTATTTCCACTGTGAAAAGCAGCGATGGACGCACCGTCTCTTATTCGTATGCCAACATGGACAAGCTCTACACGCCCAAGCAAACTATACTAACAGGCGCAAACTATGGAGATGGCACCGCTGCCGTTTACACTTATGAGTTTGATCCCGCCGCAACCGGCATTCCTCCGCATCTCGTCGAAGCCGACGATCCACGCGCCACCGGCACCGCTCCAAGAGCATCATGGATTTATCACAGCACCATCTACGGTCTCGTCCACAAGGAGGTGAACCCCGATGACGACAGCGTCATTTCCACTCGCGCGGACAACGGCACGGTCGTCACCTTCACCTACCCAGATGGTGGCACACAAGTGATCCAAGCGCCGCTCACTCCACTTCCCATTCCAAATGCCTACACTGACCGCACCGGCAAAAACACGTCATTCACCTACGGCGCGGATAATAAAATTGCCACCAAAACCCTGCCATCCGGTTACGTCTACACCTATCAACGCGACGAAATCGGCCGCATCACCAAGAGCACCAGCAGCGATGGTCTCGTTTTGGACACGACTTATGACAGCATCGGTCGCGTTCTAACTCGCACGGTAAGCGCCCCAGGACAAACGACCCGTATCACCACTTACACGCGTGATACCAATGGACGCGTTACTCGCCTGGATCATCCGGATGGCTCTTTTGAAACATGGACGTACAATTCATTCGGTCAGCCACTCACTCACCTCGGGACCAACGGTTATACGGAGAGTTGGATCTACGATGCCAAAGGTTTCAAAATCAGCCATACCGATGCCTCGGGAGCAACCAGCACTTATACCTACACCCCCGCAAACAGCCCGAACGGAATTCCTGAAGGTTTGCTCGCCACTGTGACCGACCCACGTGGTCGCACCACCAGCTTCACCTACAACAAACGTGGACTCGTCACCCGCCAAACCTACGCGGACGGCTCCTTCGTGGATAAAGTCTACGATGACTACGGTCAGGCCATTGCCGAGCAAACATCGGCAGGGGAGTTTACCCAGCGCACCTACGGCAATTTCAATCTCGTGCTAACAGAAACCGATGCGCTCAACCGCACCACCACCTACGCCTACGGTCCCGGTGGATCGAGTTGTGGATGCGCCTCAACTAACGCGCCAACCCTCATCACGCGCCCAGATGGTACCAAGATCGCCCGTACCTATGATGCCCAAGACCGCCTCCTAACAGAAACCGTTGGTCACGGTCAAACCGATGCCCTGACGACTAGCCGGAGTTACGATGCAGCGGGTCGTCTCGCTTCCTCCACCGATGAAAACGGCATCGTCACCACCTACACCTATGATACCCGGGGTCGCATGACCTCAACCACCCAAGATGCCAATGGCATGGCCCTGACCACCACAAGCACTTACGATATTTTCGGAAACACCATCAGCCAAACCTCTCCCGGCACCGGACGCACCACCTCGAGTAGCTACGACATCATGGATCGCCCCGTTGCCAGCCAAGACCCGCTCGGCACCATCACGACGACAACCTATGATCTTGGCGGCCGTGTGACAGCGATCACGGAGGCACAGGGGACAGCACTGGCCCGCACCACCACCATAACCTACGATGGCATGGATAGAACCCTGCGCACCACCTATTCTGACACCACCTTCACGGAAACCACCTATCATCCGGACGGCAGTACCGCCACCAGCACCGACGAACTCGGTAACACCTGGAGCATGGACAACGCCATCGTCACTTGGCAGGACAGCACCGGAGCTTCCCATACCTCCTTTGTGCAAACCTCCACCGATCCGCTGAATCACACCAGCACCAGCTACAGCAAGCCCATCGCAGCCAACGGCGGTACCACCCGCTCCGTCAGTGCTGCTGGACGCGTCACGGAAAATGTCTCGGACGCCGCAGGCCAAACCATCCTCACCCGCATCGCTCCAGGCACCGCCAGTGCCACCAACTCCACCCTGACCTATGATCTGTTGGGTCGCGTGATCACCACCGTCTCAGATGCTGGCGGACTCAATCAAACTAGCCAATACACCTACGACGTTCACGGGCGCACTACCACTTCCAAGGATGCTCTCAACCGCACCACCACCTACACCTACGCAAACGGCGTGAGCGGTGATGCTGTTGCAGCCGACACCCGCAGCCGCGTCAGCACCACCTTGTCGGACAACCGCAGCTCGGTTTCACGCACGGATGCTCTGGGTCGTATGATCGCAGAAACCGATCCGAAAAATCAAACCCAGCGCTACACCTATTGGTATGAAACCGGCCAGCAGCTCACCCTCACCGATGCGCGAAACAACACCACGAACTGGACCTACAACCTGCGCGGTCAACTCCTCACCAAAGTATATCCCAACGGAGACGACCACGCCTACAGCTACGACGCCCTCGGACGCATGGCCACTCACACCACACCGAACAACCATGTCTGCACTTATACCTATGACCTTCGTGACCGCCAAACCCTCGCCAACTGGAACACCAGCACCCCTGACACAGCCAAAGAATACTTCGCCAACGGCCTCTTGAAATCCATCGACAACGGCGTTTCAAAAAGCGATTATGCATACGACGTGAGAAATCAGCTAACATCTGAGACCCAGACCCTCGCCGGACGTGCTGCCAAAATCGCCAGCTACGCTTACGACGCCGATGGCCAACGTACGCAACTCCAAGGGAGCGCGGGCGTCCCGCCCGCAACCTACGAATGGACCGCAAGAGGCCAACTCCAAACCGTCTCCGCCGACGGCCCACCACCCCTCGCCACCTACACCTACGATAAACTTGGCCGTAACACCGCCCTCGCCCACGAAAACGGCATCATTCAAAACAAATCCTACGATGCAGCGAACCAACTCCTAGCCAACACTCACCTGAAAAACGGTAGCCCCGTTTCTGGTCACGGTTACACGTTAGACAGCACAGGCAGAAGAACAGCTGAAACCTTCGCTGACGGCTCCACCTCCGCGCGCACCTACGGCTACGACGCCGCCAACCAAGTCACCGCCGCCAACTACGGCTCAGGCCAAACCGACGCCTACGATTACGATGCTATGGGCAACCGGGAAACCGCAGCTATTGCCAGCCAAGGCGGCAGCACCAAAACCTACACCGCCAATAACGTCAACCAATACACCACCATCACCGGCTTCACTGCCCCAACCCACGATGCGAATGGTAATCAACTCCTCAACGGCAACGGAGCCTTCTACAGTAAGCGTCCTACCAAGCGCCTCTAGTCATAAACGTCGTAAGTGCGCAGCCTACGACGTTTATGACTATGAAGAAAGAAACATCTGCCTCTGAAGAGGTTATTGCTGCCTGCTCCGGCACCGTCGGGGGTGACATTCTCAA
>JANPEG010000087.1:0-91509 GCA_031431855.1 Akkermansiaceae bacterium | reverse complement strand
ATTCTATCCACAATGGCGCCATAAGAGTCCGCATCAAACGAGTGACCCGCTCCCGGAATCTCGAAGAGTTTTTTCTCACAGCGCGCCGCTTCAAATGCTTGGCGACTGTCCTCTATCGGAACCACATCGTCATCCGTTCCGTGAATCAGCAACCATGGACATTCGATCCTTGCTGCATCTGGCAACAAACTGCCAATTTCTTTTAAATCATTCACATAACTCTCGGAAAGCGGGCACTCATCATCATTCCACATGAAACCTTTTCCCGGTACGACATCGCCAAATTCCCGCTCCACAAAACCTGCCGTATCCACCATTCCCGCCAGAGAAATTAAACACTGAATCAACATCCCGCGAGATGCCTTTTTCACCCCCACCGCCGCGCCCATGCTGTGACCGATATACGCGATCCGTTTTTCCTGCGGCACCGTGTTAAGGATAGCCCACAAATCATCGACCTCTTTGGTGATGTTAGAATCTTCAAATCGTCCTTCGGAATCACCATTCCCTGAAAAGGAAAAACGAATACACGGCCAACCTTTATTAGCCAAACCTTCAGCAATCGCAATAAGCAGCGGCCTGTCTTTATTTCCTGTTACACCATGACCCAATACAACCATCGCACCCATGTGAGTTCCCTGATGAAAATCGACATCCAGACGTTCACCTTCGCTGTTTAAAATTCGGCTGCTGGTTTCCATGGTTTAGAGATTTTCTCCGTTTCTTCCTGGGAAAGTCAGCTCGGCGACCACAGATTTATCCAAGTCACCCAAACCGAGTTCCATGAGTTTTCGATACTGAGCTTCGGTCGCACGCGAAAGCGGCGTATCGACGCCGGCTGCATTTGCAATCGCGTTCGCAATTCCGCTATCCTTCGCGGCATGCGATGCGGAAAAATAACAATCATGTTCACGCGCCACCATGTCGTCGCCGTCCGTTTCCAAGACGCGTGAGTTCGCACCTGTTTGAGAGAAAATTTCTCTGAGTATATTCAAGTCCAAACCCAAAGCAGCACCCAAGCCAAGACCTTCAGCAAGACCTGCGGTGTTGATGTTCATCACCATGTTGACCAGTGCCTTGATCCGCGCCGCATTCTCCACGGGGCCGACATAGCGCAGTGAAATCGACATATCTTTTAGCAAAGCTTCATGCGTATTGAACGTCTCCTCTTCCCCGCCAATCATGAGATACAAAGTTCCCTGACGCGCTTGCGTGATCGACGACGCCATACTCGCCGCCAAGGTTTTCGCCCCGACTTTAGCCGCTGCCTGCGCGGCTTTCATGTGTGCTTCAGGGCTCACAGTTGCGCAATGAATGAATGTTTTACCCGCAGCATCTTTGAGCAACGAATGCTCACCGGAAAAAATTTCCTCCATCGCCGCATCATCCGTCACCACCGTAAAAATCACATCCGCCGCCGCCGTGACATCCGCTAGATTCATCATCGCCTTCGCTCCGAGCTCATCAGCCATCGATTCCGCCACCTGATGAAAATGATCAAAAATTGCAGTCACCTCATAATCCTTATCCGCCAAATGACGCGCCATGTTCGCACCCATCCGCCCAACCCCCACAAATCCTACTTTCGTTTTACTCATTGCCCCACAGGTAAAACCCTAAGCCCAAAACCCGCAACCTCAAAAGTAGTTCATCATTAAAGGTAGGGTCAACACGCCGTGTTGACCGATTTCAAAATACCAAACTTACGATCAACCTAAAAGAAGTGAGACCACCAAAAACGCTCTATCCTCTAACTTCTATTCAATCACGGTCGAGCGGGCCGCTCGACCCTACTTTTTTTCAATCATGGCTCACGCCATGAACTGTTTGATCGCGCCGGTTTGCGCCAGCTTTTTGCGTGACATCTCAAGATCAAGATCACCGTAGTGCTCCATCGGATTTCCGTGGGCGTTGAGCAAAGTGGTATACCAGTTGCCAAGAGTTTTGTGACCTTCGTTACCTAGGAATGGTAAGCGGATGTAGCGACCTGCGATGTTTAGATTGCAGTTTTTTCCGGACATGATGATGAAGGGTGCTTCCGTGCCGATGCCGTGGTGGGTTTCTCCGTTTTCCGGGAAATACATTACCATGGTGTTATCGAACATCGTGCCTTTACCTTCGGGTGTGGCTTTAAGTTTTTCGACGATGGTTTTGACCTGATTCATGTGGCTGATACGGATCTGTTCACGGGTCATCCATGCGGGGACGCCGCCGAAGGCCTCGTCGTGGCCGAGCGGGTGAATACCGACACGGTCGGTCTCGTTTCCAGGCAAACCTGTGATGGGTGTACCGAGGTCATCGATGGTATAGGTGACGACATTAGTCAGGCCGGCTTTCATGGCGGCAATAAGCACGTCCGTCATGGCCGCTTGCTTCTCGGGTGTGCTGGCGTCTGGGCCGCCATTGTCATGCACGGGATCGAGCGTGGGCAGGAAGTCGGCAAGAGTTCCGGAAATGCTGATGAGCTTCTTGTTACGTTCACGGATCCTATCGATCGATTCTACCTGTGCCTCCTGGCGTTTCACTTCGTGCCCCTTAAACCCGCTCTCCTTCATGCCTTCCTTGCCCTGCAAGAAGGCGAGCATGTCGTTATCGGAATTGACCGCGTCCGGGTTGAGGACGGATTTGAAAAGTTCGCTCCTCGCGGTATCCGGATCCGCGTAGCAGTAGTTTCGAGTTTGCGGCGCAGGGGCGGAGTATCCCGAGACGATGCCGGTGCGACCGTCTGCGAACGACAGCTCCACGTGGCCGAAGGGGGATGGGAAAAGTTTGGCGAGTTCGAAATCGATCGTGGTGCGCTTGATGGCGCTGAGGGTGTTGCGGTTGGATTTAAAACAGCCCATCACTGAGGAAAAGGAATAGTGAACGTTCTCGCTCATCTTCGCGGAAAGCCCCTGGAGGATGGTCATATTTTCCTTGTGGTCATACAGTCCACGCAACCACTTAGGCAGCTCGTGTTTGCTGAGATCCGCCTCGAAGGGCTGCTTCGCGTCATCGAGCGCCTTGTCCTTTGCCGAGAGGTTCATTAGCGCGTTCTCGGAGGGGACGAGGCCGCTGGATTTGCGGATGAAGATGAAGCGTTTCGGGATGCCCGTGCCCACACCGCTTGGAGCAGCGAAGAGCTGATTGAATGAGGGAGCCAAAGACATTGCACCGGCGCCGAGCGCCGAGGTTTTCAAAAAGTTTCTTCTGCTGAGCATAAGTCTAATTTTCTATTGGTTTACGGTAAATGAATGAATCTGACGTTAGTAATGACACAATAACCGCATCAAAGCTACCTCCATTATCAACGTATGCCTGCTCGGCATCGATCAGGGTTTTTGAATCGGAAAGGAATTCGTTGCGACCCATGAAGTATCGGAAGGCATGGCGGATGAAGGATTGGCGAACCACACGGGATTTGGACAGACGCTCCGCCAGATCGACGGCATTTTTAAGATCCCCATCCAAGGACGTATCTCGGGTACCGACGAGTTGACCCGAGGACTCGACCGGAAGGGTCTTGTAGATATCGCGGAGATCTAACAAGTGGTTGCGATCTTTCGCCTCGTCGGGTCTCTTGGTGATAAGATGTTCGGGATATTCCAGATGCTCTTCGGTGCGAAAACGACCGAAGTCGTCATACATCTCGAATGTGTTACCGAGAGGGTTCATGCTTATGTGACAGTGCCAGCAGTTTTTGTTTTCGGTCGCCATAGCAAGACGACTGCGCAGAGTTTTGTTATGATCCTCAGGGATCTGAGCGTCGACGGTGATTGGTACGTCGGGAATCGTACCCGCCAAAAGTTTCTCACGTACGAATTTACCACGATGCACCGGATCGGTCTCTGTGTTGAAAGCGTGAGCGATGAGCCAAGCGGGATGGGTCAGCATGCCCTTGCGATTGGGGACTTTCGCCGGCTGGTTTGCCGACCAGTGCCAGTTGTCCTTACTGTAACCCCATAACATCGCGACGTTCTCGCCGGGCATAAAGTCAGAGCCGTAACCGCGGTAGAGATCGAAGGGTGCCGCATCTTTCTGGCCCTTATCGAGACGGGCAGTGATGGAGGTGAGGGATTTCTTGAAGAGCTTCAGGCCATCGCCTGAGCGGTTGCCGGACTTGAGGTCGTCCGGGTTGATGCTACGCATCGGGTTCTTACGAAGGAAATCCGTGTGTTCGGCCAGTTCCTTGTAACCGAATTTCTGCCAGTCCTTGTCCTTGAAATATTCGTAGATGCGCTTGATGTGTTCGGACTTCGCCGTCATCGCCTCGTTGTTGCCGTCATGGAAGACATAGAATTCCTCGGTGCCGATCAACTCCTCGAACACGTTTTTGTCTTTCTCAAGAATGTATTCCACGATTCGGTCGGCCTCGTTGACCGCACGGTTGGTCGCCTGATCCAAGCGGTCGCCCCCAAAACGTTTCTCGTCCTTGAAAATCTCCAGCGCCTTGGGATAACCAAAGAACTCACGGAAAAAGCGCAGCTCGCGGATGGGCATGTCCGTTGAGTTTTCGGCCCAGCTTTTATCCTCCAAGACGGGATCGATGAGAGATCGAACATTTCGCTTAGCGAGCAGGCGTTCGACCTCGCGCTTGTAGTCCTCGCGCGTGTTGAGTCGTCCGCTACCGGAGGCCGCCACCAACTCTGCGTCCGGACTCTGGTCAGTCAGAGCGAAGGCGATGGCGTAGCTGGCATCACGGGGTGACATCATGCGGCGTCCGTGCTTATCCGGTTCGCCGGCACCGAGCTCGCTGCGGTATGCGAATTCAGAGGAAAGAAGGATGGTCTGAATCAGCTTCTGCACCGCTTTGCGCTGACCGAGCTTATCGACGTAGGATCGGGTCAACGCGACGTAATCCGCATTTTCCTCAGAAGTGGGCTCGCGCTCGAGGATCAACACCGAAAGCTGGCTGGCCAATTTGGTGAGAACATCAGGACTTGGCGGGCCAGCATCTTTTCGCTCTTTCGAGAAGGACTGCTGCCAGTCGTCGACGCAAGTCTCGATGAGGGTATTGTAATGGTCGCCCTTCTTACGGTGTTTCTGAATAGCCGCATGAATTGCCGCCATTTCAGCATCTGCGAGCGGTTTGTAGTCGATCTTCTTGTGCCTCTTGAGCTGCTCCACGGCGATCCCGCGGAAGTCCGGTACGTATTCCCTGAGAAGCGCCATGCGGCTCTGGATAGTGCGCTCGTGATCTCCACGATAGAACCAGAAACGCTCGCAGTATGCACGGAACTCATCGTCGCTCATGCTTGAGAACTTGGGATCAGTCAGAGTGTGATAGACAAGCGGAGCCGCGCCCAAACTTTCTAACATGTTCGTCGAAACATTCATCGGTGCCTTTTTGTATTTCTCACCCTCTTTCAGCTCAGGCAGTGGCTGGAGCACGACGGGCACGAAAGTGGGCAGCATGGCCTTATTGCGGTCGCCGTAGAGTTCTTCGCAGAGACGTTCGATGTGGCTTTGAAGGAATGCGCGGCGCGAGGTGATGGTGGCCGTATGGGCTTCCTCCATTGCGATGATTTCCATGATCGCAGGCAAGTATTTACCCTTGCTCTTGGGCACCTGAACGTTGGTGATATATTCGGATACAGCCTGAGCGTTGGTAAGCATACTGGAAAGGTGGCCGCCTGTTAGATCCTCGTTCGAGTAGTAACGCACGCCCACAGTCTTAGGCAGGAGAAAGGGGTTGGCTAAAGAAACGCTCGGCAGCTTCTTGCTGCCGACGACGCTGAATTTCTTACCCTTGTCTCCTATGGTCGTTTGATTTCCAAGGATTCGCTGGAACTTGGCATTGAAAATGAACTCGCTGATCAGCCAGCGGCGATCGGTGGTGTAGGCGGGCACATCCTTGTATTCGCCGGAGAAGAGTTTCTCGTGGTTGATGTAGTTACCGTATTCAGGCTTCTGCAATTTACCTTCCAAGGTCGAGGCTTTGTGAACGCCCAGTTCCTTCGAAATGATGGCAAGGATCGCCTTCCGCTCTTCCTCGCTTGGCTGCTTCTTCTCTTTCGGCGGCATGTGCTGAAAGTACATTTGCTCCTGCATCCGGTTCAAAAGATCCAACCGCTTCGGCATATCCAGACCAGAGAGCTTATCTAATTGAATGTTACCCTTCTGCATCTCCTCGTCGTGACAGTTATAACAGTAGCGATCCAAAATAGCCTCCGCCTTCTCCGGAACCTCAAAAACATGCGCCGAGGCTGACTTCTCGTCCGCCACCGCTAATCCAGCGATGGAAATTTGCAAAATCGCGGTGAACCCCGCAGCGAAGAATCGGACGCCTTTCATGAAATGAGTGGGAGTTTTTTGATGTGTGTATGCTTTATCTCACACATTGAAAAATGGAATTTTCAACTTACGCCAAGGATTTCGACCAACTATCAACGCAGCAAGATCTTTTTTAAGCCTACCCCTACCTTTCGAAACTACTAATCGAAAACGCCGCCAATCCCTCCACCGCAGCCACGGAATCCACCTGACAAAGTTTCTGTCGCAACTCCTTAGCCCCGGGGAAGCCTTTGCAATACGCCATCAAGCGACCGCGCATGGCTGTTAAAGTCTGCCGTTCATTCCCATAGCGACCGCTCTCAACCGCCATCTGGCAATGCCGCAGAATTAGGGACCACCTTTCTTCCAACGGAACAGCTGCCATCACCTCGCCGGTTTCCAAAAAATGTTTCGCCTCGCGGAAAACCCACGGGTTTTGCATCGCGGCTCGGCCTATCATGACTCCGCTCACAGCCGTCTCGCGTTTGCGTTTCGCTAAATCTTCCCCACAGGAAATATCGCCGTTGCCTATTACCGGGACTTTAACCGAACGCGCCACGGCATCGATCGTTTCCCAATCGGCTTCGCCAGAATATCCTTGGGCTCGGGTCCGACCGTGCACCGCGATCGCTTGCATACCACAATCCTCCAAAGTCTTCGCTACTTCCACCGCGTTTACCGAATCCGCATCCCAACCAATCCGGATTTTCGCCGTCACCGGCACATCCATTCCCACCGCTTTCGCAACTCCCTCCGCCACACTCGCCAGCAACGGACAATCCCGCAGCAACGACGATCCGCCATTTCGTGAAACCACTTTGTTCACCGGACAACCGAAATTGATATCGATGAAATCCGGAATCCGCCCCGCCAATCCTTTATCGATGATCTTTCGCGCCGCCTCCCCCATCCGCTCGCCATCCGCTCCAAACAGTTGCACCCCCACTGGCCGCTGTCCCTCATCGAACTCCGTATATTTCCGCGTCCGCTCATCCGCCTGCATGATCCCCTCGGCACTCACAAACTCCGTCACCATCACATCCGCACCCATTTCCTTGCAAATCCTGCGAAAAATTAAATCCGTCACCCCCGCCATCGGCGCGAGATACAAGGGGAATTTTCCGTCTGAAAACCAGTGAAGCACGGCGGGACTCTAGCTCGGACATCCCCTCTCTCAATCATAAACATATTTACTTCCGCTTGCATGCCATCCGCTTCTCATCTACCGACGCGTCCTCCCTATGAGTAATTACCGAGTCCTCGTCTCTGATCCCATTTCCGAAAAAGGTGTAGAAGCTCTGCGCTCCACTCCTAACATCACTGTCGATGTCAACACTGGCCTCGCTCCGGATGAATTGAAAAAAATCATCGGTCAATACCACGGCCTCGTCGTGCGTTCGCAAACCAAAGTCACTCGTGACATACTCGCTGCCGCCACCAATCTCAAAGCCATCGGACGCGCTGGTGTAGGAGTCGACAACATCGACCGTGAAGCCGCCACCGATCACGGAGTCATCGTGATGAACACTCCGTCGGGCAACACGATTTCCACCGCCGAGCACGCCTTCACACTCATGCTCTCCACCGCACGAAACATCGGTCCAGCCCATGCTGGCGTTCTTGCGGGAGATTTCAATGCTGCCCGCAAAGCCTTCCAAGGCATCGAACTCAATGGCAAACGCCTCGCCGTCCTTGGCATGGGCCGCATCGGCAGCGAGTTCACCAAACGCGCCCAAGCATTCAACATGGAAGTCGTCGCCTACGATCCTTTCCTAACAGAATCCCGCGCCCGCGAACTCAAAGTCACCCTCGCAGAATCACCTGACATCGCACTCAAAGGAGCCGATGTCGTAACACTTCACGTTCCTCTCACCGATGACACCAACCACATCATGAACAAAGAGCGAATCGCTCTCATGAACAAAGGCGCTCTCATCATCAACTGCGCTCGCGGCGGCCTCATCGACGAAGCCGCGCTCAAAGACGCGATCGATTCCGGCCATATCGCTGGTTGCGGACTCGACGTGTTCGAAAACGAACCCCCGGCCGCAGACCATCCGCTTTTCAGTCTCAAAAAACATATCACCTTCACTCCCCACCTCGGTGCCTCCACCAACGAAGCCCAGGAAAACGTCGGCATCGAAGTCGCCATCCAAATCCGCGACTTCCTCACCACCGGAGAAATCCGCAACGCGATCAACATGCCCTCACTTGATGCAGCAGCCATCGCCGCCATCGGCCCCTATCTCGATCTCGCCGGCGCGCTCGGCACGCTGCTCGCCAAGCTCGGCCCAGCCAACCCAGATTCGATCCGCGTTTCCTACCACGGTGACCTCGCCACCAAAGACACCGGCCTCATTTCCCGCACCGCCCTGTTCCGCTTGCTCTCTTGCTCCCGCGCCGATGGCCAAGTCAACCTCGTCAACGCCCCCGCGATCGCGAAAGCTATGGGACTCGATCTCGTCGAATCCACGATCAGCGCCCAAACCGAGTTCAACGACCTCCTCGTCGTCGAACTCCGCAAAGGAGATGAAAAATTCCGTGTCGCCGGCACCATCATCGGCCGCAGCCCCCGCATTGTGGAAATCGATCGTCTCTTCGTCGATAGCCCAATCAAAGGTCACCTCCTCATTGTTCGCAATGACGACCGCCCAGGAATCGTCGGAGCCGTCGGCACCGTGCTTGGAAACGCCAGCCAGAACATCGCCAATTTCTCCCTCGCTCGCGATAAATCGAAAAGCGTTGCACTCTCGCTCATCGAGCTGGATGCCGCCCTTCCCGCCGATGTCATGGGAGCCATCCGCGCCATCGCGGGTGTGACCTCTGCGACTGGCATCAGCCTTTAAGTTCATTGAAATTACTGTGATTCTACGTCCATAAATTTATTAAACTTCTCCTTGCCAACAGCCGTTCGACTTTTCTAACCTAACTTAAGTATGAAAAAACTCCTGTTCATCGCCGCCAGTGTTGTAGCCCTTACAGGCTTCGCAGCTGCTGACATCCAATCTCCTCCGGGCTCCCATTACACCGCCACCCGCAAGCTCGGTCGTGCACTCAGCAATATCCTTTATGGTGTAGTTGAAATCCCTGAAATGATGGTCCGCAGATCTGATACCTACGGTGCAAAAGCTGGCTGGAGCTACGGAGCAGTCGACGGAACCAACCGCGCATTCAAACGCCTCGGCTACGGCTTCTACGAGCTCATCACCTTCACCTGCCCAACCTACCGCGGCACCTTCAAGCCACCCTACGAAAAATGCGGCCAAGACAACCGCATCGAAATGAACGTGCACGAAGGACTCCAAGAATTCCCACCGGAACTCGGTGCCGAAAGCTACTACAGCCACGTTCGTAGTAATGGCTACTAATATCTGGTGAGCCTCTTTTTTCACAAACCCGGCCGGTTCATTCCAGCCGAGTTTTTTCCTTTCATTACAAAGCCATTTCGCCTTTTCTCGAAAAACTCGCATTCTTCTCAAAATTTCGCTTGTCCTGTCCTACAAATTCGACCAACCTCCGCGCCCGCCCAAAAGGGGCAACCCCAAAACGTCACACCATGTCAGTCTCTCTCCGTCTCAACCGCAAGGGCACCAAAGATCGCCCCTACTACAAAATCGTAGCCGTCGACAGCCGCAAGCGTCGCGATGGTCGCTATATCGAACAGATCGGCACCTATAACCCACTTGTCGAAGGCACGAACTACGAAATCGATCTCGAAAAAGCAGACAAATGGCTCGCCGTTGGTGCAAAACCTTCTGAGACCGTCAATAGCTTCATTCGCAAAGCTCGCACAGCTGCAGTAAAGTAATCTAGGGATTATTTAATCTTTGTAAGACCGCACCCCTCATCGGGCTGCGGTCTTTTTATTTCCTACCCAATCGAGGCTGAATCATTAAAGATTCAAAGATCTAAGACATGCCTCACGAAACGTTCGAGCAATTCATGCAAAGGTGTCTCCATGACCCTCAACGTGGCTACTACGCAAAAAACATCCGCGCCATCGGCTCACGCGGAGACTTTACCACCGCCCCTCAACTCTCTGACATTCCCGCCAAAGCCATTGCCGCATGGGCAACAAAGGCTATGCGCTCTCACCATACATATAACCTCATAGAAATAGGCCCAGGCATGGGAACACTCGCCAAACAAGTCCTACGCCACCTTCCCCTCACCCTGCGCCTTACAACCAAGCTTCACTTGGTCGATTCCTCGCCCACTCTACTCGATCACCAAAAAAACACTCTCGGGAAACGTGCCACATTTCATTCAACTATCCACGAAGCCCTGAAATCCTGCAACGGCAACGCTGTCATTTTCTCTAACGAACTCGTCGATGCCTTTCCTGTCCGCTTATTTCAAAAAACACAAACCGACTGGAAAGAAATCGCCCTGATCCATCCCGAAAACCAAACCCATGAAATTCTGATCGATCCACCAAACTTGCCCGAATCCTCCATATTCAATGGCAATTTTCCTATAGGCCAACGCATCGAAGTCCACGAATCCTACCAAAAATGGCTGGAATCATGGTTACCTCTCTGGCATCGCGGTGAAATCCTGACAATCGATTACGGAAGCCTTGCCGAGAATCTCTACCAGCGCCGCCCCCATGGCTCAATCCGTGGCTACCTTCTTCAACAACGAATCGAGGGCCCTGCTATCTACCAAAACCCCGGGCTCCAAGATCTCACCGCAGATGTAAATTTCACCGATCTCATCGAATGGAGCCGTCCATTCCTCCAATACGAAACCCCACAGAATTTTGCCGATTTCATACTCCCCTTCACCCAATCTCAAGACTCACAACTCCTCTATGCCTGCCAGCATTTCATGGCAATTCGGCAATTCCCGATAACATAAATTCCATTTAAACGATTCCGATGGATTGACACCGCCATTTCAGTTGACCATGTTGACATTCTACTCATCCGTTAGCATTAGAATTGCTAATCCTACCTAAAACCTATTTTCCAAAAAAAGTGTTCTCAAACGAAGACTATCTCGCAGACCTACTCGTCGATGCAGGCCATCTAACAGCCGAGCAACTTCATGAAAATCGCTCCGCACTTGCTAGTGGGCAGACCATCATCAAACACCTTATTTCAGCAGGAACAGTTACTGAGGACCATGTCAGTGAGACTCTCGCCAGTAACGCCGGTGTTCCTTTTGTTATCATCCACCAACTCAATCTGGATCCATCCATCATCACAGCTATTCCCGATGATATCGTCCGGCGCTTCCGTGCCATTCCCATCGCAGATGACGGACTATTTCTAACCGTCGCTGTCGCTGATCCTCTAGATTTTGAAACCCTCGATAGTTTACCTCACGCCACTGGCAGAGAAATCAACTTCACCTGCGCAACTCCCACCGATATCCAAAATCACCTCCGCCAGTTCTATCACGTCGAGGAAAATAAAAAGAAACCCACTGATGATGGTTTCAAAGTCTCAACCGGAGATTCTGAAGCAGGTCTTGAAGGCAACGATGCGCCTATCATTCGTCTCGTCCAACAAACCCTTACCGAAGCGTTTCGCCTGAAAGCCTCCGATATCCACATCGAGCCACTCGAAACTTCCGTCCGCATCCGCTACCGTCTCGACGGTAAATTGATACACGTCGATTCACATCCGAAAAAACTCCTCCCCGCCATCATTGCCCGACTCAAAGTCATGAGTGGAACGATGTCGATCGCAGAAAAACGACTCCCCCAAGACGGTCGCATACAACTCAAAATGGGTGAGAAAGAAGTCGATCTCCGAGTTTCTTCCGTACCCTCAAATCACGGCGAATCCATCGTCATGCGTATCCTTGATAAAACCGCTTTGCTACTCGGCTTACCCGAACTCGGCTTTTTCTCCGATGATCAAGCCCAGTTCGAAAAACTCCTCGGACTTCCCGACGGTATCATCCTCGTCACAGGTCCCACGGGATCTGGTAAAACCACCACACTCTACGCCTGTCTCAACGTCATCAACCGACCCGATAAAAAAATCATCACTGTTGAAGATCCGGTCGAATACGAACTTCCTGGCATTAACCAAGTCATGGTCAAAGCAGAGATCGGCATGAGCTTCGCCGCCGCCCTGCGCGCCATGCTCCGCCAAGCTCCTAACATTATCATGATCGGAGAGATTCGTGATGCAGAAACGGCAAACATCGCGATCAATGCATCTCTAACAGGTCACTTGGTATTCTCCACCCTCCACACCAACGACGCCCCATCCGCCGTAGCTCGTCTCGCCGATATCGGAGTCAAACCCTTCCTCATCGCCTCCGCCGTCCGCTCCATTCTCGCCCAACGCCTCGTCCGTAAACTTTGCCCCATCTGCAAAGCACCAGCAGAACTTACCGAGAAACAAATGCGCGCCCTTCATCTTGATACCTCACGAACCGCCGATTCATCCATCTTCGGTCCCACAGGTTGTGAGAAATGCCGCGGCAACGGCTACCGCGGACGTATGGGCATCTTTGAACTTTTCAATATTGATGACGAAGTCCGCTCACTCATCAATACCGAACAATCCACTAACCAACTCCGCAGACGAGCCCGCGAACTCGGGATGCGCACCCTCCGCGAAGACGGCATACGAAAAATCCTTGCCGGCATAACATCAGCTGAAGAAGTCGTCCACGCTACCATGGGCGACCTCGATTAATCTTCTTCTAACTATAAATCACCTTCCCGCTTAAACCCCACCCATGGATAATCGCCAACTTCTAGAATTGTTCGAATCGAGAGGCCTCATCGATACCTCACTCTCTGAGGAAATCATCGCCGAAATCGATAATAGCGGAAAATCCGTACCCGAACTCTTGGCAGACTTCGGCGTCATTCAATACCGCGACGACGTTTGGCCAGTCGTCGCTTCAGAACTCGGCGCTAATGTCATCGATCTCAGAAACTGGACCCCTCCCCAAGCCCTGCTCGACCTTGTCCCAGCCGGAACCGCCCGCCTCCACGGCGCATTCCCCGTTAACTTCGACGATCAAGGCCTCCACATCGCCCTTGTCGATCCCCTCAACCCTCAAACCGTCGAAGACTTACGTTTCACCCTCGGACGTGAAATCATCATCGTCGTAGCGCCAGACTACCTCGTCGAAGCCAAAATCAACGAATGCTACGGAGGAGAAGGCCGCGCCATGGATGACATCCTCAGTCAGCTCGACATCAGCGCTCAGGAAATTGACCCCGCCAACGCCGAAGCTGAGGCAAACTCCGCTCCCATCGTCCGCTACGTCGATCTCGTGCTCTATCAAGCCATTAAGGAAAAAGCCTCCGACATCCACTTCGAACCATTTGAAAAAGACTTCAAAATCCGTTACCGCGTCGATGGTGCACTCTACGAAATGGCACCGCCTCCGATACACTTAGCCCTACCCATCATCTCCCGGGTTAAAGTCATGGCTAACTTGAACATCGCCGAACGACGCATCCCACAAGACGGGCGCATCGTCAAACAGATCGGTGAAAAGCAAATTGATATGCGGGTTTCCACCCTCCCCACCCACCACGGTGAATCCGTCGTGCTACGAGTATTGGATCGTTCATCGGTCAATCTCAGCCTTGAAAATCTCGGACTACCTACAGAAATCTACGAATATATCGGCGATACCATCGAGAAACCTAACGGTATCTTTATCGTCACTGGCCCTACAGGTGCAGGAAAAACCACCACACTCTACGCCGGACTTCGCCGCATCAACACTATCGATGCCAAACTTCTCACCGCAGAAGATCCCGTCGAATATGACATTGATGGTATCATCCAAATCCCCATCAACGAAGCGATCGGCTTGGACTTCCCCCGAATACTGCGCGCCTTCCTTCGTCAAGATCCCGACCGCATCATGATCGGGGAAATGCGAGACAAGGAAACCGCTACCATCGCCATCCAAGCCGCACTTACGGGTCACTTGGTGCTCTCCACCCTCCATACCAACGACTCCGCAGGAGCTATCACCCGTCTGATAGATATGGGTTGCGAACCCTTCCTGGTCGCCGCATCCTTAGAGGGCATTCTTGCTCAACGCCTCGTCAGAACGATTTGCAAAGACTGTATAAGCCCCTACGAACCCAGCGAAGCGATCCTCAGCCAGCTTGGCGTTTCCGCTCACGAACTCGGCGATAAACAATTCTATACCGGAGCAGGTTGTGAAGTTTGCGGTCAATCCGGCTACCGCGGTCGTGCCGGCCTATACGAACTCCTCAATATTACTGAGCCCATCCGTGAACTCATCACCAACCGCGCTCCAACCGTGGTCATCAAACAAAAGGCTATCGAACTCGGTATGAACACTCTCAGAGAAGACGGGCTGCGTAACATCTATCTTGGTAAAACCACGATCGAAGAGGTCCTAAAATACACCTAACTCCAAAAAACTGACTTTCTTTCAACTTTCTTCTTCTGCTTAGAGAAAAATTGTTTATTCTCACCAATGAATCCTCCATAAACAAAAAAACCCATGCCAAATTTCATATACTCAGCTCTCGATGCAAAAGGTGAGCAAACCGATGGCGTACTATCGGCATCATCCGAAGCCGAAGCTATCCAGATGCTAAGAGCTTCTTATCTCTTTCCTACTTCAGTATATGAAGAAGGCACCGCCAAAGCTCCCGCTGGAGCAAAGGTATCGAAAAAAGCCAAGGGCAAGGGCAAATCAGGAGCGATGAACATTACCATCGGTAAAGCTAGCGGTAACGTCAAACCGAAGGTTCTGATGATCTTTACCCGCCAGCTCGCAACTCTCATCGATGCCGGTCTACCTCTCCTCCGCTCCCTCACCGTTCTCGGCAATCAGGAACCCAACCCAGTTCTGAAATCCACCATTTCGTCCCTCGCAGATTCCGTTCAAGGCGGATCCACTTTCTCCGAGTCACTCGCACAACACCCAAAATTGTTCAATAAACTTTATGTGAACATGGTTAAAGCGGGTGAACTAGGCGGTGTTCTGGAAGTCGTCCTCAACCGTCTCGCCGAATATCAAGAAAAGGCTCATAAACTGAAAAATAAAATCGTTTCAGCCATGGTCTATCCCGCGATCGTGATGTTTATCGCTGTCGCAATTCTCGTTTTCCTGATGATTTTCATCGTTCCAAAATTTAAGGAAATGTTCAATAATAACGACGCCGAGCTACCAATGATTTCCCAAATCGTGTTCGGCTTTTCCGAGTTCTGCATTGCCTCTCCCATCTCCATCATCCCCAACGTTGTCTGGCTCTTCGTAGCAGGCTTCCTAGTATATCTTGGCATCGGTGCCATAGGTAGAACCAAAGGTGGACGCGAAGTACTTGATAGACTCAAGCTTCACTTGCCCGTCTTCGGAGACATGCAGCGAAAATCCGCTGTCTCACGCTTCGCTAGAACACTCGGAACACTCGTCACCTCTGGCGTACCGATTCTCCAAGCCCTCAATATCACCCGTGACACTGCAGGAAATGTCATCATCGCCAACGCCATCTCCAAAGTCCACGAAGCCGTTAAAGAAGGTGAATCCATCGTCACCCCACTTACAGCCAGTGGAGTATTTCCTAATATGCTCATCTCCATGGTCGATGTCGGTGAAGAAACCGGACAACTTCCCGAAATGCTTCTCAAAGTAGCGGATGTTTATGATGACGAAGTCGACAATGCCGTGACCGCTCTCACCTCCATCCTAGAACCCATCATGATCGTGTTCTTGGCCTTGGTCGTCGGTGCTGTGGTATTCGCTCTATTCCTCCCACTCATCAAAATGATTCAAACGATGGGCGAACAACAGTAACTGCTCACATCCATGAAACAATCATCACGGTTTCAATCACTTCGCGGTTTCACCATCGCTGAACTTCTAATCGTGATGACGATTATTCTCATCTTAGCAGGACTGATCATCGGTAGCTTTCAATTTGTCAAAACCAGACAAAAAAACAATCAAGCCGAAATCCAAATCAACCTCCTTGGAAAAGCCATTGAAGAATACCAACTCGACAATAGCAAATATCCTGGAGACGCAGAAGCGGGTGGTGCAGACGGAACCGTTCAATCCAATATGTTATTTAACGCTCTTTATTGGGATAGCGACGAAGATGGACAAGTAGTTCCTGATGATGATGATCAAATCATCTACCTCTCCGAACTTGATCCCGAAAACGATACCCACAAATGGATCGAAGGAACAGGCGGGACCGCAACAATTGTCGATCCATGGGGTGAGGAATACCGCTACCGTCGCGGCTCTAGTGCCTTAAACCCAGACTTCGATCTCTGGTCTACCGGCCCTGACGGCCCTGACGGCTTAAATGGTAACGATAAAGACGACATCAGCAATTTCTGAGTAAACTCAGCGCTTCACCGGAAGATGCCACTGCTTTCCACTGTCTAAAAACTCTCTGAACTCGGGATACTTCTCCAAAAGCTCGACATTTTGTTTATAGAAGTTCTCTTGATCATGCGGACCTCTGACTGCCACTTGCAACTGCATCGCCGCGAAAAATAAGAATATAAGCGCGATGATTTTGAAACCGTTATGCGGAGCCACTGTGATTTTATGCTGCCCCATATAGTCCCAAACGGGTTTACCAATCTTTCGTGCGGTAAACAAACTCATCGCCTGACAGAGCACCGCTAGTAACCCCCAGCCGAATCCCACACCAGCAATCCAAACACGAATCGACCTCCATATCGAAGATTTGAGCGTCAATCCTGTCCCGTCTTCATTGACCACACGAATCCCTAACAACCACTTCCCTAGTGTCGTCCCAAAACGATGCAGCAACCACGCCTCAATCGCAAACCATGGAATGAAAAGTAAGAATTGTATCCAGCGGCTCTGAACCATCATCCCGATATCCCCGCCCACCACATACGCCAACAACCACCAAACAGCCAAATAGGTCATCAAATCCAACCATCTCGCCCAAAATCTTCTGCCGAGATATCGGGTTTTTGGTTGAGGTGAATCTTGGTTACTATCCGATGGAAAATGTGGCGGTAATGGCGGCGGCATTATGGTTTTGAGTAATTCAAACTCGCCCTTGAATAATTCGATCTCTTGAAGTTTCACCCAACCTGCCAATCCTTCATGCCAAGCGAAATCATCCGCATCAAGTTGCCGATCAGAAATACGACCACGGATGTCATAGTCATTAAATGGACCGGTCTTCTTGCCGTTTTGAATGAGCCAAATTTCCATATTACAGATTTCTCAGGGACTTTGCCGCATCACTCTGAGCTGCAAAAAATGCCGGCACCAAAGCCGCCAGCGAACATAACACAAACGCCATGAGACCAATCACAGCCTGTTCGCCGGGATTATTGTGAGCGGGCAAAACAACAAAACCTGTTAGAGAAGCGGAGAATGGATCAAATCCTAAGACCCGCATTCCTTCCTGTACACCACCACGGAAGTGAATAACCAATCGACCCAACCCCACGCCCAGTAGTGCTCCAGAAATCCCTAAAATCATTCCCTGATACAAGAAGACCCGCACAATCTGTCCCGGTGCCGCACCTAGAGCCTTCATAACCCCGATCTCACGGCGCTTCTGGATCGTCACCGTGAACATTACCGCCATCATAGAAAAAGCCGAAATCAAAACGATAAATGATAATGCGAAATACATCATTACCCGTTGTTGATTAATCAGAGTGAAAAATGCCTGATATTGATCACCCCATGTTTCGACATACTCACCGGAGCCGAGATGCTGACGCACCATAATCGCAACTTGTTCCGCTTGATATGGATCATCTAACCTTAACGCGATACCCTGCACCTCATCATTCAACCCCGCTAAATCCTGCGCCAATGGTAAAGGCACAAATAAATCCGGAGTCACGGCCATTTGCGAGGCTGAATAGATTCCGATCACTTGCACTTCTTTTGGCAGCACCAAACTCTTGATGCCTTTTAATATTTCCCCATCCATCTCCGCAGCATCCGTCTTCGCCAACGCTTCATAAATATCGATCAGCTTGGTTCTGTTTTCAGCAGATATACGAAAAAGTTTTTTATCCTCCACAAGTTCGCTACTTTCCATCGCCTTCAGTAGCTCGTGAATCATGTTATTCTCAGGTTCACGGATTGGCTCTGATTGAATTCCTCTGAGAAGATCATATGCCTCGCTGAATTTTTCAGCTGGAACTTCGAAACTTTCTCCCACCTGCTTCATTTCCTCTTTCAGAATCTTTGTAACCACTGACCAAGACTCTGCATACGCCTCACGGACCACCGGCTTCTCGGTTACGCGATAGGCATCCATCACACCCTCAAAATTACGGGTAGAGTATAAACGCATGGTATCACCTACCCTGAGTTGAAATTGCTCTGCGATAACTGAGGAAACCACCGCCCTATCATCCAATCCGAGATCTGCGCTCGAATCCGGAAAATTCTTCATATCCAACATTTTCTTGACGCCGTCCACCTGCGTTATGTCACTGGTATCAATTCCACGAAACGCCACAGGCTTTTGCCACGATCCGACATCCAAAATTACATTATCCGAAACGAAAGCCGTCGCCGCAGAAACGCCTTTAACTTCTGCAGCCTTTCGCGCGAGCGACTGCCAACCCGAAACATCAGTGCCCTCCGCATCAGGATCGGCAGGCGGCGCTAACGATGTCCTCACCAAAATGTGTGGTGTAAAACCCAGCAATCGTCCTTTCACATCTCTTTCCAAACCCGCATAGACGGCCATCACCACCACCAGAACCAAAACTCCGAGTAAAACGCCAATTAATGAAATCAGCGTAAACGAAGATAAAACGGCACGGCGCGGATTCAGATACCGCTTAGCCAACATGAAACTGAAAGATCGCTTTTTGATATGCAGACCTAGCCCCATCCGCACGCCAGAATCAACCTCGTTCTTCATCAAAAAGGTTTTCGCTTGAAATGCATAGTGTCAATGCTCACGCGCCAGCATCCATTCGGCGATTTCATGTAACCTCGCGCCGCGTTCACCAAAAATTTCCAGCGCATTCAAAGCATCACGAGTCAAGCGCTCCGCTTCTTTCTTGGATTCTTCCAAACCCCAAACGGAAGGATAGGTCGACTTATTTGCCGCCACATCTTTTCCCGCCGTTTTACCAAGGCTTTTGGTGGTTTGGGTCACATCCAAAATATCATCAATCACCTGAAACGCCAGGCCAAGGGAGTAACCGAAATCACTTAACGCCGCCAATTGCTTAGCGCTCGCATTCGCTGTCATTCCACCTAAACGCAATGCACTCACTAACAAAGCCCCAGTTTTAGCTTCATGGATTGCAAGCAATTGCTCTTTACTAAGCTGTTGACCTTCGCCTTCAAGATCCAAGACTTGCCCACCTATCAACTTCCGACTGCCACCGGCAACGGCCAATTCGGTAATCATTTCGCCCACCGTAAAGCCTTCGCTCGGTTCCGATTTCGCTAACAGTGCAAAAGATTCTGTCAGCAATGCATCTCCGCAAAGCACCGCCATTCCCTCGCCGTATACCTTGTGACAGGTTGGCCGTCCCCGACGCAGATCATCGTCGTCCATGCACGGCAAATCATCATGAACCAACGAATAGGTATGCATCAGTTCCACTGCACAAGCCGCTTTGAGAGCTGATGCCTCAGTTCCGCCGCAAGCCTCAGCCGCCGCAATGCAAAGCACCGGACGCAGACGCTTGCCACCGGCGAAAATCGTGTAACGCATCGCTTCATGAATCGCGCCAGGAGCCTCACCGGGAAACGGCAGATAATCATCCAATGCCGTATCCACATGGGAAACCACGGTTTTCAAATAGTCTTTAAGATCGCCACTCATAGGAAAAATACTTAGAGGATTTCCGCAATCTGCACCGCGTTAAGCGCCGCACCTTTACGCACCTGATCGCCAACCACCCACAAATCCAAAGCATTTTCTAACACCAAGTTTCTGCGAATCCGGCCAACCAAGCAATCGTCTTTACCGGTGGTGTCTAACGGAACGGGAAAAAGTTTTTGTGAAGGATCATCCATCACTTGGATACCCGGCTTACCTACATAAGCATTTCTCGCAGCTTCCACGTTTGGCTCTTTGGTAAACTTCGCGGTGATCGAAACCGAATGTGAACGATACACCGGCACGCGCACACAGGTACAGGAAACTTTCAATTCCGGATGACCGAGAATTTTGCGACCTTCGTTGGCCATTTTCATCTCTTCTTTGGTGTAACCATTTTCCGTAAATGAATCCACCTGCGGAATCACGTTGAACGCAATTTGTCGTGGATAAACCTTCGGCGTAAACGGCTGACCCGTCGCGATCGCTTTCACTTGCTCCTCAAGTTCAATAATCCCCTGCGCACCAGATCCAGAAACCGCCTGGTAGCTGGATGCGATCACGCTTTCCAAACCAAACTGCTCATGCAACGGCGCCAGCGCCATCAGCGAAATAATCGTCGTGCAGTTCGGATTCGCAATAATCCCTTTCGGACGGTTTTTTGCGGCCTCGGGATTGATCTCAGGAACCACCAAGGGCACACCCTCATCCATGCGAAACGCCGATGAATTATCAATCACCACCGCGCCAGCCGCTGCCGCTGAGGGTGCAAATTCCTTGGAAATATCTCCACCCGCACTGAATAATGCGATGTCGATACCTTGAAATGAATTATGCGTCAGCTCCTTGATCACAATTTCCTTACCCCGAAAGGTCGTTGTCTTTCCAGCTGATCGTGCCGACGCCAACAGCGTAAGCTCACTCAATTCAAAATTCCTTTGCTCAAGGCAAAGAAGCATTTCCACGCCGACGGCACCCGTCGCCCCGACAATCGCCACATGAGGTAATTTCATTGTTTCTAGTTAAACCGGCCGCGCCGGGATGCAGACGCTAGGCTCAACTTTTCTCCCATGCAATCCCTAAGCTACCTTCCAAAATAGTTAACCTTGCTTGACAATTCACCTCGAATCGCGTTCAACCATAAGCACTTCGGAAATGGCTAAGACCAAGTACACCCCACAAAAACTTGCACGCTTGGAGTCGAGAGTTCGCTTTATCAAAGGAACCAATCGACTCCTCTACCTTTTCACGGCCATCTCGTTCGGTTTGCTTATTGTAGCATCTGCTTACCCCTACAAGCGCGAGAACGACAAACTACAGGCCAAACTACGCAGCACTCAAGAGCGCGAACAAGCAGCCTTGGACATCAAAGAACACCGCGAAATCGAGCTCCACGCGCTCCGCGAAGATCAAGCATATTTGGAAGTTAATGCCAGAGATCGGCTCAATTATTACCGCGAAGGCGAAAAAGTCCTGCGTTTCGAGCGTGATCGATAACCCTACCATCGACTCGTGGATTCTGCGATACCGATTGACCCCAACTCACCACTAGGCTTACAACCCTCACATGTCTCACGTGAAGAAAGCTATTTTCCTCTCTGTCTTGCTTCTCTCACAAGTTGCACAAGCAGAACATGTCATCGTTTGCGGAGGACCCGCCCTGCGCGCTTGGGAAAATTATCGAACCGGAGATGATCAACACGATCGCTGGTGGGCCAACTTCGTTCGCGCATCCACACTGCGCATGGCAGAAGTACGTCAGACATACGGAAAAGATGCACCACTTGTCTGGATGGTCTACAAACCCGGCTACGAAGCAAGAGGACGCGAAGACGGCAAACCCTACACCACATGGATCGCCGAGCAGGCAACCAAGCGCAACGCCACCTTGATCTGGTTCAACTCATCCTCCGACTACATTTCGAAAATAAACTCCCGCCCGCGCAAATCCGTCGTCACCTACGATTACTTCGGCCATTCTAATAAATCGACATTCATGTTCGATTACGGCAACGAGATCATGGCTGTGTCCACCGCATGGCTCCATGAAAACGATCTTTCAAAACTGAATTCTTCCATATTTGCCAAAGGCGCCGTCTGCAAATCATGGGGCTGCCACACCGGAGCCTCCATGTCTTCTGTTTGGAAGAAAAAACTCGGCCTTCCACTCATCGGCGCAAAAGGTAAAACCCTCTACACCATGGTCGGTCAAGGCGAAATGCCCTCAGGCGACGGCGGCTGGACTAGGTAACACCCACTCATCTTCTAACAGCCGATAATCCATTTTCCATCATGAATCTTAAAGAACTCCAAGACCTCCACTCTCTTCCCTTTTTTGAACTCATTCAAAAATCCAGAGCAGTTCACGAAGCAAACTGGGACAAACCTGAAGTCCAGCTTTGCACACTCCTTTCCATCAAAACCGGTGGCTGCTCCGAGGATTGCTCCTATTGCGCCCAGTCCGCACGCTACAAATCAGGTGTCGAAAGCGAACGTCTCATGTCAAAATGCGATGTATTAGAACGCGCCAAAGTCGCTGCGGAAACCGGCTCCACCCGCTTCTGCATGGGAGCTGCATGGCGCGGTGTCCGGGGTGGAACTCAACGCTTCGAACAAGTGCTCGATATTATCCAAGACGTTTCCAAACTCGGCATGGAAGTCTGCGTCACACTCGGCGAACTAGGCCCGGATGAAGCCAAGCAACTCAAACAAGCCGGCGTCACCGCCTACAACCACAACCTCGACACCTCACCCGAGCACTATCCGAACATCGTCACTTCGCACACCTACGAAGACCGACTCCGCACCATCCAAAACGTCCAAGATGCAGGCATGTCGGTTTGCTGCGGCGGCATCCTCGGCCTAGGTGAAACGATCACCGACCGACTTCGGATGTTAGAAATCATTTCAAACTTCGATCCGCAACCGGAGTCAGTGCCGATCAACTCTCTCATGCCCATGCCCGGCACACCACTCGCAGAGAACCCACAGGTCGACACCTTTGACATCGTACGCATGATCGCCGTCACTCGGATCGCCGTGCCAAAAGCGAAAGTCCGCCTCTCCGCAGGTCGCACTCGCCTTTCCGATGAAGCACAAGCGCTTTGCTTCTTCGCCGGTGCCAACTCCATTTTCTATGGAGACAAACTCCTCACCGCTGAAAACCCCTCAGTGAAAAAAGATCAGGTCCTGCTCGCAAAACTCGGCCTCTCACCCCTCGCGCCCGTCCTTCCGCAGCACTCTCCTGAGCTTACTTCCGTCTGATCGAAAAATGATCGAATACAATTCCAAGTCTATCGTCATACCCAAACGTGAAGCCGATGGAATTTGAATTTTTAACTCAAATTTCTTGAACTCCACAAAATATCGAATATTCATTTAATAACTCTTAACCATATTATGAAAAAATTAGCATTCCTCACCATCGCAGCTGTTTCCAGTATCGCCCTCAGCAACTGCACAGCTCCAACCGGCCCTAACACTCAACGCGGCGCCCTTGGTGGAGCGCTCCTCGGCGCAGCAGCTGGTGGAGTCATCGGTCACCAATCCGGCAACGCACTTGAAGGTGCAGCAATTGGTGGCGCACTCGGTGGCGCCGGTGGTGCTGTCTACGGCAACTCCCAAGACCAAAACCAATACTAAAATTTAACGGTTTCAAAACCGTCTCTTTAAACCACAAGGCCTCAAACCTTGCGGTTTTTTCATTTTCTGACCCATCGAGAAATACTTTGCCTTTCTCAAATATCTGTCTATGTAACCCGTCACAGGGCTATCGCCCCCTAGTTGCCGCATTCGCGGTAGCGCTTTTTCCGGTCTACTTCGATGAGAGATTGCAAGAGGCTCACTCCATCTCATCGATCCCTGTCAGCAGCCAATATCGGCATCCGCTGGCTTTTAAAAATTAGAAATGACCACTACATTTGAAGCGATGGCTCTTGCCGCGCCCTTGAAACAAGTTCTGACCGAACTCAACTACACCACTCCTTCCCCCGTCCAAGCCCAAGCGATTCCGCTGCTCTTGGAAGGTCGCGACCTACTCGGTTGCGCTCAGACAGGAACTGGAAAAACCGCCTCGTTCGCATTGCCTATCCTCAATGCCCTCCACAACGATCCCCGCCCCATTCGCACCAAACAATGCCGCGTTCTCGTGCTTGCACCCACCCGCGAACTTGCCGGCCAAGTCGCGAAAAGCTTTTCCACCTACGGAGAAAAAATCCGTTTCCGCCTCACCACCATCTGGGGTGGCGTCGGCCAACGCCCACAAGTCAACGCCATGCGCGCTGGTGTCGATGTCCTCGTCGCAACTCCCGGCCGTTTACTCGATCTGATCGATCAAGGCTGCATCGATCTATCCGCTGTCGATTTCTTCGTCCTCGATGAAGTCGATCGCATGCTCGATATGGGTTTCCTGCGCGACGTGAATCGTATCATCGATCTTCTTCCGAAGAAAAAACAATCGCTGTTTTTCTCCGCAACTCTGGCACCGAACATCGTTACCCTTGCTCAAAAAATTCTTAAAAACCCCGCTCACGTGACCATCACCCCAGAGGTCACCACCGCCGAACGCATCCAACAGAAACTCTGCTTCGTCGATCGCGGCAACAAAATGTATCTTTTGCAACAGCTCTTAGAAAAACAGAGCCAAGCGAAAGAAGCCAAACTCACCATCGTCTTCGGCCGCACCAAACACGGCTCCAACAAACTCGCCATCGCCCTCAGCGCCGCCGGTTATGAAGCCGAAGCCATCCACGGCAATAAATCCCAAGCCCAACGGGAAAAAGCCCTAGCGAAATTCAAACAAGGTCTCGTACCCGTCCTCGTCGCAACCGACGTCGCGGCTCGCGGAGTCGATGTGAAAGACATCGGCCTCGTCGTGAACTACGATCTCCCAAACGAACCAGAAGCCTACGTTCATCGAATCGGACGCACCGGACGCGCTGGTGCCGATGGCCTCGCTGTCTCCTTCTGTGCTGAGGACGAAATCGACTTCCTTCGCGACATCGAGAAACTCATCAAAAACCAGATCCCTCGCGACACCTCCCATCAGTGGCACAGCGAAAACCTCCAAGAAAAGCACCGCACCGGCTTCAAACCCCCGAAAGTCAAACAAGGTGGCGGCGGCGGACGTGGCGGTAACCAAAACTCCGGTGGCGGACGCCGTGGCCAATCCTCCTCCCAAGGAACCCCAAGCCGCACCAGCGGAGCAGCACGCCGCCGCACGCGGCGGTAGGAGGAAAGTTTTCAGGAAGAGGAACCAAAACTGAAAACTAGTAACTTTTAACTGAACCCGGAAAAATGCTTGCATTTTTCCGGGTTACCCCCCAAAAACCGCGCCCCTTCAGCCACCTCACAACAAAGAAGACCCAAGGGAAACCAAGTGGCAGGTCTTCAAAATCGCTCGCTCTGATTTAAGACGAGACAAACATTACATATATCATGATTAACGAACTCATCACTGAAATGGTGGACGCTGGCGTTCACTACGGTCACCAAACGAAAAAGTGGAATCCACGCATGAAGCCCTTCCTCATGAAGGACAAAGGCGGAATCTACATCATCAACCTCGAGAAAACTGTCCAACAGCTCGATAAGGCATCCGACTTCCTTGCCGACCTCGTCAGCAAAAATAAACAAATCCTTTTCGTCGGCTGCAAACGCCAAGCACAAGACGCCATCCGCGAAGCTGCAGAAGCTACCGGACAACACTACGTCAACCACCGTTGGCTCGGCGGCATGCTCACCAACGCGACCACCGTTCGCAAATCCGTTGAGCGCCTTCGTTACCTCGAAAACATCGAGAAACAACCGGAGTTCAAATCCATGTCCAAAAAAGAACTCGCCGCCCTCGGCCGCGAGCGCGAAAAACTCCTCCGCAACCTTCGCGGCGTTCGCAACCTTGAGAAAAAACCTGACGCCATCGTCATCGTCGACTCCGCACGCGAGACCATCGCCGTCGCCGAAGCTCGTCGCCTCAGCATCCCTATCATCGCCATCGTTGATACCAACGCCGATCCTGCCAAAGTCGATTTCCCGATTCCTGGCAACGACGACGCCATCCGCTCGATCCGCATCATCCTCCAAAACTTGGTCGATGGGATGCTCGCTGCGAAAAAGAACTAATCATCTCGAAGAGCCTGAGTTTTTAACAACCGCTCTTCCCTCAAAACTGAACACTGCCAACTAGCAAACTTATTTCATGATCACCGCATCAATCGTTAAAGAACTCCGCGATAAAACCAACGCCGGCATGATGGACTGCAAAAAAGTCCTCACCGAGACCAATGGCGACATCGAGGCTTCCATCAAACTCCTTCGCGAGCGTGGCATCGCCAAAGCCGGCGCCAAAGCCGACCGCGAAGCCAACGAAGGCATCATCACCGCACGCGTCAACAGCGCTGCGTCCACCGGCATCCTGCTCGAAGTAAACTGCGAAACCGACTTCGTTTCCAAAAACGAAAACTTCCAGACCTTCGTTGCCGCCATCGCTGACAAACTTGCAGACTCCAACGCAGCAGACCACGCAGCCGCCCTCACCGTTCCTCTCGGTGAAAGCACCCTCGAAGACTTCGTGAAATTCAAAGTCGTCGAACTCGGTGAAAACCTCCAGTTCCGCAAATACATCCGCTTCGACGCCGCTCCTGGTGGCGTGGTCGCTTCCTACATCCACCTCGGCGGCAAAGTCGGCGTGTTGCTCGAAGTCGCCACCTCCAACTCCGCAGTTGCTTCCCAACCTGCCTTCCAAGAACTCATCAAGGACCTCACCCTTCACATCGCTGCATGCGCACCCAAAGGCCTTTCCCGTAACGACATCCCTGAGACTATCGTCAACGCCGAGAAAGATATTTTCCGCGTACGTCTCATCGAACAAGGCAAACCCGAGAATATCATCGAAAATATCCTCAAAGGTCAAATTGCCAAGTTCTTCGCAGAATCCTGCTTCCTTGAGCAAGGCTTCGTCAAAGACCCCGAAGTCACCATCACCCAACTCCTCGAACAAAAAGGTAAAGAACTCGGCGACACCCTCAGTGTCACCCGCTTCGTCCGCTTTGGACTCGGTGAATAAATATTAGGCGGTGTTTCCTGCTTGACTCAATCGATCAACCAGCTCATACACCGCGCCCCAACAACGATTTTAAAGATACAACCAACGAAAAACATCAGCACATGCGTGGAGTGAACGTCAAAAAAGGAGAGCCCGTAGATCGCGCCCTCAAACGCCTCAAAACCAAACTCGATTCCGAGGGAATCCTTGAGGAAATGCGCCGTCGTCGCGCTTTCGAAACCCCAACTGAACGCAAACAGCGTAAACTTCGTACCGCTTCCAAGCGTAACAAAGTCAGATGGCGTTTCTCAACCGGCGCAGCACCCGCCGAAATCGAAACCGTCGACCTCACAAACGGTTAATCCCCTCTCCTGACCCAAAAAGTCAGATAGACCATCTCAAAGCGAGCACCTCACCAGGTGCTCGCTTTTTTTGTATCAAGGAGGGGCGGCATCCTGCCGCCCAAGAAAGGAACCGCGATTTTCAATCGCGACTGCAACCGCCGCGTCAACCCAAGGTATTTCGCTCTCAAGGTCGCGATTGAAAATCGCGGTTCCTTTCGTTTGCGATGCCAATTTCATTCCCTCTGAATGACCACTATTGGAAAGCGCGTCCGCCCTCCGTGTTCCAACGCACGTCCAAACGCCCTGTCCCACCTGTCGCATCTCTGTCTGAGTGTGCATTGAAAATTAATTCGCCAAAATATCCATCATTTGTCTGAACATACATTAATGCCTTGGCCTCTTTTCCCCATTGCTCACCAACATCTCTTTCTAATACAATTTGGGAGATATAACCTGTTTTTGGTGCCAATCGTGCATCTCCCATCTCCCCTTTTGCTAATTCTCCATTTTTAAATCGAATGGTGACTTTCCATTCATGACGTCTGGGGTTGCTATTCACTACTATAATCTCGGGAATGATAATCATCGTTTCCTCGCGTCCATTCAGAGCAATTTTAAATTCTTTAGGCTGACCATCCCAATCAAACCGAAGCGGCATTTCTGCTTTAAACGATTTCTTAGAACCGTCCTTAATCATGATATACCGCTCTGGCTTTTTAGAGTCGGGTTTGTGTGGTTCTGCGTTATCTCCGTAGCTATAAGCATTGCCTGTTCGCGGTGCTTGGTGGTAACCCGCTTTTGACATCGATTTTATACTAAGAGTGCTCCCACTTTTATGAATGCGAAAGCGTCCATCACGATCGCTAGTTTCATTACCACGAGAGCCCGGACTTAGGCCCATTCCCGGCACAAATGATCCCGCTTTCACGATCTCCCATGAAACCTCCACGTCCGACAATGGCTTTCCATTTTCATCAAGAACGATTCCGTAAAAATCAATCGGCGCATTCACCGAAAGGAGTAATGTAAACATCCTGCCCGTTCTTGTGTTCATCAAAAATAGCAACGCAAACAACGAAACCATCACGATGCCAAAATATTTTTTACGACTCACAAAACCGTATCTATACGGAGGACAGAAAATATGAAATCTCCATTTTTCTGCCACCAAGAATCCCAATAAATTAACCACAAACAAAGCAAAGATCACAAAGCATGAGCCACCCCACCAGGTGCTCGCTTTTTATGTCAATACGGTAGGGTCAACACGCCGTGTTGACCCATTTCAAACTCACTAGGCACGATCTCCATAACCGAAGTGAGACCTCCCAAAAGCCATATCTCACAATCTCAACCCAAGATATTTCGCTCTCAAGGTCGCGATTGAAAATCGCGGTTCCTTTCATCTCTGCGTTCTATGCGCTCTCTGCGGTTAAATCTCTTCTCATCTCAACGATCTAATCCCTAACTCAAGCCTTGAGGTTTAAGATTTAAAATTTAAAGTTTCTCCATGCCTCAGCGGATCTACCTCGGTTACTCAGCACCTTTTCTCGGTAGCCTCACCACTTATCTTCTTCAAGATCCGCAATCCCTCACGGAAAGTTTAGTGGTCGTCCCCACATCCCAAAGCGGACGTATCCTCCGCGAAAACCTCGCAGCGGAGGCTGGAGCACTTCTCGCCCCAACCGTCACCACTCCTGGCGCACTGCTGCATCTAGAAGATTCCAACATCGCGCCTCGATGGTTAGAAAAGATCGCGTGGATGGATGTTTTGGAAAACCTCAAGCAGAGCGATTGGGAAAATTTTTCCGGTTTATTTCCCACACCTCCGGATCTGGAAATCCTTTCATCGGATTGGGCGACTTCCCTAGCTGCGGAAATTGTCTCACTTCGCGCCACGCTGGAAGAATCCCTGCACAATCTTTTCTCCGCCTCGAAATTCCTACAAGGCACCACCGAAGGCGATCGATGGGAAAACCTCGCTCAGCTCGAATCGCTGATGGAGAAAAAGCTGTATGCATGGGGTTATCAATCGCGCTCCCAAGCCCTGCGCACCAGCTTCCAACTTCCCAGCCATTTCAAAAAAATCATTCTCGCAGGCATCACCGAAATGCCGGTTTGCATCTTCCAAGCCCTGAAAACTTTTGCAGGCGAAGTCATCGTTCTCATCCCAGCTCCCGAAGTCGAAGCCGCACATTTCGACGAACTCGGAATTCCCCTCTCCACATGGACAACGAAAAATCTACCCGAATCCGCAACCGCGTCATTGGTCGCCGATCCCGCAAGCCAGGCACAAGCGGCCTTGAACACGATTGCCACCCTCGGTGCGTCCTCCCAGGAAATCGCGATCGGCAGCGCGGATGACGAGGCGGGATCCGCACTCGCACATCTTCTCACACATCAAGGTTGGCCTGCGTTTCATCCAGCATCTCAGCAGCCGCTTTCACCCCTTCAGCGTTGGTTGTTAGCTTGGAAAAACTGGCTGAACCAACCGAGCAGCCGCAACCTCGCTGCGTTGCTAACTTTTCCGGAATGCGCGAATCTCATTTCCGAAAATCGCGCCAACCTTCTGTTAGCGCTCAATCAATATCGGGATCGCCACCCCATCATCGAGCCTGACGCGATTATTGAGCGACTCGCCACCACCGAACACCCCGAGCTCAGCATCATGCGCGATGACATCGCCAGCCTGCTATCGCATCGCGAAGCTTTTCTCAAACAAGCTTTCCCACAGGCGATGAGTCAGCACTTGGATCTCATCGAAATCGATACGGAAACCTCTGCCAACACCCTGTCCGGCATCGCCGATTTCATTGAAGCCGCCACACCGCTTTTCACCTCATTGAAACGCAGTCATCTGTTCTGGTTGCAGATGGTCATATCGGAAATTCCGCGCCCCACCGCACAGCCGCCGACGGATCGCACCATCGACATTCAAGGTTGGTTAGAGCTGCTGTATGAACCGGGGAAACATTTATTAATCACCGGCATGAACGAAGCCTTCGTCCCCGCCCGACCCGGTGGCGAGCCATGGCTTTCCGAAAAAATCCGCAACGCGCTCAAGCTCAATAGTCTAACAGATCGTCAGGCACGCGATGCATTTCTCCTCCACGCGATGATACGGATGCGCGAGGAAACCGGCACCACCCATCTGTTCTGCGGAAAAAACGGCACGAGCGGCGAAACCTACCTTCCCTCCAGCTTGTTGCTACAAGTCCCAAAAAAACAACTCGTCACCACCGTCAACAATCTCTTCCGCGAGATCGAACCGCCGGAAGCCAACCTCATCTGGACCCGCGATCTCATTTGGCAAACCCCAAAAGTCGAGCTCCCGGAAAAACTCGGGGTCACCTCGTTCAGCGATTACCTCGCCTGCCCGTTTCGCTTTTACCTGAAACACATCGTAAGAGCCTCTCAGCCCGAGCCAGATCGCAGAGAAATGAACCACCGAGATTTCGGATCGATTACCCACAAAGTATTAGAGATCTGGGGCAAAGATACCGAAGCCCGAAAGCTCTCCGATCCCAAAGCCCTCCTCTCCTATCTCGATGCTGCGCTCGACCGAACCATTTTCGGCCAGTTTGGAAACCATCCCCCTCTCGCCGTGCGCATCCAAGTCCACTCGATCCGCCAACGCCTCGCATGGTTCGTTTCCAAACAAGTGGCGAGCATGGCCGATGGCTGGGAGATCATCGATGCGGAACGCAAAATCTCCTTCGACTCCGCGGGCTTCAAAATCAACGGCACCGTCGACCGGATCGATCGCCACCGTGATACGGGTCAGCTCCGCGTGATCGATTACAAAACCGGCAAGGTCGAGAAAACGGAATCTCAGCATCGCAAAAAAATCACCGCGAAAACCCAAATCCCACCTCACATCAACGATACCTCCCCAGCCCGCCACACCGCACCCGACGGCAAAGGAATCAGCGACTTCCTCTGGTTAAATCTCCAACTCCCTCTCTACGCCCTCGCCGTAAGCGAAAACTCCACCGGCGTCCCCATCCCTTGCTACATCAAACTTGGCTCCACCGAAAAAGAAGTCGACTTCGTCGAATGGAGCTCCTTTTCCCAAGAAGATCTAGAATCTGCCAAATCCTGCATGGATTGGATCACCCAGTCCATCTCCCAGAAAATTTTCTGGCCCCCAGCCCCCAAAGTCAAACACGACGACTACGCACTCCTATCCCAGAACGCTTCTCTAACAGAAGTATTCTCCGAAATATAAACTTTCCGCGAATGAGAAAACAACAACGTGCCGATCACCTCTTGGAAAGACTGGAGGAGCTCTATCCTGAGACTCCCATTCCTCTGGATCACACTAGCCCTTACACGCTGTTAATCGCCGTACTGCTCTCCGCGCAGTGCACCGACATCCGCGTCAACCAAGTCACTCCCGCTCTATTTAAACTCGCCGATACACCGGAAAAAATGCGCCATGTCCCGGTCGAAAAAATCCGCGAAATCATCCGACCCTGCGGCCTCTCTCCCACCAAAGCCGTAGCGATTTCAAAACTCAGCGGAATCCTCATCGAACAACACCACGGCATCGTCCCACAAAGTTTCGAAGAGTTGGAAAAATTACCTGGGGTCGGCCACAAAACCGCATCGGTGGTGATGGCACAGGCTTTCGGAGTCCCCGCCTTTCCGGTCGACACCCACATCCACCGCCTAGCTAAACGCTGGAAGCTCTCAAGCGGAAAAAACGTCGTCCAAACCGAACGCGACCTGAAAAAAGTTTTCCCTCGCGACTCCTGGAACAAACTCCACCTCCAAATCATCTTCTACGGCCGAGAACACTGCACCGCCCGCGGCTGTGATGGAAAATCATGCATCTTGTGCAGAGAGGTAAATTTTAAACTCTAAATTCTAAATTTCAAAGAAGAGCATAAAGAGTTAATACTCTCAGCTCAAATCTCCACGCTCTACGCTCTGACCTCCAACCTAACCAAATTCAGTGCCGATTGCGAAACCGCCTGCTTAAAATCCTTCCGGTTCCTCGGATGAAACACTCTAACCGTTTGGCAATTTCCACCTCGAACCGCCAGTCCCAACCACGCCGTGCCAACCGGCTTCTCCTCTGTCCCACCACTCGGCCCTGCGATCCCTGTTGCGGAAAGCGCATAGTCCGCACCGCTTTCTTTAAGCGCACCCTCCGCCATCGCGCGCGCGACCTCTTCCGATACTGCGCCGTGCATTTCTAACAAATCTTTCGCAACGTGCAACTGATCCATCTTCGCCTCGTTCGCATATGTCACCCAACCATGAGTGAAAACTTCCGAAGCACCGGGCACATTGGTAAGCCGATTCGCGATCAGCCCACCCGTGCAGCTTTCAGCAGTTGCGAGCTTCTTGTCTTTTTCACGCATCAACCGAATCACCGTCGCTTCCAAAGACGATCCGTCATCGCTGATCAAACATTCCGAAAACCTTTCCATTACCAACTCCCTCGCAGTTGAAATCACTTGGTCACTTCCAATCAAACGCAGATCCACCTCACCCATCCTCGCGCAGTAACCATACTCCAGCCCTTTGAGCGCAGCTAACTCATCATCGATTCCGTGATGAAAATCACTCTCGCCTATCCCCGTGAATTTTAACTCACACACCGATGCCACATCGCTGCATCCGGACAGCGAACGTAAACGCGGCGCGACCTCGTTATGAAACATCGGATAAAGCTCCCGCGGAGGCCCAGGCAGCAGAAATATCGCGCAATTCGAAAGCCGATTGATACGCGGCGGCAAATACAATCCCGGCGCCGTGCCATTGGGATTCGGCATCACATCCGCACCTGTCGGCACCAAGGCTTGTTTCAAATTCGCAGCCACCATCGGCTTTCCACGAATCGAAAAAAACGACTCCAAAGTCCTTAACGCCTGTTCATCTTGGTGAAGCTCCAAACCCAGCGTTTCTGCGACAATTTCCCTCGTAAGATCATCACTGGTCGGCCCCAGTCCACCAGTTATTAAAATCGCATCACTGCGCACCACCATCTCTTCAAACGCCTCACGGATCGCTGCACCATCGGGAACGGTCGATTGCCGAGCAACCCTCAACCCCATATTAAAAAGCTGCCGCCCAAACCAACTAGCGTGCGTATTGAGCGTGTTACCAAGAAGTAACTCCGTGCCGGTATTGAGAATTTCGATGTGCATGATTCAGATCAGTAGAACTGAATCATCATTCCCACAAATAAGATTGTTCGGAAGCTATCGTTTTTCCGCCAACAATCAGACTGATCCGCCACGTTAGCACGCGGCCGTTATCAAAATAGTTATCTCCAATAACGGAAAACTCTTCTTTACCAGATGCCATATTTACATCGAGTTGACGCTTCATGGTTTTCACTAAACTACCTGATTTCGCTTGCTGATATTCAAACAAGATCTCCTTTTTTACCCCAGCCTCTGCTTGCCACAAAATGGTGTAATACTGACCCAACTTCTGAGCACGCTCTTCCATACTCACAGCACCATGGAAACGACGAATACGCTCATGACGAGCCATCGGATCATCTTCATACTCCATGCCCTGATCACGAACCGTCTGCAATTTAACAATCAATGGATCGGTCGTATTGGCGCAACCCATGATCAACAAACTCAGAATAGCGATAGATAAAATTTTCATAATGAGCGAGGTAGAATTACTCGGAAACTCTTGCTTGAAGACGCGCAAGCACTTCTCGGTATGCGTCCATAACATTTCCTAAATCGCGGCGGAAACGGTCTTTATCCATTTTCTCTCCGGTCTTCAGATCCCACAAACGGCAGCCATCAGGGCTGATCTCATCCGCCAAAACAATTTTGGTTGGATCACTCGCCAAACGACCGAACTCCAATTTAAAATCAACCAAACGCAGCCCTACATCCGCGAACAACGCGATCAGGATCTCATTCACTTTGAGCGCGGATTTACGCAAGTGAGCCATGTCCTCAACACTCGCAAGACCCATCTCGCGGATGTAATCGTCATTGATCAACGGATCACCGAGCTCATCACTCTTGTATGAAAACTCAATGATAGGCTGCGAGAATTGCTTACCCTCTTCCATCCCCGTCCGCTTGGAAAAACTTCCTGCAGAAACGTTCCGGATGATGACCTCGACCATCAGAATCTCCACCTTACGGACCTCAACATTCGTATCATCGATCTTGCGAACAAAATGCGTCGGTACCCCGACTTTTTCCAAATACTGATAGATCAATGTGCTGATCGAATTATTCAAACGACCCTTGTCTTCAAAACTCGCCTTCTTCTCGCCGTTGAAAGCCGTGGCATCATTTTTAAATTCCATCCGCAACGTGTGCGGATCTTCGGTCGTCCATAGGCGCTTGGCCTTGCCCTCATAAATTGGCTGCATGTCCTGTGGTAGTTTTTCCAGCCAATGCGGTCAAGCCTCCTCGACAGAAGTTTACCTCCTCCTCAACCACTCATCGCTTCCATATCGCGCCGCCACCAACTTTTTGATCTGCCGCTCATCAGGAAAAATCTCCATTTCTGACCAACTTTCCGAAATCTGCTCAGCAAATAACTTTCCTCTCAATAGATAATCTCCTCTGACTGAAACCGATCCCTGATGTAACAGACCGGCTTTACAACGACGCTGCGCCGCACCTGCAAGTTTTTCTCCCACACTCCCCACGACATCGAATTCCACCGGGCTTTCAAAACAAACACTGCCAGATTTGTAATTTCCAACTGCCAGCACTGGCACAGATTCGCCTTCACTCGCCAGCACATTAACCAAGACCTGATGAATCGCTCGGTAACTCTCGCCACCTTTCAAACGCGCGAGCTCATATTTTTTCGGGATCATCAGGCTGTAAGTCCAATCCTTACGATGATCCACCACTCCTCCTCCCGTCCAACGACGCACCCAGCTCACCTCCGGAAATGTCTGCTCCGCTTCTTCTAACTTCCCAAAATACCCCAAACTACCCCACGCCCCATCCCACTTATAGATCCTCATCATCGGCAACTGCCTCGTCTCCAACAGCCATTCATCCATCGCCATCGCTTCCGGCCCCGAACGCGCCTGCGGATCGAACCACAATTCCATTTCCCTAAAAATCACAGCGCTACCTAAGATGGCTAATGCCTTGGGATCAACCCCCTATATCACCCCATTCTACACCTCCGAAAAAAAATACCATTTCAGCTAAAAAAGTGGTTGCACCCAAGCAGCTCTCTCCATAGCGTCCCGCCCACCCGAACGGGATGGAGCGGTAGCTCAGTTGGTTAGAGCGCCAGCCTGTCACGTTGGAGGTCGCGGGTTCGAGCCCCGTCCGCTCCGCCATCCCTGTTCGTGTTGACCCCGCCAAACGGCCCTAAAAAGCCTCACGGCGGGGTTTTTCTTTATCGCTAGAACGTCTCCAAACCTCTAGCTTCTCGCAAGACTCTCCTTGAGAGTTGAAATTTGAAAATTGAAAATTATGCCAACTGTCGCCATCGTCGGTCGCCCCAATGTAGGGAAATCCGCGCTCTTTAACCGCCTCGCAGGTCGAAAAATCGCCATCGTCCACGATCAACCCGGCGTCACGCGCGATCGCATCGCCGCCCCCTGCACCCTGACCACCCATCCCTGCACCCTCATCGATACCGGCGGTATCGGCGCAACCCTCGACGATGGCTTTGCAGAACAAGTCGCCATGGAGGCCGACATCGCAATGCAAACGGCCGATCTCATCCTGTTCCTCGTCGATGCCCACGAAGGTCTCACCTCCATCGATCAAGCCCTTGCGCAAAAACTCCGTAAAGCCAAACCGCCCGTCCTGCTCGTCATCAACAAGGTCGATCACGACAAACACGAATCCTCCTTCGCCGATTTCACATCGCTCGGCCTTCCGGACAGCGTCTTCGTTTCCGCCGAACACGGCCGCAACTTCACCGAGCTCATCGATAAAATCGATGCCGTCTGCGAGCCACTGCACATCGAAACCGAAGAGGTCATGGTGGTAGCTGAAAAGGCCGGTATCAAGCTGGCAATTATTGGAAAGCCGAATGCCGGAAAATCTTCCCTGATCAACGCCATCCTCCAAGACGAACGCACCATCGTTTCCAAAATAGCCGGAACCACCCGCGATGCGATCGACCTACCCTACTCCTTCGCTGGTGAAAACTTCACCCTCATCGACACTGCTGGTCTCCGGCCTCGTGGCAAACGCGACAACTCCGTCGAGGTTTTCTCCGCGATCCGCTCAGAAAAAGCCATCCGCCGCGCCGATCTCTGCGTGCTCGTCATCGACCTCGCAGAGGGCGTTTCCGCACAAGACCGCAAAATCGCTCAGCTCATCCTCGAAGAGAAAAAGCCCTGCCTCATCGTTCTTAATAAATTCGATCTCTATCACCCGGGTGCCGATTACAAACACCGCGTCGCCGAGGCCGAGGAACATGTGAAACGTGAATTGTTCTTCCTTTCATACGCACCTTTCGTCGCCTGCTCTGCAAAAACCGGCGATTCTACCGAACACGTTTTGAAGAAAGCTTTAGCAATCAAAAAAGGCGCTCAAGAAGTTCCAAGCACCGGTAAACTCAATCGCATGCTGCAAGCCGCCATGCAGAAAAATCCGCCGCCGACCGATAACAAGGCCAAGCGTATGAAACTCTATTACGCGACCACTGCTCTGAACGAAAAATACTCCGTAATCCCCGTCCCGACCTTTGTACTCTTCGTCAACGACAAGGCCCTGATGAAAGATTCTTACGAAGCGTATCTAACCAACCAGATCCGCGAAACCCACCCCGCCCCCGGCATCCCCATCATCTTCTCGGTCCGCTCACGCACCCGCCGCGAATGGGAACCACCGAAAAAAGGCAACCAAGGCCACTAACTTTCTCACAGCATGGAATGCCCACTTTGCACCATGGACGATGTCATCGTCCTCGCCGATCATAACGAATGCGTGACCTGCGGTCATGAATGGAAATCGGAGATTTCCTCTGAGGAACCCTCTGCCCAAGAAACACGCGTCGTCAAAGACGCCTACGGCAACATCCTTGAAACCGGTGACATCGTCGCCATGATCAAAGACCTCAAACTCAAAGGCTCTTCAGAAACCCTGAAAACCGGCACCAAGTCCAAACCCATCCGCATCGTCGATGGCGAGCATGAGATCGACTGCAAGATGAACGGTATCTCCATAGCCCTAAAAGCGATGTATGTGAAGAAGGTGACCCAATAAGGAAAAGGGACATTCCTGCCCCTCATTTCCAACTCATCACATTAACCGTCCGTAGATCCCCTTCAGGGTCGCACGCCATTTCTCTAGGAAAATCAGATCACGCATCATCGTCGCGGAATCCATCCGACCTTCCTCCACTTCCTGGAAACGCTCGATCCGCAACTGGATCTCTTCAGTAATATTTTCTAATAGCTCTTTCACCTGTTCCCGCTGTTTGATCAACTTCACCTCCACCATCGCTTTCACCAAAGCCGATTTCGCGCCCGCATTATCTCGGATCAACAACTCCGCCGCAGCGCCGACTTCAGAAACCTTCTGAAACAGATCCATCAGCCCCCCTTCGATCTGACCTCGCGCGTCCGCCTCCATCCCTCGCGCCGCCATCCATTCCTTCAAACGCCGCGCCGGACTCAACAACACATCCCGCGCCCCCTGCAACTTCGCAAACTCCTGCTCATCCCCCCCAGAATCCGGATGCATCACCGCCGCCCGCACCCGAAACGCCTCGCGAATTTCTTCATCAGAAATCACCAACCCAACCCTCAAACCCAATATCTCAAAAGCACTCACTGTGTTAAACTTTAAACTCTAAATTCTAAACCTCAATTATGTTCCAGCTTTGCGATCCTTTGCGATCCTTTGCGATCCTTTGCGTTCTCTGCGTTCTCTGCGGCTCTGCGTTGAAAATTTTAACCTATTAAGCCGCGAAACTCTCCCCACAAGAACACGTCACCACCGCATTCGGATTACTCACTTTAAACCCACCCTGCTGCAAATCATCCGAGAAATCCAATTCACTTCCACTCACAAACAACGCGCTCTTAGGATCGATCACCACATTCACCCCGTTACTCGGAACCAAAATATCCCTGTCCCGCGGACCATCCACCAAATCCATCTTATACTGAAGCCCCGAGCATCCGCCACCAATCACCGCAATTCGCAGCGCCCCATCAGCCCGTCCCTGCTTCTCCAACAACCCACGCAAGTGACTCGATGCCGAATCCAGCACTTTCACCAACTTCTCATTCCCAATCTTGTAATTCACAGTGGTCAACATCACAAACTTGCAACTCTTCGTCTTTTCTTCCAATTCAAAAATCAAAAAACGTATTCTTTATAGCCAACAAGACTACAGTCTTTTAAACAAAGCTGCAAAAGCCTCTCATTTCTTGTTGAAGAATTAATAAGCCGTCTTGGGCTCTATCCTCACTCCCACTCAATACTCGCCGGTGGCTTGGTCGAAACATCATACAGCACGCGGTTGATGCCTTTGACTTCATTCAAAATCCGGTGGCTCGTCTCGCGGAGAATTTCATAAGGAAGCTCTACCCAATCGGCGGTCATCGCATCTTCCGAAACCACGGCTCGGAGCGAAATCGCCCATTCGTAGCTGCGTTCATCGCCTTTGACGCCGACGGTTTTTACCGGCACCAAACAAGCATACGCCTGCCAAACTTTATCATACCAACCATGCTCCTTGAGTTTGCCGATGAAGATCGCATCGCATTCACGAATGATATCGAGACGCTCCTGGGTCACTTCGCCAGGGCAACGCACTGCGAGTCCCGGACCGGGGAACGGATGCCGTCCTAAAATATCCGGCGCGATTCCTAATGAATGCCCGAGCTCCCGGACTTCGTCTTTGAACAACTCAGCCAACGGCTCGAGCACTTTGCCCTGTGCTTGGAGCTCAAGAATTCGGTCAACTCGGTTGTGGTGAGTTTTGATTTTTGAAGCTTTAGATTTCGCATTCGATGCGCTCTCAATCACGTCAGGATACAAAGTTCCCTGTGCGAGAAGCTCCGCATCGCCGACCGAATCCCAGAACACATCAATGAACAAGTTGCCGATGATCACACGCTTTTTCTCAGGATCGTTTTCTCCAGCCAAAGCTGTTAGGAAACGCTCACTGCAGTCGACGGTTTCGATGGGAACTCCCATGCGATGGAAGTTACTACGAACCTCTTCACCCTCGTCTTTGCGCATGAGTCCGTGATCCACGAAAATCGCGCGGACATTCGCGCCAGCTTCTTTCAACAGAACCGCCAACACCGTGCTGTCCACCCCACCGGAAACGCCGCAGACCACTTGTTTGGTGCCGCATTTCTCGCGAATCCCCTCGATCATCTCGCGTTTAAAATCCTCGATCTTGAACGGCATCAAATCTTTAGCCGTCAGCAAGAAATTGTGCAAAATGCGCAGACCTTCATGACTGTGGGTCACTTCCGGATGAAACTGAATCCCATAAAAATTCTCTCCCCATTTCAGTGAAACTGGCGTCTTGTGTTGATTAGTCGCCAAAATCTCCGCACACGCAGGAATGACTTTGACCGTATCGGAATGACTCATCCAAACCTGAGATTTTTCGGACAATCCCTCATAAATTCCTGTGCGACTCGTTGGAAATAATTCCGCCGGACCATACTCACGGCGATCGCTCGGCTCAATTGTTCCGCCGAATTTCAAATTCAACAACTGCATCCCGTAACACACACCGAGCACAGGAACACCAAACGCTTTGAGCGCTTCGAAATCGAGATCCGGCGCATCGGGTTCGCTCGTACTGCGTGGTCCACCCGATAAAATAATCGCACCCGGTTCACCGATTTCTGGAAAATCTTCCAACGCATAGAGCATCGCAAAAAATCCGAGTTCGCGAACTCGTCTCACAATCAGCTGCGTATACTGCGAGCCAAAATCAATTACCGCTACATGTCCTTTATCGTGCATATCCTGAATATCTAAATCTCTTATCGTTAAAATTAACCCAACGGTTGATAGTTGGTCGGCTCCTCGGTCATCACGATGTCGTGAACGTGGCTTTCCCTCAAACCACCAGGCGTGATACGCACGAATTCCGCACGCTCTCTCAGCTCAGCCAAAGTCGACGCACCAACGTATCCCATGCCGGATTTCAATCCACCCATGAGTTGGAAAATCACATCCGAAAGCGGTCCTTTGTAAGGCACGCGTCCCTCGACACCTTCCGCAACAAGTTTACCCGAACTGTTCTGCGCATATCGATCGCCAGCGCCTTTACGCATCGCGCCCAAAGAACCCATGCCGCGATAGGTTTTGAATCGGCGTCCCTGATAGAAAACACTCTGACCCGGACTCTCACGAGTTCCTGCAAGCAATGAACCCAACATCACGAGATCCGCTCCCGCTGCGATTGCTTTCACGACATCTCCAGAATAACGAATTCCGCCGTCCGCGATCACTTTCACACCACGCTCGCGGCAGTAACCCGCCACGTGTTGAATCGCTGTAAACTGCGGCATCCCCACACCCGCGATCACCCGCGTCGTGCAAATCGATCCCGGGCCCACGCCCACTTTCAGAGCACTTGCTCCAGCTGCGACCAAATCTCTCGCACCTTGTTCGGTCACGACATTTCCGGCCACCACTGGTAGATTACAAATAGAACGTAGTTTCTCGATCACGTTCATCACGTGTCGTGTGTGTCCTGTCGCAGCATCGATGAAAAGTGCATCTGCTCCCGCCGCAACCAAAGCCAACGCCCGATCTTCGACATCCGGACCTACTCCCACCGCCGCGCCGCAGCGCAGTTGGCCGTTCAAATCTTTCGCCGCACTCGTGAAGGTGATGCGTTTTTCAATATCCGATCCCGTGATCAAACCGACTAATTTGTTATCCGCGTCCACCAAAGGAAGTTTCTCGATGCGGTTTTGATAAAGAATTCTGCGTGCCTCTTCGATTTTCGTATTCGGAGGACCCGTGATCACTTTATCCCTCGGCGTCATCACCTCTCCAACCAACGCATCGGGTCTGTCCAAATATCTCACGTCCCGACCCGTCACCATCCCTTCCAAGCGCCCGTTTTCATCGACCACAGGGAAACCCGAAAATCCATTCGCCTCCATGATAGCCAGAACTTTTTCGACAGTGTCGGTTCTCTTAACGGTGAAAGGTTTGTTGATCACCGCACTCTCCGAGCGCTTCACCTTGGAAACCATGCTCGCCTGTTCATCAATCGGGCACGCCCGATGAATCACTCCCATCCCACCCTCACGCGCCAGCGCAATCGCCAGATCATGCTCGGAAACCGTATCCATCGCCGCGGAAATCACCGGTAAATTCAAAGAAATACCCTGCGTAACTTCCGTCGATAAATCCGCTTCCCCCGGCAAAACCGAGCTCAACGCCGGAACCAAAAGCACATCGTCAAACGACAATCCCAAAGAAATCTCTGCCATGCGAAAGTCAACAGAGCTACCAGCTTCTCCGCAAGCCTGTATTTTAAAAATCCCTCACCTTACCGCCAAACCAATCCCACCCGCTCCACCATCACATCCGTTTTACGTGGCTTGAGCGTTTCCTTCTCCAAGTGAATCGATGATGAATCGTAGTTTCTCTCGATTTCCGCCAGTCCCTCCTGCATTTCTCTTTCGATGGCTTGTCTCTCTCCTGCGATGCCTTGGATTTTATCCTGCGCATTTCCAACATCGCGATGCTGTTTGTAGGCACTGGTGGTCTTGGTAATCGAACCCGAGGTCGTTCCGCCGAGTCCCACTTTGCGACCAAATACCGCTTTTAAAATTCCACCGAAAACTGAAACCCCCGCATTGAGTTTTGCTGAAGTAGCCTCGGATTTTTCTCTTTCAAGTTGCAACTCCGCTATGCGCAAACGTCCTTCCAGAGTTTGGATTTTCCGACCCAGCGAATCTTTGAGCTTCTCCATCGCCTGATCCCTTGCCTCGCGCGCTTGTTGAGAAATCCGGACTCGGAAATCTCCTTCGCTTTCGCCGACCTTACCCCACATTTTCAGTTCCGAACAAAACCAGATTTCCTCCCGCTCGTTTCGATACAACTCATCTTCAAACTGCTTTTGGACCGGCTTGTAATTTGCAGCATTCATCGCGTAACCCGGCAAATTCACAAAACTAACCCCGTCTTCAGGGTGCGTGACCAATTCTTTCAGATCCACACTGAGCGTATTTTCCCAATCGATCCCGCTTTCTAACAACGGATTCAACTTCACGATTTTTCGCGAACCCTCGACACCTGCCTTGGTCAAACAAAAATGCACCGTCGCCTCACGCAACAAATAAGGCTGATAAGAATTTCCCTCTGCCTGCGCGAAAAGCTCCGTGACTCCGGAACCCACCACCGGCCTCACCACTGATTCCGTCGTCGGAGCCGCACGCAGCATCGGATTCACGTCCGCCGCTAGCTTTGGTTTTGCAACATCGAACTCTCCGCGCTTCCCATCCATCAAGGTCTTGATCTGCCCACGGGTCAGCGGACCTGTTAGATAACTCATCACCCAACGCACATGGAACAGCACCGGCTGATCCTCATTCACATTGTTCATTAGGAAAATCCGGTTCCCTAAGCCCGATAACAACCGCTCCATTTCCTTGCGGTTAAACTGCGCGTTTTGCGATCCCGCTGCGCCTTCCAACCCATCCAACACCCGCAGCTTGTCGCGCTCGGTTTGCAGCCTACCTAAAAACCATGTGCCGATGTTCGACAGCGCCTTGTAATCTAAATCCACCGGATTCTGCGTCGCCAACAAACAACCCAAACCAAACGCGCGCGCCTGTTTGAGCATGGTCATCATCGGACGTTTGGATGGTGGATTCGCTGTTGGCGGCAAGAATCCGTAAATCTCATCCATGTAAAGCAACGCCCGCAGCGAGGTAGTTCCGCGCTGGGTTCGCATCCATCCCAGCATCTGATTGAGCAACAAACTCACAAAAAACATCCGCTCGGAATCGCTCAAGTGCGCGATCGAAAAAATCGAGATGCGTGGCTTGCCATCTTCCCGATGCAGCATCTTCGCGATATCCAGCGGCGGACCTTCCAGCCAGTTCGAAAACCCCGGCGAGGCCAGCAGATTGTTAAACTTCAGAGCCAACACCTGCCTCTGCTTTTCAGAATAAAAACTCTCCACATCCATCACGCCAACCTTACCGAAACTCGGCCGCTGGATCTGGGTAATCAAACTTTCCAAACTCACATCACGCCCAGCACTCCACTCTGTTTGAAAAATCATTGCTAACAAAACCGCCTCAGGACTCTGCGTCCCTGACCCATCAACCCCTACCAACGATAGCAAACTCTCCACCGTGCCACTGACGTGATCGCCAAATAACTCCTTATCATTCATCAATTCCGCAACGGGCACACTCATCGATCCCAAAATCGAAACCGGAATCCCCGCACTGCTGCCCGGGGTGAAAATATTCACATCCACATTTTCACGCAATCTTGTGATCCGCTCAGGACTCTGCCCCCAATCGGCCAATCCCTTTTTCCACATCGCCGCGGTTTTTTCCGAATGTTCATCGACCGTAATCCCTTTCTTCGCAGCATCATCCGCATTGACCCATGGCTTAAAACTCGCGGCATCGAGCTCCGGAAACGTCAGCATAAAGTTCGCAATATCCCCTTTAGGATCAATCACGATCGCCGGAATATGATCCATCGCCGCCTCTTCTAACAAAGCCATGCACAGTCCTGTTTTCCCCGAGCCCGTCATCCCCAAAACCACCCCGTGAGTCACCAAGTCTTTTGAGTCATACAGCACCAAATCATCACCGACCTGACTGCTTTCCAAATCATATTCTTTTCCCAAATAGAACTGACCCAGCTTCTCGTAATCGCTCATTTCCAGACTCATTGCCTCTAGATGGCATACGATTAAAAAAATCTCCAGTCAGGAATCAATTATTTGCTCTCACCGTCTTCCATGGCTGAGAGCATAATCCGTAGAGCACCACCGGAAATCCACACCTCCCAAACCAAACAAGCCAGCGAGAATCCCATCAAACCAAGGGCAATCGAAAACGTAGTCAGCGCCAGCATACCCTGCTCACCAATCACGCTCACCATCGAAATCACGCAAAGCAACAAACTTAGCGCCCCCAACAACTGCATCCCCCGAATCAAAACCAAGCGCTTCCGCAAATTCTGTATCTGCCGCATCAGCAGGCTGTCTTTCTTTTCCAACCAGTCGCTATGTAGATTCCGAATCAACGCAGAGAGGTGCAAAAACCGATTCGTGTAGGACAAAAACAACAAACTGATCGCCGGAAATAACAAAGCCGGAGTCGAAATTTCCAAATGCATGACCTCACTTAACATCATCTTCCACAAACTGACAACCCCACGAGTTGCCTTCTTCCTGATCGATGGGATCGTTTGTGTGCTTCGTGTTTTTTGTGGCAAATAAATTTCCCTCTTCACTATTGACTACGCTGCGCTCCGTCCATGCTATTTGAGCTTCGCTTTAGGCAAATAGTTCGTTAAACGAACTCTGCATTCACCATTCACCCTTCACGCTCCTCCTATATGAAAAAAGCTGACCAAGCCTTCCTCTTCGAACTCCTTGAAACTCCCTCACCCACCGGTTTTGAAATGCCTGGTCAAAATGTCTGGGCCAAATATCTTGAGAAAACCGCCACCAAGGTCGAGTGCGACGCCTACGGCTCCACTTGGGCGACCCTTGAAGGCAAATCCCCGAAAACCATCATGCTCGCAGCGCATGCGGATGAGATTGGCTACATCATCAAGCATATCGATGACAAAGGTTTCATCCGCATCGATCGCATCGGTGGCTCGGATGCAGCCACCGCTCGTGGTCGTCGTGTCCACATTCTCGGCGATGACGGGGTCGTTTCCGGAATCATCGGCAACACCGCCATCCACCTACGCCGCGACGAACTCGGCGCCGAAAAAGCACCTGCCGTCCACGATCTTTGGATCGATGTCGGTGCGTCCAACGCCAAAGAAGTTGCAGCCATGGGACTCCGCGTCGGCCACCCCATGGTCTATCAAGACGGCCCAGCCGAACTCGCCCACAAACGCATCATTTCCCGTGCACTGGATAACCGCCTCGGCTCATACATCATTGCACAGGTGATGAAACGCATCGCCGCTTCCGGCAAGCAACCCGCAGTGACCTTAGTTTGCCTGAACGCGATCCAAGAAGAAATCGGCGGCAATGGCGCGATGATGGCGACCTATCGCTTGAAACCCGAAATCTGCCTTTGCCTCGATGTTACTCATGCCACCGACACCCCGGGAATCGACCCCGCTAAATTCGGTCACGTCAAACTCGGCCACGGCCCTTCCCTCACCCACGGCACCTGCAACCACCCGCACATCGTCAAGCGCATGATCGAGATTTCCAAAAAGCAGAAAATCGATATCCAACACGAATCCTCCAGCCGTTTCTCCGGAACCGATACCGATAAAATTTTCAACTCCCGCGAAGGCATCCCCAGCGCCCTCGTTTCCATCCCCCTGCGCTGCATGCATTCCGTCGTCGAAACCGCCCACCTCGACGACATCGAATCTACCATCCAACTATTAGAAGTCTTCGTCCTATCCGTAAAAGACACCGACACCTTCCACCAGAAGTTAGGCGCGTAGGAAAATCTTCCTCTGAAAACTGAACACTAGCAAACTAGCCAACTTTTCCTTTAAGAAACGGTACCAACTCATCCACCCCGAAATCCGCAAGCACCTCGCCATCCCAATCCAAAGTCGGTGCTTTGCTCTGTCCCGATAGCGCAACCATCTCCGCCATCGCTTCAGCATTACCAGAAACCACAACTTTCTGCACCTCGATCGCATGTTGCTTGAGATATTGCTCCACCTCAATGCACCAAGGGCAGCCATTTTTCACATATAGAATTCGTTCGTGTTCCATGGCGAAACCCTGAACGAAAACCCCCGCTTAGGAAGATTAATATCTAGCGTAAAAATGGACCGCGTGAGTCCACTCGCGCCTATTTATAATTCAATTAGATGGAATCCAGCCTTTTCCAGCCCTTGAACAACCATCTCCACGGTCACAACTGACTCACTATCCATTGGATCAACAGCAATGGGGACAATTTCATAGTTCGTACACGGACCTATCGGCTTCCCATACACCTTGCCGTTGACCTGAACATAGGAATATCCCGAACGCAGTCCTAACAAGCCATGATGACTCATTGACCTACCATAACACTTCACATGCGACCCCACCTTAACCCATTGACCGCTTGGAAGAATCAATCGATTCGTGCTACCGGGTCGCGTGCCTGATTTATAAACTGTCTCACCCGAAACATAACGAACATTCCGAACCAACGTACGATCAATCACTTCTCTGATCGCATCTCCAAAGAATTGCCAACCAATAAAGCAACCAAACATTACCAAGAAAACAATCAGGCGTCTTCTCTTCCGCTTCGTTACAACAACTTCTGCTGATGAGTCAGTGACCAATTCTGATTTCATATGAATAACAGTATCGTTTCCTCATTCCCTATAAAGAACTTTTAGCATTACGTATATCCTGTCGAATTGATCCAATCGATTGACGAATGCTTACCGTGATCCCGTCCGGTTCGAATTAAGAAATTTAACCACGAATTTCACGAATTGCTCAAATTTAAAGATATGAGCTCTTCACCTTTCACTCTTCATTCGTGTTATTCGTGTTATTCGTGTTATTCGTGGTTAAAAAATATTTTTTTCGATCACCACAACCCATACTTCCCATAAGCCATCACATACCCCCCCATCAAAAGATTCGCCACCGCGTGCATCACCACACAAGCGCCTAGATTTTTACTCCAAACGCAAAGCACATACGTCAGTGATCCATAAACCAGTGCTCCCGCCCAATCGATAGGCGCATGAGCGGCCATGAAAAGCGCGGTGACGATGAGGTAACTTTTTCCATGCGCGCGACCGAACGGTTGCTTCCAATAATCCCCTTCCCAATCCATGCAGAAACGCATGACAAAGCCTCGCCAGAAAATTTCTTCAACCAAAGCCACGATCACCACTGCCCTCAAAAACCGCATAGTGAGCGACGCCCAATAAGCCGCAGGATTTTCAAAAATGCCAGGATCGAAACCTTCATCGCGCTTGGCGATTCCTAGCAGTTTCATCCAGCCATCGGTCTCACCGGATAAACCCCAAGCATCGTAGAGCGTCGTGGGAAGCAGCCAGAAACCAATCCCCACCACTCCGAACGCCACACCAATAACGGACCATTTCAGGCTCCAATCAAACGTAAAAGATTTCCAATAACGAACCAGTAACGCAAGAACCACCAGCGTCTGGATCGGATAAATCCACTGTGCGACATCGCGTTTCCACCACGGAGCCGCGGGATGATCCCAACCGATCAAACTCTCAGCCAACTGCAGGGCGATCAGAAAAACCATGAACACCGCGAAAGGCCACACGTGTGTCCTGGTCAGTCGATCTGGATGTTTCGGATCGTGTTCCATCCAGATAAATGGTTAGATTAAATTTTAGAAACGAAGCGCTCGATGCTGTCCATCGCCTTGCGCAGATCTTCCATGCCGGTTGCATAACAACAGCGCAAGAAGCCCTCTCCGCTAGGACCGAACGCACTACCCGGAACCGCAGCGACGCTTTCCGCCTCCAGCAAGCCCATCGCAAATTCTTTCGAACTCAATCCGGTCTTACGAATATCCGGAAACACGTAAAACGCGCCACCTGGCGTATGGCAATCCAAGCCTATCTCGTTCAAACGCTTCACCATGAAATCTCTGCGCTGATGATAACTTTCCTTCATCATCAACATCTGCAGTTCACCATTTTCCAACGCCTCAATCGCTGCGTTCTGACTCATGATCGGCGCGCAGAGCATCGAGTATTGGTGAATTTTCATCATCGCCTCAATGATGGGCTGCGGCGCACAGGCATAACCCAAGCGGAAACCCGTCATGGCAAACGCTTTCGAGAAACCATGCATCAAAATCGTGCGCTCCTTCATTCCGGGCAACGAAGCAATCGAAACATGCTTGATCCCATCATAACGTAGCTCGCTATAAATTTCATCAGCCAGCACAATCAAATTGTGTTCAATCGCGAGTTTCGCAATTCCCTCAAGATCCTCGTTACTCGCAACCGCACCCGTCGGGTTCGTTGGAAAATTCAGCATCAAAATCCGACTCTTCGGTGTGATCGCCTTGGCGAGCGCCTCGGGCTTGAGTGAAAATCCATCTTCTTTCGTCGTCTCCACCGCCACCGCAACGCCGTGAGCCATCACGATGCTTGGCGAGTAGGAAACGTAACAAGGCTCGTGATAAATCACTTCCTCACCCGGATTGAGCAAAGCACGCAGCGCGATATCAATCGCCTCAGACACACCCACCGTCACCAAAACCTCTTTCGCCGGATCGTAATCCACATCGAAAAATTTCGAAACATATTTGGAAATCGATTTCCGCAAGCTCAACAAACCGAGGTTTGAGGTGTAGGTCGTCTGGCCTTTTTCCAAGGAATAAATAGCCGCCTCACGGATGTGCCATGGCGTCACAAAGTCAGGCTCACCGACCCCTAAAGAAATCACATCGTCCCGACCCTGCACCAATTCAAAGAAATCACGAATCCCCGATCTCGGGATCGATGCCACGTGGCGCGCTATTTTAGCTGTATAATCCATAAAAAAATCCGTTAACCGCGGGGGACGAAGATCAAACCCTCCTTCCCTCCCGCCGTCAATCCAAACACTACCGACCTTCCGCAGCCTCGGCAGCAGTGGCCAAATTCATATAAGCCTCCGCGGCATTCATCAAAGCCTGCCCTTCTGGCGTATAACGGGCGTGGGCCTTGAGAGTGGCCAGTCCGTCATAAAAACTTGCAGCCCGCAGTTGGCGCTCTCTTTGGATTTTTGATTGGAGTTCTTCATTTAAACGTGGGCTTTTGGCAATTTGCTCAATCGAGTAATGCATTCGAGCCAACACAAAGGTGGCGTGGAAAATTCCATCCAAAGGTCGGGGATCGATGCGCAGCGGTGAAGCATGGCGCTCCTCATCAGGATTTTCCACGAGCTGTCCCTCGATGCAGTATCCAAACAACAAGTTGTGGCAGCTTTCGTGCGCAAGTGTCTGAACCATATCTACGACATCTTTCGGTTCGATCGCATTCAACAAGATCGCACCCCATAGTCCGAATGCCGATGCGCCATCAAATGTGAATGCGTCTTTCTCAGTTGGCCCGGCTCCGAGCATGACGCGTTTCAGCAACGCGCGAATTTCATCATGCAATGGCCGACAGGATTCGCGCAGCACATCGAAAGATTCATGAATGAGCATTTCAGCCCTCTGATAATCCGCAGCTTGCGCAGGGAAAACGGTAAACGGAGTGGTGGCGTCTGAGGCGATCTGCGTGAGATAACGCTTCGAGATGAGATCTTGCTCTCTGTAGGGAATGGCTTGAAGCGAGGTATCTGCCCCTATCGTAGCGAAAATTTCATCGAACAAAAGTTGAGCATCTTGAAACGACCCATCCTGCACCGCATAGACCAATTCGTGATAAGCCGCAATCACCTCAGGCAAAACTGACAGCTCACGAAGTTGCCTCAATTTGTTCTCTGCTAAACTATCTGAAACCGTTAGATAACCCTCTGTTACTTCTAACAAATATTCAAGACTACTCGCAAGCTGATCTCGCATCAATTGATCAAAGCCAAGCACCCGCTCACTGCACGGGTAAAATAGCGAGGTATTGGAATCAGTAGAATCCGATTTCATCAGATGAAAAACTAAAAGACCTGCGACGAGGCAGGTCTTTTAGAGTTATTGTAAAATGGTTTGTGCCATTAACCTCACGACTATCTGACAACTTTTTTGCCGACTTTGGAGCCAAGTTTACCACCGACTTTAGATTGCAGCTTTGAATTGGCTTTTTGCTCGGTGTTGCCGACTTTCGAGAAGCCAACAAGTTTGGATGCGTCGAGTTGAATTTTCTGATTTGGTTTAGATTTCATACAAATGCAGGATCTAAAAATGGCTGATGTTGTCAACTTTTTAAGACCTTTTTTGACTTACTCATAAAATATATCTCGAAACCGCACACTCGCATTTTGTAGTAATGACTTATGGTAACTTATTTGAGCCGTTGGGACCACGCATACACGCTCAAATTCTTGAAACGCGAAAAGCTTTTCAAGCCCTTGAGCTATGATGAGGCGTTTCAGGCAAAATCACTACCTTCAGGGACTTATGTTTTCGCTGATCTCGACCGCTTAGGGACGTGGGAACTGGAACTGGCCGCGATTGTTTATCGAGTTTTAAAACAAGCGGGTGCGCATGTCATCAATGACCCGGCCAAAGTGCGAACACGCTACAGCTTGCTGAAAACGCTGCATCGAGAAGGCGTAAATTCTTTTCAGGTTTACCGACCATCCCTCGGTGAATGGCCTGAACGCTACCCTGTATTTATTAGACGTGATCACTTTCATTCTGGGGTTTTGAGTGAGCTAATCGAGGATGAAACATCACTGAGAGAAGCCCTCGATAAAATATCCAATGATGGTATCCCGGAGAGCAATGTGATGGTTGTCGAGTATGCCGCAGAACCCGCTCGCGATGGACTTTTCCAGAAACATGCCGTTTATCGCATCGGCGATTGCTATTTTCGCGATCTCACCGTGAATCAAAATCACTGGGTCGCAAAATTCGGTGAACATGGCGTCGCTGGAGAAGAACTCTATCAGGAGGAACTCGATAACATGCAACACGTCCCTTTTATGGAAACGATTAAGCAGGTTTTTGAAATCGCTAACATCGAATATGGTCGCGTCGATTTTAGCATCGTGGCTGGAAAACCTGTGTTTTATGAAATCAACACCAATCCTTGTGTTGGCTTTAACTTATCCAAGCATCCATTTTCCCAACGATTACAAAGCCACCAAATCTTTAAAGATAACTACAGATCTGCTGTGCGTGCCTTGGAAAACCCGCTATCAAAGACTCAAGTGGACATGGATTATCGTGTCCTCGCGCATCATCGTAAGCAGTCACGTTGGCGGACTTGGAGCCGCCCCACGCTATAGCCAAATCGCACCAATTCAGAATAATCCCTCCCATGCCTTTTGGTCTTCGATTCCAGAAATATAAGGAAAAATGTCATTCCTGAAATGGGCGTTCTCTCTATGACCGTTACAGTTGGATCCGAAGCAGATGACTACAAGCCACCAATCTACGGCACCTAGTGAAACCCTGATATATCTTGGCGTCTGCTTCGCTCATTTTTTAGATTGCCAAATCTCCTCTGCGCTTACAGTCTCCCCTTGTTGACACGACGGTTGACTGCTTTCGGAATCTCTCCACGGCTGTCATTTAAGCAATCGCTCCCACGTTTCCACCCTCTCACCAGATCGGGTGTTTTGTTGGGAAACCATCATGCTGAACCCGTCCATTTTCAGGCATCACCCATAGATTTTCATATCATCGGCTAGCCTCCCCATCTTCCCCTTTCTCCCGTGGATTAAAAATTCCACCACACCCCTTTTCCCAAACATTGACCGAATGAGCCAAAACAGCACCGACGATTTTCTCGAACTCCCAACGGGAGCCAAACCGACGAAAGCAAAAAAAGCCGCAGTGAAAAAGACTCCCGCTAAAAAAGCAGCAAAAAAGGTCGCGTCCAAAACTGTTAAAAAAGTTGCCACCAAGTCTGCCACCAAAGTCGCTAAAAAAGTTTCCGCCCCGGCAGTGGAAATGAAATCTGCACCATCTATTTCTGCACCTACGCCACTTGCTCCCCCAACGATCCAAGCGAAACCCATCGAACCAATCGCCGCCCCAAGACCCATCGAGGCACCCGTTTTCACCCACCCACCAGCTGCGCAGTCAGCACCCTACTCCTCTCCTTCTTCGGAAAATAACGATGCCCCACGCATTGGCCGCGTCCCTGGTGGCGGACCCACTCAAACGTATTCAAATCACCCACCACGTGAGGGTAATCCCGACGGCTCACAACAACGCGAATCCCGTTCAAAAAAACGCCGCGATAAACGCAAACGCCGCCGCGACAATTTTGGAGACAATGGAAATCGCAATGGCAACGAAAACCCTCAACGCAACGAAAACTCTCAACGCAACGATAATCCTCAGCGCAATGATAGAAACGGCCGCAACGAATGGAGCGACCGCCCACCTTTGGAAGATCGCTCACCCACAATCCTCACCGGCCCCATTCTTGATATAAGCGGAATCCTAGAAATGACGCCTAAAGGTTTTGGGTTCCTCCGTTTATCCGAGACCAACTACGAGCAAGCCAAACTCGACGTTTACGTTTCCGCAGAGCTGATCCGCAATCACTCCCTCCGTCACGGTCAGTGGATCATCGGCAAACATCAGGAAAGCAATCGCGGCCCGCAACTCGTCGAGATCACCACAGTCAACGACATGGCTCCCGATGCCGCGGCGAAACTTCCACACTTCGACGAACTCACAGCGATCAACCCAAACAAACGCATCGCTTTCGAAACCACCTCGGACCGCTACACCACCCGTGTGGTCGATATCGTCGCTCCCGTCGGACGCGGCCAACGAGGCCTCATCGTTTCTCCTCCGCGTTCCGGAAAAACCACTCTCCTTTTACACATGGCGGAAGCGATCCGTGAAAAATACGACGAGCAAATCCACCTCATGATTCTGTTGGTTGATGAACGACCCGAAGAAGTCACCGAATTCCGCCGCGCGCTACCAGGTGCGGAAATCTACGCCTCATCCAACGACGAAGCCACACGCAACCACACCCGCATCGCCGAGCTCGCGATTGAACGCGCGAAACGCCTCGTCGAAGCTGGGAAAGATGTATTTCTTCTCATGGACTCCATCACCCGCCTCGCCCGCGCCTACAACGGAGCAATGAGCAGTGGCGGAGGCAAAAACAATCGCAACCGCGCCACTGGATCCGGCGGTATCACCATCGGTGCCCTTGAAGTTCCACGTCGACTCTTCGCAGCAGCACGCAACACCCGCGAAGCCGGCTCTCTAACTATTCTCGCCACCGCGCTGATTCAAACCAACTCCCGCGCCGACGAAGCCATTTTCATGGAATTCAAAGGCACCGGAAACATGGAACTCGTGCTCGATCGAAAAATCGCCGAGTCCTACGTCTACCCAGCCGTCGATATTTTCAAATCCGGAACCCGCCGCGAAGAGCTACTCCTCGCTGAGCACATGCTCCACAAAATCCATCTCATTCGCCGTGGTCTTTCTGGGCATCGCCCCTACGAGGCCATGGAGCGCTTGCTCTACTTCATCAAGAAGTTCCCGAACAATCCGCAAATGCTTTTAGAAATCAAAGGCTAATACCGGAGAGCCGGTCACCTACCGGCTTAGCCCATCCGATAGCCTTTAAATTATCCGAACGAATCACTATTTCTATTTTTTCACCGATCACTTCAATGTCCCACACTCTCTTCGTCGAAAAGAAATCTAACTTCGCTAACGAGGCCAGACACCTCCTCCACGACCTTCGCGAATCACTGAATCTTCATAACCTCGAATCTCTCCGTCTTCTAAACCGCTACGATGTCGAGGGCATCTCCAACGAAGAATTCGCCCAAGCCTCCAGCAGCATTTTATCGGAACCCCAAACCGATCTCCTTTTCAACGAACTCAGCATCAACCCAGAGGAAAATGCTTTCGCCTTTGCCTACCTTCCGGGCCAGTTCGACCAACGCGCCGACTCCGCCGCACAATGCATTCAGATCCTAACCGGAAAAGATAAACCCGTCGTTCGCGCCTCACAGATCGTCATTCTGAAAGGTATAATCTCAGACGCACAAGTCTCAGTAATCAAATCCTACGTCATCAACGCCGTCGACTCCCACGAAGTCACCGTTGCAGCCGAATCCACCCGTCCAGCCGATCCCGCACCGCCAAAAGACATCGAGATCTTAGAAAGTTTCCTCACCGACTCCCCTGAAAAAATCCGCAAAGCCATGTCCCTCGCCATGTCCGAGGCCGATGTTGCGTTCACCCAGAACTATTTCAAAAACGAGGAAGGTCGTCCACCAACTCTGACCGAGATCCGCATGCTCGACACCTATTGGTCCGATCACTGCCGCCATACCACTTTCCTAACAGCTATTGATGACATTAAATTCGGTGCAGGCTCGGAACTCATCGAAGAAACCTATAACATCTACTGCGACGTCCGCAAAAAACTCAACCGCGACGACCGTCCCGTCACCCTGATGGACATCGCTCTCATTGGCATGCGCGAACTCAAAGCCTCCGGCGAACTCGATAACCTCGAAGTCTCCGAAGAAATCAATGCCGCATCGATTGTCGTTAATGTTCAAATTTCAAACTCCACCTCTTCTCCAAACTCCAAACTCTCTGCTCCCCGCTCTGAAGAATGGTTGATTCAGTTTAAAAACGAAACCCACAACCACCCAACCGAGATCGAACCTTTCGGTGGTGCTGCAACTTGCTTGGGAGGTTGCATTCGAGATCCCCTTTCCGGACGCTCCTACGTCTATCAAGCGATGCGCGTCACTGGCGCAGCAAATCCCCTCACTCCGTTTTCGAAAACGCTACCCGGCAAACTTCCTCAGAAAAAAATCTGCCAAATCGCAGCAAAAGGTTATTCCTCCTACGGTAACCAAATAGGCCTCGCAACCGGCCAAGTCGCTGAAGTTTATCACCCAGGCTACGTCGCCAAACGCCTTGAAATCGGTGCCGTGGTCGCAGCCGCTCCACGCTCTAATGTTTTCCGCGGTAGCCCAGCACCCGGCGATGTCATTCTCCTCATCGGGGGTCGCACTGGTAGAGATGGAGTCGGCGGCGCCACCGGATCTTCCAAAGAACATACCGACACCGCTTTAGAAAATTCCGCTGAAGTCCAGAAAGGCGATGCGCCAACCGAACGCAAAATTCAACGCCTCTTTCGCAATCCAGAACTCACCCGCAAAATCAAAATCTGTAACGACTTCGGCGCCGGCGGTGTCTCAGTTGCTATCGGTGAAATTGCTCCTTCTCTCATCATCAACCTCGATGCCGTTCCTAAAAAATACGACGGACTCGACGGCACCGAACTCGCCATTTCCGAATCTCAAGAGCGCATGGCGGTATGCGTCGATCCATCAGAAATCGAATTCTTCATCCGCGAAGCGGATAAAGAAAACCTCGAATGCGTCCACGTCGCGGACGTCACAGACTCGGGTCGTTTGATCATGAATTGGCGCGGCAAAGAAGTCGTCAACCTCAGCAGAGCCTTCCTAGACACCAACGGCGTCCAACAAACCGCAAAAGTTGAAGTAACCGCTAAAGCCATTTCTTCCACTGCTCACTGCTCACTGATCACTGATCACTTAAAATCCCTCAACATCGCCTCCCAAAAAGGCCTCGGCGAAATGTTCGACGGTTCAGTCGGTGCGAACACCGTCCTCTGGCCTTTCGGTGGATCTAATCAACTCACACCGCCAGATGCGATGGTCGCAAAACTTCCTCTGTTAGAAGGAGAAACCGATGCCGCCACGTTTATGTCATGGGGCTTCGATCCCTACCTTTCCGAGCAATCCCCTTTCCACGGTGCCGCATACGCCGTCACTGAATCGGTCTGCAAAGCCGTCGCCGCTGGTGCTCGACTCAGCGATATCCGCCTGACTCTCCAGGAATATTTTCCCCGCCTTGGCAGCGATCCCAAACGTTGGGGACTTCCCTTCGCCGCGCTGTTAGGTGCGTTCCGCGCTCAGCACGAACTCCGTCTTGCTGCCATCGGTGGTAAAGATTCCATGTCAGGATCGTTCAACGAACTCGACGTCCCACCCACCCTCGTCTCCTTCGCACTCGCACCGGGATACGCTTCACTGGCACTTTCACCTGAGTTCAAGAAAACCGATTCGACGGTTTCATTGGTATCAACTCCGATCCTTGCAAACGGCCTACCGGATTTCGAAGCCCTCAAACAAATCGCCGAATCGCTTCACCAACTCAACAAAGCCGGCAAAATCATTTCCCTCCATCACATCGGCGCAGCAGGCATCCCCGCCGCACTCGCCAAGTGCTGCTTCGGTAACCGGATCGGTTTCAATGGGAGCGCGGACGCCCCGTCCGCATTTTCTACCTCCGGCCCAGCCTATTTCAGTTTCCTTATCGAGCACGCAGCAACGAATTCCATACTGGGAGCCACCATCATCGGCAAAACCACCGAAGATCCAACCCTCACCATCAACGGCGAGTCCCACTCTCTAACCGATCTCCAAACCGCTTGGCAATCCGCCCTAGAACCCATCTACCCAACACGGCCGGAACAATCCAAAATAAGTCCTATAGATCCTATAAGACCTATTTCTTCATCCACTGTTCACCGATCACTGATCACTCGGCACTCAAAACCAAAGGTTTTGATTCCGGCCTTCCCCGGAACCAACTCCGAATACGATTCTGCCCGCGCCTTCCAACGTGTCGGTGCAGAGACACACATCGAAGTCTTCCGCAACCTCTCCGCAAAACACATCGAGGAATCGATACACGCTCTTGCCGAGCAAATCAAAACCTCACAGATCCTTTTCGTCCCCGGTGGTTTCTCAGCAGGTGACGAACCCGATGGCTCCGCAAAATTCATCGCCACCATCCTGCGTAACCCAAGCGTTGCCGATGCGATTTCAGACCTCCTAGAAAACCGCGATGGTTTGATTCTCGGAATTTGCAACGGTTTCCAAGCTCTGATCAAAACCGGACTCGCCACCCATGGCAAAGTCATCCCCACAGATACCAACTCGGCCACGCTCGTTCATAACGACATCTCCCGCCACATTTCCCATTACGTTCAAACCCGTATCATCAACAATTCCTCCCCTTGGCTGGCCAACCAAGAAATCGGAACGATCCACACGATCCCCGTTTCCCACGGCGAAGGCAAATTCTACGCCCCTGAGGAAGTCATTGCTCAACTTTGCGCCAACGGCCAGATCGCCACTCAATACTGCGATCCCCAAGGCAACCCAAGCATGCAGCACCCGTTCAACCCGAACGGCTCGCTCCACGCCATCGAAGGCATCACCTCGCCTTGCGGTCGCGTGTTCGGGAAAATGGCCCACTCAGAAAGATATTCCCATGGCGTCGCGAAAAATATCCCCGGAAACAAAACCCAGCCAATCTTTGCAGCGGGCGTGAGTTATTTCGGGTAAAGCAATCCCCCTATAGAAAGGTGGCCGAAAGAAATTTTACGGCTTTTTTTACAGGGAGGGAGGAGGTAAAGGTGGGAAGATTACAACTCCAAACCTCAAAACACACCCGTATAACAGTTATCTCATTGTTATTAAAAAATTCTTATCTACTCCTCCCCTCCTTTAACTCCTCCCTCCCTGTCATAAAAAAGCCTGAAACCCACACCGCTAAATGTCATAATTGGCACAAATTATGCTTCATTTTCAGTAATCTATGTGACTAGCTTTGTGTAGGCGTATTTCCGCACTGCCAAATGGCCGAAGCTTCACTCTACCAGTCTCTCTCTCAGTCTCAAACTCTCGCGCCGCAGATGCGCAAGAGCTTGGAGATCTTGCAGGCTAGCACTCTGGAGCTCAACCAGCTTCTACGCCAAGCTCTGGAAACAAATCCCACCCTTGAGGACGTCACGGAACTTGAATCGCTAGATCAAGAATACGAAGAAGGCGAGGATCCGGACTCTTTGGATTACCTGAACGAAACCGATGACGACTGGAGGGACCGTTCCATCATGGATGGGAAAAACAGCCCGTGGACTCAAGAAGATGAAGAGCGTCGTCAGCGCCTATATGACAACATCGTAGCCCCCGAAAGCCTTCAACAACATCTTCAACAACAGCTCGATCTTTCATTGATCGAGCCATCCGTTCGCAAAGCCGCCCAAGAGCTGTTAGGCTTCATCAACGAACGCGGATTTCTCGATGAGCCTTTGCAAAAAATCGGGATGAATTCATCATCCACTTTTAAGAATCTCCGCGAGGCACTCAGCCTGATCCAAAGCTTCGATCCAGCAGGAGTTGGCGCTTCAGGCATCCCCGAAGCTCTATTGATCCAGCTTGATCGCGCATCCGGAACAGAAACGATCGAATACAAAATCGTCAAAGATCACCTCGAAGATCTCGCGAGGAAACGTTACCCACAAATCGCCAAAGCTCTCAGTATCAGCGTGGATCGGGTCACGGAAGCCGCCGCCAACATCAGCCGTCTCTCCCCTAACCCAGGAGGCGAATTTGATCCTACCGGAAATCCCTACATCCTTCCCGATGTGATCATTGAGAAAAACGATGATGGCAAATGGTCCGCACGACTAACAGGTGAACACCTGCCCAGCCTGCGCATCAACGATTTTTATAAAGACATGATCGGAAAATCAGGCGTGGACGCGAAAGCACGCGCGTTTCTCCGCGATCAAATCCGCGATGGCCGCAGCTTGATTCGATCGATTTCACTCCGCCAAGAAACTATCCTCGCGATCGCCCACAAGCTCATCGATCAACAAACCGATTTCCTGGAAAAAGGCCCGCGCTTCCTGCGTCCATTGACGATGAACAACATCGCCGATGAATTGCAACTTCATGCAACTACGGTCTCTCGAGCTGTTGCAGGGAAATACATCCTCACCCCGCAAGGCCTAATGGAAATGCGCGCGTTTTTCGCCACCGGATACCAAACCGAAGGCGGAACCGAAGTCTCCAACGCCGGTGTCCGCGAGGCCATCCAACAACTCGTATCTCAGGAAAACCAAGCCAAGCCTCTCTCAGACGACGCAATCACCAAAGCCTTAGCCAAACAAGGCATCACCATCGCCCGCCGCACCGTCGCGAAATACCGCGAACAACTCAACATCCTACCATCGCATCTTAGGAAGTCATTTTAGTGTGATGCCCCACCCAACACTCAATCTAATAAATCGGGATAACACCTCTCGGCAATTTCCATGCTCAAATCTAAAATTCTTTGCGAGCGGGATTCTTTCAACACCTGCTCCGCCAGTGCATGGCAATCGCCGTAATTCAGAGAACGAATCACCTGACCCACTTTAGGCAGAATTTTAGGAGAAACCGAAAGTTCCTCCACACCCAAACCTAACAACAACGGAGTAAGCCGAATATCGCCGGCCATTTCACCACAAACTCCTGTCCAAATTCCCTGTGCCTCACCGGCTTCGACAGTGCGTTTGATCAAACGAATCACAGCGGGATGAGTTGGCCTGTAAAGATCCGCGACGTGCGGATTCACCCGGTCAACCGCCACGGTGTATTGAATCAAATCATTCGTTCCTATCGAAAAGAAATCAACATGCGGAGCTAGCAAATCCGCACACACCGCAGCGGACGGCACCTCGATCATCACCCCAACTGGAATTTTGTCATTAAATGGAACGCCCTCAGAAGTCAGCTCATCCATACAACGCGTCAACATCTCCCGGGCGCGGATCAATTCCGATAAACCAGAAACTAGCGGGAACATCACTGCAAGCTTTCCATGTGCACTAGCACGCAGGATCGCGCGCAACTGATCACGGAACATCGCTGGACGTGAGAGCGAAACTCGAATGCCACGCCAACCCAGGAATGGGTTAGGCTCGGGCTCGGTCAACGGCTCGATCGGAAGCTTATCGCCACCTGCATCCAAGGTGCGAATGATGACGATATTCCCGTCCACCGCTTTCCCGACACGCTCGTAGGCTTCTGCTTGCTCGTTTTCATCGGGCATTTCACTGCCATTCAATAACAGGAATTCTGTTCGATAGAGTCCAACACCTTTCGCTCCGCTTTCTTTGACTTGATGAAGCTCTTCAAGAAACTCGATGTTTGCCGACAAAGTGATAACCCGCCCGTCATTCGTTTCGGTCGCCTCGTTTTTCCGAGCATCGAGTTCGTTGCTTTGCTTCTCTTTTTCAGCAGCGAGAAGAATGTATTTTTCCAACGTCTCACGTGTTGGATTCAAAATCAATTTTCCGGAGTAGCCATCGATCACTGCCGGAGTGAGCGCGGTCACTTGAATGACCGAAGCCTCAAGTCCGACCACTGCCGGTATCCCGAACGAGCGCGCAAGAATCGCAGTATGCGAGTTCACACTTCCCTGCTCGGTCGCGAAACCTAACAAATGCCTGCGATTCATCGACGCGGTATCCGAGGGGGACAAATCATAGGCGAGAAGAATGTGAGTCCCGTCCGGCGCTTGATGCCCGCTATCCTCGTCTACTTTGAAATTTCGTAACACCCGTTGCGAAACATCCTCGATATCCGCCGTGCGCTCGCGCAGATATGCATCGGGTATGCGACGCATCGCTTCCAAGAAATTCTGCATTACCGCATAGAACGCGTATTCCGCATTCTGCTGCCGCTTCTCAATCGCAGTCATCACCCGACTGATCAACGATTTATCTTCAAGCAACATCACGTGCGCCTCAAAAATCTCACTTTCAGAATTTCCCGCGAGAGACTCCAACCGATTCTGCAGATCAGTCAGTTGTTTTTTGGTGATATCCACCGCGTTCTGAAACCGCACTTGTTCCTCGTCTACCTGCTCTTCGGGAATTTCATAAATCTCCGGTGCGGAAAACCCTCGCGCATTCACATGAATAGGCGCCACCGCAATCCCCGGTGATGCCGGGATTCCGTTGAAGATCAATTCTTCCGCTTGTGCGTTTTTTACCATTCGTTGCTTTCGAAACTCAGCGTGTTCAATAAATCCTGCAAGGTTTCAAGCCCTATCTCAACCAACTTTCTTTCGCCCCTCCAAATATATCAGAAAAAAGCCGCCTTCCGGGAAGGAAGACGGCCTAGAAGTGTTAAGACTTATGCCATTCGCAGCCTTATGGAAGCGGAACTTCGGAAATCGTCTTAAGAATGCGCGAAGCGATCTGGTATGGATCACCTTGCGAGTTCGGACGACGATCCTCAAGGTAACCTTGATACTTATCTCCTTTGACAAAGCTGTGTGGAACACGAATGGACGCACCGCGGTCAGCAACACCATAAGAGAACTTATCGATAGACTGAGTCTCATGGAGACCGGTCAAGCGAAGGTGGTTATCTGGGCCGTAAACGGCGATGTGCTCTTCCACATTTTTAGAAAATTGAGCCATAAGAGCTTCGAAGTATGCTTTACCACCTTTTTCACGAAGATAAGTAGTGGAGAAGTTTGCGTGCATACCGGAACCGTTCCAGTCGCCTTTGATCGGTTTGCAGTGGTAATCCACGTCGATACCGTATTTTTCACAAAGTCTGTTAAGAAGGTAACGTGCAACCCAGATTTGGTCAGCAGCACTCTTGGAGCCTTTACCGAAGATCTGGAATTCCCATTGGCCTTTAGCAACCTCGGCGTTGATACCTTCGTGGTTGATTCCTGCGTCGATGCAAAGATCAAGATGCTCGTTAACGATGGAGCGAGCGATGTCACCTACGTTTTTGTAGCCTGCGCCGCAATAGTAAGGACCTTGTGGTGCTGGATAACCATCAACAGGGAAGCCAAGTGGCTTGCCGTCTTGAGTAAGGAAATATTCCTGTTCGAAGCCAAACCATGCGCCTGGGTCGTCGAGGATGGTGGCGCGTGCGTTGGAAGGGTGCGGGGTGCCGTCTGGCATCATAACTTCGCACATGACGATCGCACCATTGCGACGGGTAGTGTCCGGATAAATGGCAACCGGCTTCAAGACACAGTCGGAGCTACCGCCCGGTGCCTGTTGGGTCGAACTGCCGTCGAAGCCCCACTCAGGAAGTTCTTCGAGTTTAGGGAAAGATGCGAATTCCTTAACTTGGGATTTGCCGCGGATGTTTGGAACAGGTGTGTAGCCGTCCAGCCAGAGGTACTCTAATACGTATTTAGCCATTTTAGTTGTTGTTTATTCGGGTTAGCGATTGGTTTTGCAGTGAAGCAGGGACAAAAAATCATCTGCCGGCTCCACCGACAAGTAATTTAAAGCAAATCACGTGCCATTTGAGCAATTTTCGCCATCAATCCTGCCAATTAGCCAAATTTTAAATTTTAAACTTTAAATCCCAAAAATAATACCTCAGCCGGTTCTGCATCTAATGAGATGCAACAATTCTTCATTAAAGTTTAGGGTTTAATATTTGAGATTTAAAAATTAGGATGCGGCGCATGAACCTGCTTCTGCGCAACGCACGCATCGCCTCTGAATCCTCACCCGACCTCCTTTCCGCAGATGTTCTGATCGTAGATGGTGTGATTCAAAAAATCGCCAAAGGCATTACCGCAGCAGAGAACGCAAAAGTCATCGACTGCAAAAATCAGGTTCTATGCCCGGCATTTTTCGATGCCCACGTGCATTTGCGCGAGCCCGGTCAAGAGCACAAAGAAAATATCGCCAGCGGATCGGAATCGGCCATCAACGGCGGGATCACCGGCCTAGTCATGATGCCGAACACCTCCCCCTCGCTCGATTCCGGTGCGGTCGTCAGTGCGGTTCTCGAATCCGGAAAGCGCAACTCCCGCATCCCCATCTACACCTCCGGCTGCGTCACGAAAGGCCGCGACGGAAAAGAAATGGCAGGAATCGATGGCATGCGCGCCGCCGGAGTGAAAATGCTCACCGACGATGGCGACACCACCCTAAACTCCTCCGTGCTCTACCGCGCGATGCAATACGCCTCCGAGTTTGGAATGTTTTTCGCCTCGCACTGCGAAGTCCCCGAACTCGCGGGACCACGCGCTCTCAACGACGGACCCACCGCATACAAACTCGGCATCGCCGGCTCCCCTGCCTGCGCAGAGGAAATCATCATCGACCGCGACATCCGCCTCGCCCACGCCACGGGCGCTCACATCCACATCCAACACGTCTCCTCCAAAATGGGCATGGAAACCATCCGCTGGTGGAAATCCCGCGGCGATGTCAAAGTCACCGCCGAGGTTTCTCCTCACCACCTACTCTTCACCGACGAGGATATCGGCGATTTCGATACCCATTACAAAATGAACCCACCCCTGCGCGGCAAAGCCGATAACGAAGGCCTGCTTGAAGGCTTGCTCGACGGCACTTTCGACATGATCGCCACCGATCACGCTCCACACAGCCCCTTCGAGAAATCCCAAGACTTCGTCTCCGCCCCCAACGGCATCACCGGCCTCGATACCGCGGTGGTCTCGCTCTACCACTTCTTCGTCAAAGAAGGAAAATTCGGCTGGGACACGCTCGTCAAAAAATACTCCGCCGAGCCCCGTCGCCTAATGTCACTCGACGTTCCAACCATCGCCGAAGGCCAAACCGCCAACCTCACACTCTTCAACACCGAAGCCACCTCGACCTTCACCAAGGACTTCATGAAGTCCAAATCCCAAAACACTCCCTTCCTAAACAAAACTCTACAAGGCCGCATCGACTTGGTGGTGCTAGGAAATGAGATTCTGTTAGAGCGCCAGTAGCTGCGGCGTCTCACTCCTCTCTTCGAGTATGTTCCATCTGGTCACCTCAGATCTGCATCCCATTCAACATCTTCGTAGCCTCTTCGAACTGCTCCACGAACGCTACAAACGTTCGGTACATCCCCCAGCAAATCAGAGCGATCAAGACCGTGATGACCATTTTCCAAATCACGTGCAATTTTGGATGAAGCCAAACCATAGGAAGTGCGAATGGCGGCACCGTTAAGAAGGTCACAATGATGAATCGAGTATTACAATACCATGGTACAACGCTTTTCACAGGAGTCTGCGTAATCACTGGCCGTTTGGATGGATCGAGAAATTCCATGCAGTGCTTGCACTTCACTGCCTCTTCTTGGATCTCCTCCGCGCAAAATGGACACTTCTTCATCATTTGAGTTCTCAATTTTTAAACTTCTCCCTATCAATGTCGATATCCGATTTATCGCCGCCAACGATATAATAAACACTGATCACTGCTAACTCAGCACCAGTCACTCACATGCACACCTACCCCGTCACTTGCCCGACCTGTTTCGAAACCTTCGAAATCGCCATCCCGCCGGAATCCGAGATGCCTACCGAATACGATTACGACTGCGAGGTCTGCTGTCGTCCCATGCTCATTATCCTGAATTCTTCAGACGATATCTACGCTCAGTCGCTGGCGGATTAACACCGATTTATTTCGATGCAAAAATCACTTTGTAAGCGTGATCCTCCGCGATCGAACGCGAGCGCAACCCAAGCTCCTGCAAATGCGCTTCGTAAGGCAACTGGCGATTCGCAACGATGTGTAAGGTTCCATTTCGTTTCAGAGCCGCAGCGGCGACACTAAGAAACGCTTTCCCAAGATCGACATCCTTCGACTGCGCGGTATGGAACGGCGGATTCATGATTATGTGATCATATGTTTCAGGCAAACCCTTCGTCACATCATGCCAATGGAAATGCACATTGCCCGTAACATTTTTCCGCGCGCAATCCAACGCCCGAGCATCGGCCTCAAATAGATCGATGCGCGATATGTTAGGCGATTTCTCTAACGCCACATGACTCAGAAACCCCCAACCAGCACCGAGATCCGCAATATTTCCGCGTAGCGAAACCGGCAAATGCGCCGCCAACAACAACGAACCGGGATCAATGTGTTTTGCACTAAAGACTCCCGGCTGAGTCATGAAAGAGGTTTCGGGAATCTTCTGTGGTTCAGCAAGATCACGCCACGCACTCAGCAACGACCCTTCCCACGGCTCCACATTCGAAACGGCAAACGCTCGGCATTTGTGCTTCGATACCGAAAACAAAAGTGGTGATGCCTTTCCTAGCTCTTTCTCAAAACGCGCTGCCCCCGCCGTGTTCGCCATCGCAACTACCAACCTTCCGCCATTTTCTAACAGATCATGCGCCATCGCAAAACCCGCCAACGCCTCTTCTTTGGTTTTCCCTGGTAAAAACAATACGGTAGAAAATTTACCCGTTGGTTTTGTAGTAAGCTCCATACCCGCAACCTCACAAGCATCCGCCAGCGGCTTCAACGCTTGCCACCCTACCAATAGAGGCAAATCCGGATGCGGCTCCGCTCCCAAAAACAACACCTCACCACCCTCCACACGATGCTCCTGCAACGCCAGCACCAAGGTTTCTAAAGCCGGATTCATTATAGATTTATGAAAGGTGAAACCAATTTCTCCAACTCCGTCTCAATGATTTTTTCGCACTCGATGATTTGATAACCGCGTCGCGCTCTCGCCTCTTCCGCAAGCTGCTCTAGCGCATCGATGTCATAAAGATACACCTCCTCAATCTCGCCAACCGAATGTTCAATATCCCTTGGAACCGCGATATCGATCATGAACAACGGCCGGAACTTTCTTGCACGACGCAACGACTCCACCTCCTCGCGATGGATGATCGTGTGCGGAGCACCGGTCGATGAAATCACTACATCCACGTTTTTCAACTCGTCCAACCAGTTATCAAACCGCACTGCCCGTCCCTTCATCTCCTCCGCAAGTTCGATCGCACGCTCATGCGTCCGGTTTGCCACGATGATCGATTTCGCACCGCGCGATACCAATGCCTGCGCGGTCAATCGGCTCATCTCACCCGCACCCAAGACCATCACTTCGCTGTCTTTTAAATGGCCGAAAATTTTCTCCGCCAACTCCACCGCCACGTTTCCGATCGAAGTCGATCCCTCTTGAATCGATGTCTGAGTTCGCACTTTTTTCCCCACACTGAAAACTTTCTGAAAAAGCTTGTTCAACATCGGTCCTGTCGCTCCAGCTTCGTGCGCGGCTTGATAGGCTTGCTTCACCTGACCGAAAATTTCCGTTTCTCCTAACAGCATCGAGTCCAAACCGCTCACCACCTTGCACAGATGTCGTGCTGCAGCTTTTTGCTTATAATGATAAAATGGCTCTTCGTGGCCGTGAACCTTTTCCGCCAACCCGCTCTGCAAGCGCTCCAATACTGCCGTCGCATCCTCTGCTGCGAGATAAAATTCGGTGCGGTTACAAGTGGACACCACCACTCCCTCCGGAGCACCAGCCATCTCTAACAACTGCTGCGCTGCCTCGCCCAGCTTGGTCGTTCCCACAGCAAAACGCTCCCTCACCTCGACGGGTGCGGTCTTATGATTCACTCCGAGACAAACTAATTCCATTTAGACAAAAGCAAAAACTCCAAGTGAAAGGACGAAAAGTGCAACTGCACCCAGAGCGAACCGCCGTCCCGTGATACCCCTCACCCGCTTGGTGACCATTAAAATGACATAACCCGCCCACACTCCAACCGCAGCGATCAGGTGACCCATCGCGTCTTTACCCAAGTCAGGCATCAACAATCCTGCAATGACACCCACCGTTAAAAGCACCATCCCCAGCCAGAGCAATCGCTCCAGCGATACCAACAACTCCCGCACCGGAGGCAAATTCCGAAACAACCCGCCCTTGAGATGATGCTCCTTCAACTGACGATCAAGCACCAGAAACATCACTCCCGCCACCGCCGCCAACGCCAACGCCCCATAAGCCAGAACCGACATCGAGGAATGCATTTCTCCCCAGAAACTCGTATTCAAAACCTTTTCCGGATTCGCAGCCAAACGCCCGGGCAACAACGCAAATCCCTGGAAAATCACCACCACGGGAGCAGTGAAAACCCCGAGTAAAGAAATCCGATACACCGGCCCAACCAACAAATAAAACAAAGTCAGCGACCACGCCAAAAATACCGAGATCTCCGCAATACTCCGCAACGGACAGGCCCCACGCATTTCTCCACGCGCCGCCAGATAACCCATCTGACAAAGCATCACCCCTATCATCCACCAAACCGTCCACCGGCTCCTGTTGCCATGTCTTAAAACCAACAAACCCCGCACCCCCGCCACAGTGGCGAGCAAGGTTGCAGCGATCAAAAACCATCGGTCCATGCCCTTCAATCGCCTCTCAGCTCACAACTTGCAAGTCTAGGCTTAGATGATGAAAAGATAAGTCCTATACGACATATAGGACTTATGACTTATATCCCTTCACCTTTCTCATTTCCCTCTCGGAAATTCATGCTAGCCTCAGCGCATGACTCAAGAAACCGAGACTCCTCTCTGGAAAGGCAGCCCATCGCAATGGTTAAACATTGGCCATTTCAGTATGGCTTTAATATTATCCGCTGGCATCGTCGTCGGAGGAATCTTTTCAGCCTTTCCGCCCGCATTCGCGGCATTGATCTTGCCTCTGGTATGGATGATCTGGCGCTACCTCGTCATTCGCTGCGAAGCATTTGAACTCACTTCTCAGCGCCTCAGAATTAGTAAAGGCGTCTTGAATCAAACCATCGACGAAGTGGAACTATACCGCGTCAAAGACGTGCTTCTTGAGAGAACATGGTGGATGCGCATCCTCAACCTCGGTTCTCTCCATCTCGAAACCTCGGATCGCTCACTTCCTAAAATCGCCATCCCAGCTGTCACTGATGCCACCACTCTCCGTGAAACTTTACGCAGAGAAGTCGAAATCGTCCGCGATAAGAAACGTGTGCGTGAGTTGGATTTTGAAGAATCGCAAGACGAAGTCTTGTCCTAACAGATTTCCACACGCTCCAACCACTTCTCGCGCCGAAACCACGTCTCCTGCCGCTTCGCATATTGACGTGTCGCGAATACAATCAACTCCTCGCACTGCTCAAGGGAAATTTCTCCTGTTAGAAATCGTCGGATTTCTTTCACGCCTATCGCCTTCTCCCAGTTTCCGGAAACTCCCTGGAATTTCTTAACCTCTTGGATCGCGCCTTCTGAAAGCATCTGCCGCGTTCTCATCGCAATCCTCTCATGCAGATCCGCACGTTCACGAATCAGCCACACCCCTTTGAGCGTTTTCTCCAACTCCGCTGTCTTGCGCTCCCAACCGTCGCGTAACTCGGAAACTTTCTCACCCGTTAGCCTACAAATCTCCAGCGATCGCGAAACATAACGCTTGTTTCCCTGGTTCACCTGCGCAGCCTCCACAGGATCAATTTTTTCTAACTCCTCTAACAAATCCTCCAACGTCTGACCGTCCATTTCTGCCCGCATCTTTTCATCCCCTTTCGGCAACGGCGATGGGCCATGAGTGAGGAATTTCAAATACAATCCAGATCCACCCACCACGATCGGCGTTTTGCCACGCGACTGGATTTCGGAAATCACTGGCATCGCCATCTCGAAATACCGACCGGCATCGCAGTGTTCGCCCGGCTCTAATACGCCAAACAAATGGTGAGAAAAACCTTTCTTCTCCTCCTCGCTCGGAGCCGCACTCAAAATCTCGATCCCTCGGAATAACTGAAACGCATCGCCATTTATAATCTCCCCGCCCAACTCCTTCGCCATCCGCAAGGCGTAGGCGGTCTTACCGGACGCAGTTGCCCCGCAAACAAATAGGGGCGAAACGGCTTTAGGCATGACCGACTTCAAGCAACATGGAGAAGGGGTTTGCAACCCCTTTCTTTCTAAACGATGCTCCGGCATGGGAATTCCTTTCCAAAACTCCTACGCCCACCTGCCTGAACGCTTCTTTTCCAAACAGAAGCCCGCGGGTGCTCCAGAGCCATTCTTGATCCGAACCAACCCCGCTCTCGCCAGCGAACTTGGGATCGATCCCGCATGGCTGGAATCCCCCACCGCTCTCGCTGCATTATCCGGAAATGAGATTCTAGAAGGAGCAGAACCCATCGCCCAAGCTTATGCCGGCCACCAATTCGGTGGCTTCGTCCCCCAACTCGGCGACGGCCGCGCTATCCTACTCGGAGAAGTCGTCGACATCCATGGCAAACGCCGCGACATCCAACTCAAAGGCTCCGGCCGCACTGCTTTTTCACGTGGTGGCGATGGCAAATCCGCTCTCGGTCCCGTACTGCGTGAATACCTCGTCAGTGAAGCCATGCAAGCGTTCGGCATTCCCACCACTCGCGCTCTAGCCGCGGTTTACACCGGAGAAATCGTAGAGCGCGAAGAACCTGCACCCGGCGGCGTGTTCACCCGCGTTGCCGCCAGCCACATCCGCGTCGGCACGTTTCAATACTTCGCCGCGCGCCAAGATACCGAAGCCATCCAAATTCTAACCGATCACTGCATCGCTCGCCATTACCCGCAAGCAGCCGATGAAGAAAATCCTGCGCTCGCATTTCTTGAAAGCGTCATTCACGCCCAAGCCTTGTTAGTCGCGAAATGGTTACCGCTCGGTTTCATCCATGGAGTGATGAATACGGATAACTGTTCGATCTCCGGCGAAACCATTGATTACGGCCCATGCGCTTTCATAGACACCTTCCATCCCGATACAGTCTTCAGCTTCATTGATCGCAATGGCCGCTACGCATGGGGCAACCAACCCACCATCGCGCATTGGAATCTAACACGCCTCGCAGAAACGTTACTACCTATCCTCGATCCCTCACCGGAACGCGCCAAAGAAATCGCAACCGCAGCACTCGATCAGTTCATCCAGCATTTCCAACCCGCCTACCTCAACCATTTCCGCGAGAAACTCGGTTTATCAACTGTTACCGATCTCGATGCGAGCGCCGCGTTTATCAAAACCACCCTCGGCACGCTCGCTCAGAATAAAGTCGATTTCACCCTCTTCTTCCGCCACCTCACCTTGCTAGCTGCCGAAGACACACGCGCAGACCTAGCATCGATTTTCTCAGATCCTCAAGCCGCCGTAAAATGGATCAACGATTGGAAATCCCTAACAAAATCTGCCGATCACATCGCGAAGATGAAATCCACCAACCCCATCCTCATCCCGCGCAACCACCGCATCGAAGAAGCGATCCAAGCCGCCTACCAAAACGACTTCTCCCTCTTCCACCGCTTAGCCGATGCGCTGGCAAATCCGTTCGAGGAAATTTCTGCGTATGCGGATCTGGAACTCGCTCCTCTTCCCGAGCAATGCGTGAAGAACACGTTTTGCGGGACGTGAATATGGAGAATGAACCTTTATGAGCTTTATTCATGGCGATATCATCAAGCGCGTCTTGTGATTCATACCTAACGAATCCTTTTTTTGAATTTATCAAATGAAGTGTTTTCATCTGTTAGACACCCGCATCTGAAACCGATTCACATCGCAAGAAATCCTTTAAATACGGGAGTCTTGGCTTCGGATCTGCTCATGCATCGTTGCAATCACCCAACAGCCTTATGTTCATCCTCAACGACACTCTCACTGCCAACAGCGCGACGATTCATGAAATTCCCTCAGGTGGTCGACGTTTTTATCGCAGCCGCAACAGCCTTACGACTGGTACGTTTCAGTGGAGCACTTACCAAGCGATTCCTGCTGATTCGCCCTTCTGGGATGACATGTTTCAGAACAGCGCACGCGCTGGATTCAAAGCTGCAAAACAAAGCCTCAAACCTGCGATGTTTGTATGGGGAATCATGGCCATGGTGGCGGTTCTCTATTATGCAGTCCCCGCCACGCAGGGATTCTTTTCCGCACTCAATGCATTGCAGGCAAAAATGGGGCTGCTGTTTCCATTTCTCGGAATGGGACTTTCCGTCGGAATCTTGGCTGAGGCGGTGAAAGTTCTGATGTCCAAGGAAAAGCGTTGGACGCGAACCAATACGACCAACGCTATTTTCAACCTCTCCATCTTCGGCATTCTTGGAGTGATTCAAAACTACTTCTATCTGCTCCAAGTCCATCTCTTTGGCAGCGGCACTTCATGGCAGGTGCTTGTCCCCAAAGTGCTTTTCGACCAATTCGTCTGGACGGTATTTCTCGCAAATCCCTACCAAACCATCCTCTACCTCTGGAAAAACCAAGGTTTCTCATGGCGCAAAGTCACCGCGCAAATGAAACCCTTCAAACCTTTCTGGGGCACGCAAATCCTGCCCGTGCTGATCACCAACTGGGCGTTCTGGATTCCTATGGTCGCCATCATCTATTGCTTTCCCGCCGAACTCCAACTCCCGCTCGCCATTCTCGCCGTCACCATCTGGGTGCTGCTGCTTTCCATCCTCACCTCAAGTAAACATGAAGAAGCCTAATCTAACATCTGAGCCAAACACATCTCTTCCCGCCTTCCTCGCCGTCGGAACTTTTGTTGTCGATTACCAAAAACTCGTCGACCATTACCCCACCGAAAGATCCGGCGCGCACATTCTCAGCGAGCAAGTCAGCAACGGCGGCGCGCCGTTAAACATCCTGATCAATCTAGCGAAACTTGAGGTCAATTTCCCACTCTTCGCCGCAGCAAAAGTCGGCCAGGATCTCGATGGCAAATACATCATCGAATGTAGCATCGAGCATGGAATCGACATCACACAAATCGCTGCCATTCCCGGTGCCAGCACCGGCTACACCGACGTCTACACCACCAAAAGCACCGGACGCCACACCTGTTTCCACTTCTGCGGCATCGGCGATACGTTCTCACGTAAAGACGTCAAACTCCGTGCCGTCGCACCGAAAATGCTCTTTCTCGGTTCGCTCGGAGCACTCGGAAAATTGGATGAGTTCAATCCCGAATACGGACGCCGAGGAGCCACCCAACTCATCCGTGACGCACGCAAACAAAACATCACCACGGTCGTCGAGATCGCACCCATCGATCATACCGCCAGTCTCGATGATTTCACAGAAACTCTTGCGGAGGCCGATTACCTTATTATCAACGATCGCCTAACAGAATCCCTGCTCAACGTGGAATTGTATTCGGAAAACCATTTCGACCCCGAGCTCGCAAAGCGTGCGGGAAATAAACTGCTAGATTGCGGTATACGCAAAGCCGTGATCATTCAGTCTGGTGCCGCCGCCGTTTACGTTGGTGCGGATGGCAGCTTCCATCACCAGATCGGTTACTTCCTACCATGGGATCAACGCGCAGGTTCCGCAGGAGTCGATCACGCATTCGGCGCAGGATTTCTCGAAGGATTGTTCCACGACAAACCCATCGACCTCTGCCTCAAACAAGGCCTCGCCGTATCCACCGTCTGCCGCCGCGATCTCACCCCATCAGGCGCGATCAAGTCCCTGGATCAATGCATGGATTTCTGCAAAAAACTCACCGCTTCCGCAGCGTAGTTTATAGCATTGTTCCGTCCTGTTTGCCATCAGCGACGCGTGCGATCAATTGCGAGATTTTATCCAAATTCACCCCTCCGGATTAAACATCCCATTATACCCCGGCTGATAGAGCATCACTCCAAGCACCTCCGCCATCACATCGAAATGCTTGTCATTCGCATAAACCCTCATCAATTGGCTTTTCGAGATCGTTCCAATCAGAATGTCATTCCACGGAACCGTGAATCCCTTCGCTTTTAGTATCGCGAAATTTTCCGCCGCCTCGCGCCAGATCTTTAGATCATTGCGAACGTAAGGGATCAGATCAAACCACACCTTGATTCGCGGCATTTCGTTTTCACGCGCCCCACCCAGAAATTCCATCTCCACTGGCCCGCATAGCGCGCCCTCGTATTCATCCAACAGTCCTTTTACCGCCATCTTCACACGCAGATCGCCATCCCTGCGGAAAAAATCCACCCACGCACTGGTATCAATGATCACCATATTCAGCGATCCACCGCCTCCAGTTCATCATTGGTCATAGGATAATCCTCAAACTGACCTTCCATCACCATTGCCGAGAATTTTTTGACCATCTCCCGCTTCACATATTCCGTGGCGGCTTTTGCTAGTGCTGGACTTTTCTTGGTCTCGCCCGTCAATTTCATGGCGTTGGCCAAAATTTCATCGTCAATTTCAACTGTCAGTTTCATACAGGAATACTACCCTTGATTCCCCTCTTTTAAACATTATTTTTCCATCTTTTATCCTTTTTTCTTTGGAATGGTATCATATTCATGCGATGCCCGCCAAATCCATAAGTGAACTGGCAATTTCGTAGGGTTAAACCCCATAGCAAGGTGGCCGCCCTTTGGCGAGAATGTGGTTGTAAATATAAAGCTAGGAACGCAATCGCGGCGACTCTGTTCAACGGAACTTTCATCATCACAAAAGCCCATTCTGCCCTTATGGGCTCAGCAAGTTCAGCCCCGAGACCATTCACTCCTGCTTGAATAGATACGATTTCGACAAAAACAGAAACACAACCATGAAAACAACAGCTCTCATCTTCGCGGGAATCACCGCTTTACTCGCCCTAATCTCGTGTGATGGAAAACATGCCGGCACGAAAGGCAATACAGGAGTCGCGGATATTGCATTCGCCAAGGAGGCGTTTGAAATGCTTGCGCGGGGAGACGCCAGAGTCGATCCGAAGATCGATTGGAAGACGCTTCAATCTTTAGGCGTCAATGTCGGAGCCAAGTATGTCACCTACAAAATGGAGGCAGACCAGAAAGGATTCCGGGATGCCTTCATCACCCAGTTTTCTTCCTCCTTCATCGACGGAGGCGGCAAGTTGGAAAGCTTTTCTAACTGGCGGGTGGATGAGTCGGACACGCTCAAAACCGTCGTGATCGCGGATTCAACGAACGGACTGCTCAAACTCACCGTCACAGACCGCAACGACGCCAGACGCTTGTCAGGCATCGAAATGATGAAGTAACCATCCCCACCGGAATTCCGGCGCGCCAATAAACAGAGAGAATTCTCAAGTGAATGCGCCTCGGAATCAGCAGGATCGCCGTAGAGTCTGATAGGCTTTCGGAAAGAGGATTTAATCGACTGCGGGAATGCATTGGCATTTTTGCGCCGAAATCATATCCCGTCAAATTCTTCACGCTTCCGCGAAACTTTATCCTCCCACCAACCGTTCTATACCGATGGGAAAACATCATACGGAACCTTCACGTCGCGATTTCATCGGTGGCTTGGGCGCGGCCTTCACCACTCTCGGCCTTGCGACGCCTCTGGCCGCCAAACAAGCCGCGACCGATGCAGCGGGCAACGCGATTCCGGAAAAAACGATCTCCAACCCATACATCTATAAGTTCTCTATCGGGAAATTCGAAGCATGGTCGATCAGCTACGGCTACGGCACTTTTACTAAAGGCGTGACCAACAAAATGTGGCCACCGGCCGATAGACCTGAGATGTCGAAAGCGCTCACCGCCCTCGGGGAACGCCCTGATGACATGACACTCTACGTGAACATCCTGCTCCTGCGTAAAGACAAGGAAGTCATCCTCGTGGACGCCGGCTTCGGCCCCCACCAGAAAGCAACCTGGGGCTGGCTTGCAGATGCGATGGATTCTATCGGGATTACCTTCGCCGATGTCACTCACGCCATGCTCAGCCACTCGCACATTGATCACATCGGCGGTCTCGCGAGTGGCGGAAAAATCCTTTTCCTAAACGCCGCCGTCCACGTGCTCCGTGAGGAAATCGACTTCTGGCGCGCCAAGGAACCGGACTTCTCCAAATCCCACCGCACGGACGACATCCCCAAGATGATCAATAATGTCCGCAACTCCTTCGACACCCTCCAGCCCAACCTCGTCATCCACAAGGACGGCGACCAGATCCTCGACGGCGCGATCACCATCCTCTCCGCCCCAGGCCACACCGACGGCCACGCGATCTTCTGCATCAAATCCGAAGGCGAATCGCTCCTGCATATCTCCGATCTCACACACAACCACGTGCTGATGTTAGAAAATCCCGACTGGTTCATCGACTTCGACCACAACCCAGAGATCGCCATCGCGACGCGGAAAAAAGTCTTCGCCGAAATCGCCACAACCCGCGAGCGCATCTACGGCTTCCACCTTCCCTGGCCCGGCCTCGGCGTGGTCATACCAAACGGCCGCAAGGGATATCAGTGGGTTCCCTCATCGCATCGGTGGGATTAAAATGAATGAATGAATGCTAGGAATTTGCTTTTTCACTAGGGCGGAGAATACACTGGAGAGCCGGTCTGGGAAGGGGAAAAGGGGGTTGATGTTTGGCGGTGCGGAGCGACGATCTTTGGGAGGGAGTTGAGCCAATGGAACGGAAGCATCCTAACATGTGAATCTGTGTACTCTGACCCCATTCACTCTGACCCCATTCACTCTGACCCCACTCACGCTTATTTTCAATCAATAGCCATCACATTGAATTTTAATCACTTCACCTTTGTTGTTAAAAAATGTCCATTCCCAGACATTTGCGCCTGTATCAAATTTGTAGCCGAATGAGTTCTCCTCTTCCCAATCGGGTTTCCCAACAACTTCCTTAACCTCCGACACAGATCTTCCAACTGGGTCCCAAAGTTCACAAAGACGCTTAAATTCAGCATTAGCATGTTTAACATCTTTCTTTGCTTCACGAAATTGTCGGATTTTATCGAAATTAGTTTTTGCGACATGATTTTCAATCAAAGCCTGAGCGGGTTTTGGTGATATTTGATGGTAATAAATCAATGGGCTTTCGGATGGCACGGTTGCACTTCTTGCTGCGGTCGACCGTTGATCACTCGGCTGAACAACAGAATGATCAGCCCGATCACAACCTAACGTTAAAACACAGGCAAGTGATGGAAGAAATATGCTGAGTGGATGGTAGTTCATGGTAATGTCTCTACATTTGCTCTCATGATAGTTGTATCGGAATTCCCAATACCGTGGATTGTGAGGCCTGGCATAGGGGTATATGTTGCGACTGCCGCGTCAGGATATGGACCAATTCGCTTGGTTCCGCTCACATCTTTATTTGAACTTGTGTTTCCGTGGAAAAGCGCTGTACCAGGCTCACCGGGGCGGTGGAATATGTTTAATAAAATATGCATGATTTCATGAGGCAAAGTATTTGGTAATTTGCCGGCAACTCCGCTCGATAGCACAATCCAGTTGTCGTATTTGGCTTTATCTGTGGTGTTACGCGTTTTCGAGTATGTGGTAGCACGTATACCGTCATTAATGAATGCTAGGAATTTGCTTTTTCACCTAGGGCGGAGAATACACTGGAGAGCCGGTCTGGGAAGGGGAAAAGGGGGTTGAAAACCGTTTTTTCCGATCCGGTTGGCGACAAACTGACATTCTTGAAAGATGCGGCAGCACGGGGTTACACCGTGATCCTGTATTTCATCGGAATATCCGGTCCGGAAATGTCGGAGCAACGCATGGCAATGCGCGTTTCGCAGGGCGGACATGACGTGCCTTCAGAAAAAATCATCACTCGTTACCCGCGAACTCTCAGCAACCTTAAAAACGCCATTCGTGATCTGCCACACGTCTGGATCTTTGATAACGACGACCTACGGGAACCTTTCCGAAAAGTGGCGGTTTACGAACAAGGCCGAAGGACGTTTGAAGGAAAACCCACACCCAAGTGGCTGAGGGGTATTCTCAAGTCGAGTCCGGAAATGTGAAAAATTTCATCTTCACTATTCATTCATTCGCTTAATATTTTTTCGCCTTGTTTGCTATCGCCATGACAGGGGAAGAAGCAAAGCAACCGAGCATTACTCTGATTCCTATCTCGGCAATTTTTACCTCTTTCTTTTCCGGATAAGCCAATACACAAGACCAAGTAGGAGTGCCGCAGTGCTTAGCCAGAACCATATGGAATTCCTATTATTGTTAGGTGGCTTCTCTCGAAGAAGAATTTCCCGTTCGTGTCGGGCTATTTTCATATCCTCTTCTAAGTCTTCCTCTACTTCAGCTCGTCGCTCGGCGCTCAACCGAATCTTACGTATATTGATTAACCGATCCCGAATTATATCAGCCGCAACAGGACCGTCGGGGTGGTAAGCCCCGGCTAGGGCGATCATGGCATGGTAAATATTAACATCAGGTGCTTCGACGCGTTGGCCTTCGATGCCGCGGGGAGTGTTTTTGGCCAGGTAATGAAACTCCTTTTCTGCGTATTGCTTGAGAATTTTGACACCTTCGTTCCCTTCGCATGAGGCGAGTGCTCGGCATGCTTCGTCCCGCGAATGAGCGAAGAGATCCAGATTGCGAAATGCTTGGATTTTCTGCTCATCCGTTCCGATTTCTTTTAGAATGAGAATTCCATGCGATGGCCCGAATCCATTTCGAATCGACGGATCGTTCTCTTCTTGTGCCATGCGTGGGAGAAGCGGCGTAATCAGTGACGCCAGTTTCTCTTTCCTCTCTTTCGGTAGCTTTCTGAACTCTTCCTTTATGTCAGTTTCAGATATGAAGTCCCCCTGTAACTCGGCTTCGTCAGGAATACCCTCACCAGCTTCGGCCAATGCCTCCGCGAATTCGTCCGTTGCCGTTTTGGCAAACGCCAGCATGGGAAAGGCCAATAATATTAAGAGAATTTTTTTCATTTGGCTAAGAGTGATGAATGCGCCGCTGCTTCCTGAGCAATGGATATTCGCTTGGTGGCACCAATTGAATAATTGTCTCTTAGAATCATTTCATTGGAATATCGTTTTACAAGTGGTTGTGACCAAAGGGTATCCTGGTCAGCACGCTCCGTACTGAAATCATTGTACTTGGGGGGTTCATGCGCTGCGTTGCACAATACATGGATTAATTCATCGGGACAGACAACTTGTAGAATTTCAGCATTCACCGCTTACCCTTCAGCCACTCTTCCGCGAGGGTGGGCCATTTGGAAACTTCGTTAGCTGAGGGGCGCAGGCCGTAGCCGTGGCCACCGGTTTCGAAGAGGTGGAAGGTCGAGGAGACACCAGCTTCTTTGAGCGCCTGATCGTAGACAATAGCCCCGGGGACATACGCCTTGTCGTCTTTTGTCTGGACGATAAAGGTCGGCGGCACCTTGGCGGAGATTGGCAATTCTGGGGCAACCTTTCCTTCCTTGGTCTGTAGGTAGGCCGGATAGATTAGCATGGAGAAGTCGGGGCGACAGTCCAGTTTGTCCGCATCATCCACCGCCGGATAGGCCATCTTGGCGAAGTCCGTGCTCAGGCGTGCGCAGAGGTGGCCGCCAGCGGAAAATCCGATCACGCCGATACGCTTGGGATCGATGCTCCATTCTGTGGCGTGTTGACGCACGAAACGCACGGCGCGCTGTCCATCAGCAAGGGCGCCTTCACGGTCCTTAGGAACCCGGTATTTGACGACAAATGCGGAATAGCCAAGCCGGTTGAGCCATTCGGCGATCTCAGTTCCTTCCTTGTCGATAGCGAGGATCGAATAGCCACCACCGGGAAAGATGAGCACGGCGGGATGGATCGAATCCGGCGGCACGGCCACCCGGTATGGTGTAATTGTTGCCTGATGAATATCGGTGATGCGTTTTACTGAGTCATCCTTGCCGGTCACCACTTTTTCCTCAGCCACTTTACCAGCATCCGCCGGCCACAGGTAGAGCGGTGTAGGAGCTTGCTGAGCCAGACAAAGGCTCAATGGCGTAAGCAGCATGAAACAGAGTAGGTTGCGCATAGGGATAGATTATTAGGTGATCGGTCCGAAACGAGACGAGCGTATCAGCTTTACCCGTCTTTGTATCGTGAACTTTCGTAACATTTCAAAATTGAATTCTTTAATCCGATTGCAAATCCCCTGCACCCCATATTGAGTGACGTTGTTCATGGCAAACGACTTCGCATTCGAATCTCTCAATCACGCACAGCGCGAGGCAGTCGCCAATTTGGATGGCCCAGTCATGATCCTTGCTGGTGCGGGAACCGGTAAAACACGCACGGTCACCTGTCGCATCGCGCACATGCTGGAGCGCAAAATTCCGCCAGCCGAAATTCTCGCGGTCACCTTCACCAACAAAGCCGCATCGGAAATGCGCGAGCGCATCGGTGGCATGGTTTCCAAACACGCAGCGGAACAAATGACCGTCTGCACGTTTCACTCGCTCTGCGTCCGACTCCTTCGAGGTGGTATCGACAAGCTCGGTTACAAAAAGAATTTCTCCATCACCGCCTACTCGGATCAGGTCGGCATCATGAAACAACTCCTCGTCCGCAAAGGCGGCACCGATGAGAAAGTCAAAGCCGAGACGGTTCTAACAGAGATCTCACGCGCGAAAAACAAAGGCATCGATGTCCAAGATCTCAGCGACGATTTCTTCGCCCAGCTCGCCGTCGCGTATCAAAACGAACTCCGCGCGCAAAACGCAGTCGATTTCGACGACCTCCTCGTCCTCGCAGAGCAAGTCCTGCGCGAGCACAGCGATGTCCGCGATCATTTCCGCAAACTCTACACCCGCGTTACGGTCGATGAGTTCCAAGACACGAACTCCCTGCAAATGCGTTTGCTTCAGCAACTCGTCGGACCACCTTATCATGTCTGCGTCGTTGGCGATGACGATCAATCGATCTACGGCTGGCGTGGTGCAGAAGTCGCTAACATCCTCGAATTCGAGCGCTTCTTCCCGAAACCTAAAATCATTCGACTTGAGGAAAACTACCGCTCCACCCAAGCCGTTCTTCATACCGCGAACTCCCTGATCAAACACAATGTAGGTAGACGCGAAAAGATCCTCCGCGCGACTCGCACTGGTGGAGAAAATGTCCGCATCGTTGCCATGCCAGGCGATGACGAAGAAGCCGATTTCATTGCCGATGAAATCCTCGGTGAGAAAACCGCCGTCGGACGTGAGTGGGAAGATTTCGCCGTGCTGTTCCGCACCAACGGCCAATCCCGCAAACTCGAACTCGCATTGCGTGATAGAAAAATTCCCTATCGCATGGTCGGCGCACAATCGTTTTACGATCGCCGGGAAATCCGCGACGTGCTCGCCTACGCAGCCTTGCTGGTCTCTCCACAAAACGACGTTCCCTTGCTCCGCATCCTCAACGCCCCAAACCGTGGTATCGGCCAAGCCACCGCCATCCTCGCCACCGATTACTCGCGTGAAAAAAATCGCTCTGTGTGGGACGCTCTCTGCGATCCTTTTTTCACCACCACCCTCGGTGCAAAATCCGCCAGCGCGATCGAAAACTTCGTCGCTCTCATCTCCAGCGCAAAAAACCGCATCGATCTCTCCAAAGAGCATCCCGCCACCGTTCTTTCCGAACTCCTAACAGAAATGGATTACCTTCCTTGGATCCAACGAGGTTGTAAAAGCGATTCTGAACGCCAGCAACGCGGAGAAGCCATTCATTCTTTGGAAGAATCTCTCCGCCAACACATCGATCGCGGTAAAAAACTGCAATCGTTCCTCGATGATTCCGCTCTCGCCTCCGAACGCGAAGACGATGACTTGGAGAAAAAGAAAGGCGCCACACTGATCACCCTCCACGCCTCCAAAGGTTTGGAGTTTCCCATCGTCTATCTCGTCGGACTTGAAGAAGGATACCTCCCCCACAGCCGCAGCGTCACCGAAGGTACCAAAGACGAAGAGCGCCGCTTACTTTACGTCGGCATCACCCGCGCCCAAGAATCCCTGACTCTCACCTACTGCACCACCCGTGTTAAATGGGGTCAAAAAACCGGCTGTCAACCTTCTTCGTTCATTTGCGAGCTCGACGACAAGCACCTAACCCACACCTCATTCGACGAAATCCAAAACACCGAAATGAGCGACGACGATCTCAGTAATTTCTTCGCCAGCATGAATAATATCTTCGCTGAGGATAAATAGGCATGGATGTTTAACCCCGACCTGCGGGGCTGCCATAAATGATGCTCGACTCACCCTAGTCCACTTTGTGTTAATCTGAGTCATGCCTCGTATTGCCCGTATTTTCCTTTGGATCGTTATTTCCCTGCTTGGAGTCACCGCCGTCGCGGTCGCTGCCTTTCAACGCGGTGAACCCGTTAACGCCCTCTGGCTCGTCGTTGCGGGTGTCTGCACCTTTGCGGTTTCATACAGATTCTATTCCGCATGGCTCATGGCTAAAGTGCTCACCATCGACGACAACCGCGCACCCGCCGCTGTCACTTGCAGCGATGGCAAAGATTTCGTCCCCACTCCGAAATGGGTAGTCTTCGGTCACCACTTCGCAGCCATCGCTGGTCCGGGTCCACTTGTGGGTCCTGTGCTTGCCGCTCAATTTGGTTACTTACCAGGAATGATCTGGATTCTCGTGGGCGCTACCCTTGGTGGTGGAGTTCATGATGCAGTCATCCTTTTCGCATCGATGCGCCGTAACGGGAAATCGTTAGGCCAGATGCTCAAAGAGGAAATGAATCCAGTCATTGGTTTGATCGCGATGATCAGCCTGCTCGCCATCATGACGATTCTGTTAGCGGTGCTTGGACTCGTTGTCGTGAAAGCCTTGGCAGAAAGTCCGTGGGGGCTTTTCACCATCGCCGCTACTATACCACTGGCGTTTATCATGGGATTGATGATTAAGAGTGGGAAAGTCTCGGTCACCGCGGCCTCCGTGTTTGGCGTGATCGGACTGATGGCCGCGGTGGTTGCCGGAAAATATTTACCACCGGCCATGACCGAGGCGCTCACCCTCAAGCCCACACAACTCGCATGGGCGATCATGATCTACGGCTTTGCTGCCAGCGTCTTGCCGGTCTGGATGTTGTTAGCACCACGCGATTACTTGAGTACATTCATGAAGCTCGGCACGGTAGCGATTCTTGGAATTTTCATCGTGATCCTCGCTCCTCCCCTGCATATGCCGGCACTCACGCCATTCATCCACGGCGGTGGATTCGTGGTTCCCGGTCCGGTGTTTCCCTTTGTCTGCATCACCATCGCCTGCGGTGCGATCAGTGGTTTCCATTCGCTCATCGCCTCTGGAACAACCCCAAAACTGTTAGCCCGTGAAAAGGACATCCGCCTCGTTGGCTACGGTTCGATGATCGTGGAAATGCTTGTTTCACTCATGGCCATCATCGCCGCGTGTGCCCTCCAGCCTGGAGAATATTTCGCCATCAACTCCCCCGTACCGCCCGGCAACAAGGCAGCTCTGAGCGCACAAATGGAGAAGATCAGCAACATCGATGACAAAGGCACCTACAAAGTGACTGAAGCCGATATGCTCCGCATGACCCGCGACATGGGTGAACCTACAACCGTAAAACTCGCCGATGGCACGGTCGTCAACGACTACCCGACCATGGTCGGAAAAACCGGTGGAGCTCCCACCTTCGCCGTCGGCATGGCGCATCTGTTCGCAAAAGTCATTCCCGGCAAAACTGCACTTTCGCTCTGGTATCACTTCGCCATCATGTTTGAGGCACTGTTTATTCTAACAACCTTAGACGCAGGAACGCGGGTCGGTCGTTTCATTCTTCAGGACCTGTTAGGAAACATTTCTCCGAAACTTGGAAAGACGGACTCATGGGTAGGAAACGTCCTCGCTACCGGTCTGCTCGTTGCCGCATGGGGTTTCTTTCTTTATCAGGGAGCGCTCGATCCCGCTGGCATCGCCAAAAGCCTCTGGCCTATCTTCGGTATTTCCAACCAACTCCTCGCCGTCATCGCCCTCTGCCTCGGCACCGTGGTTCTCATCAAAATGGGCAAAACCCGCCACTGTTGGGTCACCGCCGCGCCCATGCTGTTTCTCACCATCGTAACTTTCTCCGCTGGCTATCTGAAAATCTTCTCACCCGGCGCCGCAGGCTTCATCCCAGAAATCGAAAAACAACAATCCCTCATCGCCACCGGCCTCACCGGCCCTGCCCTCAAAGCCGCTGAGACCTCACTTTTCAACGCCCGCATCGACGTCGCCGTCACCATCACCTTCCTTTTCTTCGTCACCATCATCGTCCTTGGTACCGCCCGCGAATGTTGGTTACTGATCACGAAACGAAAAGCCATCGTCCTCCAAGAAAGCGAATACACGTATCATATCTAACAGTAAAAACCAAGGACCGCGCGACTCCAGTCGCGCTATGGCACAATTAGCCAATCTATAATCCCACTAGACATAAATATTTTGAAATACCTTATTCATCATTTTGGAATTCTGTCCTTACTAGGCTTACTGAATTCATGCTCTCCCTCTATTTCAATGTATGATCTTTCGACAAAGGTAGCACCCGATACTAAGGCTCATACAACCTGTCCAGTCCATCATTCCCGAATGACACACAAGGTCGGCATCGAGGATGAGGCTAGCGACTACAACACTAAGTTCCTGGATGACCATTGGAAGAGATTCCCCCACGATGGATATCTTTACAACGTGTGCCAGATTTCCCCAGGAACGGTGGTATGGGTATGCCGTGATTGCGAACGTTACTCCAAAAAGGCAAGACGAATTGGTAGAGTATATTCAAGTTACGGTTATAAATAGTCTGAAAAGCCACTTACATTTCCCCAGAGCATTTAAAGATAGTCCGTACATCCCACATTCCTAGTGAGTCCGTTGTCCGCCGGAGGCTTTGGACTGCTGCGGTTCTTCTCCGCAGCTTTCAGGGTGAATGATTTTAAAAGGAGAATATCGGTAATAACCCATCTCGCCGATAATCAACGCGCAACATAAAAGCTGGGAATCATCCCAGCAGTCCAAAGCCTGCAGCGCTCAGTTACATATCCCCAAAAAAATGAAGATAACATCCCAACTTCAGGATATTCCACCTAACACCTCATCCATCCGTTAGATTTCCAGTCACGGTCGAACGAGCCGTTCGACCCTACCTTTTTCCAAAAAAATTTAATCTCGTCCGTGCCTACTTTATCTCCTCCCTCAGTTCAGAAAAATGCCTGAACCCATCAAAAAGCTGCCATTTCACAAACCTTCGAAAAACCGATCTTCATTCGTTCAATTCGTGGTATTCGTGGTTTAGCTTTTTCCCCCTAACCCTCCTCACGCTCAAATAGGCATTTTATCAGACATATTGCTCGGATTGGACCGCGCGACTCCAGTCGCGCTATACTAAAGTCACTTGAAGTAAAATCTGACTCTACAGAACAACCAACGGCGACCAAACCCTCTGAAACTTACTCAATATTCTCGCGAGTGCTCCGGGATTTTTATTCTCTATCCAGCCGAAATCCCTGCTTTGAAAACCTTCCATATCGGGCTCAACCACCAACCCAGAATCAAACATTAATCTATCATTTTTGAAAAGTAGTATTCTGCTTGCTACGGTCGTCATATCCCCGCCTGAATAATCGAATTCCAAACTATCCTGTATTTCTGTTAGAATCGAAGTATCTTCACAACGTATTACTGTGCAGTTCTTTATACTAGCGGGCAGATGCGGACGATCATCGTTTGTAAAAATAACAAATGCGGTCCACTTTCCGTCGTTAAAGTTGAAATCCTTTAGTGGGTTTACTGTTTGACCAGTCTTAAACCCATAATCTCTAGCTGGTGCTTCTTGTCGACAAACCACAAACGAGTGACCCAGCAAAACAAAGGTAACTCCTATTGGAATTAATATGAGCAATAATACCAAAAATATAATCTTTTTCATCACTTACTTGTTTCATACTCACCTACCCCTCCTTCCGCGCCAAAATCCACATCAGGTCGGAAATCCGATTCAGGAAAAGCCGCACCACTTCTGGCACTCCTCCCTCGGCTTCGTGAAGTTCTAACACATGTCTCTCCGCACGACGCGCCACGGTTCTCGCGAGATCCAGATGAGCTCTCGCCATCGAACCCTCAGCTCCTGGCACGGCCCAATGCGTGAAACGCACTCCCCCTTCTTCAACTTGTTTTGCCGTCGAGGTTATCCAATCCAGATCTTCCTGACGCACCACCGCGTAGCCTTTTTTCAGATATTGCTCCGCATCCTCTGGCAAACACGCCAACTGGCCCATCAAACCAAACAACAGATTCTGCACTCGATCCAAAGTCGCCGTATTCTTCCTCTCTACATCCGCCGCCCTAGCAAGGCCTATGGCCGCATTGAGCTCATCGATGGTTCCTAAAGCCCCGAAACGAATCGAGGTCTTGGCGATCCTGCGCCCGAACATCAGATCCGTCATCCCGTCGTCGCCGCGTTTTGTAATAATACTCATTTCTTTGAAGATGTACATTGAATCTCTCCGAGCAACAACGAAGATAACCGATAAGTATGAGAGAAACGGAATTAGCGAATCAATTGGAGCAGACCATAGGCGAGGTGATACGCGGTCAGCAGGACACGATACGAAAAGTCCTCGCCTGTATGTTTGCAGGTGGACATGTGTTGCTTGAGGATTTCCCCGGAACCGGAAAAACCACCTTAGCCAAAGCCCTTGCCAAAGCCATCAGCGGTGCCGAGTTCAAACGCGTCCAGTTCACGCCAGACCTCCTTCCCTCTGATATCTTGGGCGTTTCCGTGCTCGATCCGAAAACCCAGGAATTCCGTTTCCACAAAGGCCCGGTGTTCACCGATATCCTCCTCGCGGACGAAATCAACCGCGCCTCCCCCCGCACTCAGAGCGCCCTGCTCGAAGCCATGGGCGAGCGACAGGTCAGCATCGAGGGCGAGCGCTACGATCTCGATGGCTTATTTTTCGTCATCGCCACCCAAAACCCAGTCGAATTCCGCGGCACGTATCCGCTACCAGAAGCCCAGATGGATCGCTTTTCCATGCAATGCCAACTCGGCTACGTTAGCGCCGATGAAGAAGCTAAAATCCTCCAAGACCAAATCGAAACTCATCCGGTAAACTCAATCAAACCGATGATCACTCGCGAGCAGATCCTGGAAATTTCTGCTGCTGCTAGAAAAATCCGTTTCAGCGATGAGCTCCGCCACTACGCGGTTTCACTAGTCGGAGCCACTCGAAACATCCCTGAAGTCCAGCTCGCCGCCAGCCCGCGCGCGTCATTAGCTTTGATGAAAATTTCCCAAGTCATCTCCCTATTCGAAGGTCGTGAATTCGTGACTCCAGAAGTCATCCAAGCCGTCGCGCAAGATGTGATCGCACACCGTCTCGTGTTAGCTCCAGAATCCAAATACTCGGGAGTCAACGCCCGCCAGATCGTAGCCGACCTGATCCAAAACACTCCCGTCCCTGTCTAATGAGCCCAAGCGACGTATCGCTGCGTTTTCGTATTCTTCACTGGTTCTACTTCCGTGGAGCCAAAATGCAGTTCTGGCTTAGTCATCGCATTCGCCCCGCCGGAATCTGCGCCTTACTTGTAATTACATTGGCAAGCTTCATGTGTGTTGGGCAGCCCAAAAACTCCATCTTTCAGCTATTTAGTTTTAGCTTCGCCCTGCTCGTCCTTGCTCTCATCTGGACCAGCCTTCGACGCGCCAAAGTTTCTGCTGAAATCAAAGTTCCAAAATACGCCACTGTCGGAGAAGAACTGCGATACTCGGTAACACTCAGACACAGCCATCACACCAGCCTATGTGGATTACGCCTGCTTCAAGTCCCTCCGGATCCCCGCCCCAACTTGTTAGAATTTAGCCAAAACGCAGAACCCTGTGAAAACCAACGCAACGCCTATGACCGAACCCTCGCCTTCTACCGCTGGCGCTGGTTAATATCACGCCACCGTAGCTTTACCTCTGACGAATCCGTTTCCTCATTCGATATAATTAGCGGAAAACCAACCACTGTCTCCCTCACTCTCACCGCTCATAAACGAGGTGTTTATCTCCTCGATAATTTACGCCTGCTCATGCCAGATCCACTCGGTTTTTTCCAAAAATGCAAACCGCTACACCCCTCACCCTCCCGCCTTATAGCCCTGCCTAAACGCTACGCCCTGCCAAACTTCGAAATGCCTGGATCCTCCACCTTCCGCATCGGTGGCGAAGAAACCAGCAACGCCATTGGAACCTCTGGCGAATTCGTTGGCATCCGCGAATACCGTCCAGGGGACTCACCACGCCAAATCCATTGGAAAAGCTGGGCACACACCGGAAAGCCCATGGTGAAAGAACTCGAAGACACTTATTTTCCTCGCTACGCTTTGATTCTCGATACTTTTCCGGGATCAAGCGATCGCATGATATTTGAGGAGATGATCTCCATCGCCTCATCCTTTATCACCGGCCTTGATAACAATGATGCCTTACTCGATCTCATGTTCATTGCGGAAACCGCTCACACGGTCACTGCCGGCCGCGGCTTTGAACGCGCCGAAAAACTACTCGAAGTGCTCGCCGGAGTCCAAAGCGAACCTGAACCACGATTCGATGCCCTCTCATCCTCCGTCATCAAACACCGCGACCAAATCACTTCCTGCCTACTAATCCTTAACGGCTGGGACCAAGAACGAGTGAACCTCGTCCGCAAACTCAGAAATTGCGGAATCCTCAGCGTTCCCATTATTGTCGGAAATGGCGAACCACCCCAATCCATCCATGGCTATTGGATCGATTCCAACCATGTCGCCCGCAGCCTCATGCACCTTCCTCTGCAACTCTCTGGCATCTAATTTCATCGCCCCATGACCAGCCAGCACATCCAACCACCTCCGAGATTACTCCTCGGTACAACCCTCCTTTTCTGGGGCGCGATGTCTGGACAATCTCTGTTCGCGCTCATCATCGCCCTCATCATCGAAAGCCCAAACTGGATCCGCTCCCGCTGGAATTTCAACGACCAAGCTTGCCTCCGCGCTTGGTATCTCAGCCTCATCCTAAGCGTCCTAATAGCCATCCCTATCTGGCTCGAAGGTAACCATTTAACCGCCTTCCCCAGATTCCTCACTTGGCTTCCTATCTTACTTTTTCCACTTCAGTTTGTTCAGTCATTTGGTTTTAGTAACTACCTCAACCTCAATAACTTCTATTTTTTATCACGGATTCATCGTAAATTAAACGATGAACTCGGCATTGAACATACAAGCGTTCGTTTTAATTTTGGAAACGTCTATTTCATCGCCATCATCGTCGCCGCCAGCCTAAGTCCTTCTGCCCAACAAAATAACTTCTTTATCGGTCTAATCATTCTATCTGGATGGTTGATGATGGCACATGTCAGACGCCGCATTTTTGCGATGATTAACATATTGATTTTCGCTGCTGTAATCGGATTAGGCGGGCAGATAGGTTTATCCAAACTCTACATTTGGGCCACCAATAAATACCAAGGTGATGGTGGAATTCCCAGCTACAACCATACCCACAATAGAACCTTTATTGGATCATTAGGGCGAATCAAGCAGTCCCCTGAAATGATGTGGAGAGTCATTCCAAAAGCAGGGCAAAATCCGCCAAGGCTGCTGAAAACCGCCTCCTACAATCGCTACAGAGGAATAAATTGGGGTATCATTTATCCAAAATCCTTGGACCCCGAAGCGATAGAATTCCGCGCATTGGACTCAACTGACCTAGCGGTAGACAACTCGTTTTACCTACTGAGAGAAAACATGAACCGTGAAGATATAACCAAACCTTTGCCCGAATTCGATATACGCGGTGCAACTGTTTATGGAGATCCCCTGCCCCTTCCAGGAAATACCTCAACCTTACAGGAGTTCCAGAACGAAGGCATCGAAATTAACCTGCTCGGTTCCGTCCGCATCTACCCTCTAAAATCCATTATCCAAGGCAATGTCCGTTGGAATGACGAAATCACCACTGAGCCCCCACCATTTCCAGTAGAAGATCTCGGTATCGACGAATACGAAATTGAAGCTATCCATGAAGTCGCCGATGCACTTGGCCTAAAACAACTCGCCACCACCAACGAGAAAATCCTACGCATCAAGAAATTTTTCGATACAGAGTTTGAATACAGTCGCTACCTAAGCATAGGACGAGCTCACGCATCAAGGAAGCGCCCAACACCCATCGAAACCTTCCTCACCACCAACAAAAGTGGCCATTGCGAATACTTCGCTACAGCTGCTGCCTTACTCCTCAGATCCGCTGACGTCCCCACTCGTTATAGTATAGGTTTCTCGGTCATGGAAAAAAATGACAGCAAAGATGAATGGATCATCCGCGGAACACATGCCCATGCTTGGACTCGTGTCTGGATTAAAGAACGCCAACAATGGGTCGACTTCGATCCCACGCCCAGTAGTTGGCTATCCCTAGAAACCCCTGGTACAAACCGATATCAATCATTTCTCGATAGCTTTCAGCGCTTCAAAGAAGATTTCTTTCTATGGCGAAACAAACCCGCAAACCGCCTCGGCGTCAACATCGCCATGTGGGGTTTGGTTACTATCTTTGTCCTCTACATCGTGATGCGCCTCAAGAAATCCCGTGTCGTAATTCATTCCAAAAAATCATCGCTAGCATCAGATCAGCCAACTCTCAAGACTCCGCTACACCAACTCGAAAAAGCAGCCCTGAAAGTCCTAGGTCCTCGCAACCTTGGTGAAACTTGGATCACCTGGTTGAGCAAACTTAAAGCCAACCAAATCTCCAAAACCGATCTCGAACAAGCCTTCGATCTCCATCAGCAACTGCGTTTCGACCCCAACCCTCCCAACAGCAGCATCCATCAACGCCTTTCTGAAATAACCCAAAAGCTCATCAAACAACTCACAAAATCTTAATACTCCACTCACCGCCTTCGTTCTTGGCTAATTCAATCCCAATCGATATTCCTAAATTCTATGAAAAATCATCTACTCATCGCTGCCGTGGTATTCCTTCCACTCATCTGTCACGGACAAAATCTATCAGACGCAGATCGTGAAGCGATGCTGAAGAAAATTAAAACGATACAGGATCAAGCCGAATCAGCTGTTGATAAAAAATACCGAACCGCAATGAGCGCATTGAGTTCAGCGATGAATAACGAGAATGCGGCATTTGAACTATATTTGAAATGCGAAGAACTGATGAACTTCGAAAAGAAAAACAAGAAAGCCGTCGATTTCCGCGATTGGAAGAAAAACAATGACGAAAAGTTTTCAGATGCTTCGTTTCGATTGGCTCTGAAGTATCAAATTCGTTGGACTGCGCTTTCTTTACAAGCCAGTTCTAAAAACGCCGATCGTGAAAAGTTAGCGATCGAAGCCTCAAAAATTCTAGACGCCATCGTTGATGATGCCGAAAAATTAGCCCCCTATCAGTCCGTTCTCAATCAAAGCGTTTTATCTACTGTTTTTGCTCAAGCCTACAATATCAGCGGTATTGAAATCAAAGATTGGCCTCTAGCTCCCGGCCAATTTGAAGCAATCTACAATAATCTACTACTTCCACCATTACGACGTTCAGATCGCATATCCTCTCTCACAACCACTTGGCAAAAACGCATCAGCCAAGAAGGCGAATTAGTCCAAAAATGGAAATCCGAAGGGAAAGCAAAATCTGGTGATCGCTCGTTAGAATATGAAAAATTTATTACCGAAACATTACCTCAGCTACGCTGGGAGGCAGATGTAGACATCTTTAAAGCCGGCGATCAACAAGGTGCTTCTTCCAGAATGGTCAAACACATCGAAGAAAATATCAGCCATAAATCTGCTGCCAAATGGATTGAAACTCTCACCACCTTGATTGATGGCGATTCGAAATGATGGGCAATCTCACAGAATGAGACATCTATTGAAAAATTTGAACTTATCATCTTTGAATGAAGATTTTTTCAGTCATAAAAAATCTTCATTATCAAATCAACCATGATCCCAGTCACGATTACATACCTTGAAATGAGAGACCGCTCTCAGCTCTGTCCCAAGACCACGAGCGATCCACGGTTTCGTGTTATAGAGGTTACGGAGAAGAACGGCGAATTCAATCGATCTCTCTACGTCTTGGTCGGCGAGACATGGGCATGGCAGGACAAACTTGTGTGGAGTCCTGAGCAGTGGAATTCTTATGCTGTATCCGAAAATCTGAAAACGTTCGTCGCGTATATGGATGAAGCGATCGCGGGATATTTCGAACTTCTGCTCCAAGAGCAAAACGTCGAGATCAAATATTTCGGACTCGCACCTGATTTCATAGGCAAAGGCCTTGGCGGAGTGCTTCTCACCAAGGCCATCGAAGCCGCATGGCAGCTCAATCCCACCCGCGTTTGGGTGCACACCTGCACGCTCGATCATCCCGCTGCATTGCAGAATTACCTATCGCGGGGCATGATCGTTTATGACGTCTGAAAGTAATGATCTAGATTGAGATCACTTATTGACCATTCTTCCAACTTGCAAAGCTGCGCAACGGATATGATTCTTTGACCATGCGTTACATCGAACCCCATGCCCACATGGTCAGCCGCACGACGGATGATTATGAAAAACTCGCACTCGCTGGCTGCGAGGCGCTGTGTGAACCCGCGTTCTGGGCAGGCTTTGATCGTTCTTCTGCCGATGGCTTTTACGATTATTTCCGCCAACTGACCGAATACGAACCGCGCCGCGCGGCACGTTTTGGGATCAAACATTTCTGCTGGCTCTGCATCAACCCCAAGGAAGCTGACGATCCTGCCTTCGCGCGCGAAGTCATGTCGCTGATCCCGGATTTCATCAAAAAGGAAAACGTGCTCGGAATTGGTGAGATCGGTCTCAACAAAAACACCCGCAGCGAATTGCAGATTTTTGAAGAACACGTCCAGATCGCCCTCGATTACGATTTGCCGATTCTCATCCACACGCCTCACCT
>JANPEG010000086.1:0-26746 GCA_031431855.1 Akkermansiaceae bacterium | reverse complement strand
TCCCTGAGCCTGCAGATAACGCGACGTTCCTGCGTCGGGTGAGTGCCGATTTAAACGGACTCCCACCAAGCGCGGAGGCATTGGCAAAAACCGCGTCATCATCAACCTTCAATAAAACCCAAGTGGTGGATGAGTTGCTCGCAAATAAAGAGGCCTATGCGGTGCATTGGATGACATTTTGGAATGATCTTCTGCGCAATGAATATGCCGGAACAGGTTTCATTACCGGCGGCCGCAAACAAGTCACCGCATGGCTTTATCCGGCGCTGTTAGAAAACAAGCCATACAACACATTCGTCACCGAGCTCGTCGCGCCGGTCGCTAACTCAGCGGGATTTATCGACGGTATTGAGTGGCGCGGTGAGGTCAACGCCAGTCAGACTACAGCTGTCCAGTTTTCTCAAAACGTTTCCCAAGTTTTCATGGGCATCAACATGAAGTGCGCGTCTTGCCACGATAGTTTTGTGGATCGCTGGACCTTGAAAGAAGCTTACGGTTTGGCTGCGATTTATTCAGATAAACAATTGGAGCTAACTCGTTGTGACAAGCCAACCGGTGAAAAAGCCGTCGCCGCATGGCTGTATCCGGAGCTTGGACAGATCGATGCATCCAAACCCAAGCCGGAGCGACTCAAACAACTCGCCAGCTTGATCACGAATCCTGAAAACGGTAGAATGCAGAGAACTCTCGTGAACCGCTTGTGGAAACAAATGATGGGACGTGGTATCGTTCATCCGGTCGATGCGATGAACACTGAACCATGGAACGAAGACCTGTTAGATTTGCTTGCGAATCACCTTGTCGCTAGCAATTACGATATGAAAGCCGTGATTCGTTTGATCGCGACTTCCAAAATTTATCAAGCCCGCGCCGATGTCCTTGATGATGAGACCAAAGCTTATGTGTTCAATGGCCCCATTCGCAAGCGCATGACAGCTGAACAATTTATCGATTCGGTTCGCACAGTTATAGGTGTCTGGCCGCAGCCGGACAAAAATGCTTTCAAAGTCGCAACCGGACAGGGTGGACAACTCGAAGTAGTGATGAAAACTCACGGCTTGCCAAAATGGGATGACAGACCGATCCGGACTGCTTTCGTCCAGCGCGATTCATTGCAGGCGGTGCTGGGTCGACCCACCCGCGACCAAGTCGTCACCTCCAGACCCGATCAGTTGACCACACTTGAAGCTATCAATCTCGCAAACGGCCCTCAGTTGGCGGGGCTAATCCGTGAAGGCACACAGAAGATAGGTAAAGTTGCCGATTCCAAATCATGGGTGACGCAAATTTATGAAGCATCGCTCAGTCGCAAACCAACCACGTCTGAAGCGGATATCGCGCAGACCATGTTAGGTGCAGATCCACAACCCGAGCAGGTTGAGGATTTGTTATGGTCAATTTTTATGCTCCCCGAATTTTTCTACATCAACTAAGACGATGAACTCAGAAACTTGGTATAACGAAACCCTTCCCGAACAAACCCGTCGCAATTTCCTGAGGATGATAGGCGCATCCTCAGCGGCCACTTTTCTTGGTGGAGCTCCGCGTGCGATGGCGGCGGATAAACTCAAACATCCCGCAGCAAAAGCGGATGCCTGTATTCTACTTTGGATGGCTGGCGGCATGGCAGCGCCTGAGACCTTCGATCCAAAATCTTATCTGCCGTACGAGGTCGGTACTCCGGTTGAGAAAATCATCAGCACATTTCCAGCGATCAATACCGCAGTCGATAACATCAAAATTTGCCAAGGCTTGGAAGGCATTGCCAGCGTGATGGATCGTGCGACGCTGATTCGCTCTCACGTCCAAGCGGACCTCGGAAGCATTTTGCATTCACGTCATCAGTATCACTGGCACACGGGTTATGTTCCCCCGCAGACCGTCGCTGCTCCGCATATCGGCGCGTGGATGGCGAAAGTTCTAGGCGGTCGCAATGATGTCATGCCGCCTTTCATCAACATCGGCCAACGTCTCGAAGGTTTCGGTGAAAGCGAAGAGGTCAAGGCATTCACTACCGGAGGATTTTTTGGCAGCGAATTCGGCCCGATGAATCTGCCTTTCCCTGATCAAGCTTCCCAAGCTGTGCAGCCTCCCGGCGGAATGTCTGCGGATCGTTTCGCGAAGCGTTACAAAGCGCTTGAAGCTCTTCTCAAAAAATCACCGCGCTCCAGTGAGCTCAGCGATTATCATCAGGAATCCATGCTGCGTGCTTTGGATAACGCGCATCGTTTGCTCGGATCGAAAGAGCGTGATGCTTTTGATCTAACCAAAGAGAAAAAAGAAGTGTTCGACGAATACAACACGGGTCGCTTCGGCCAAGGTTGTTTGTTGGCGAGAAAACTGGTGGAAAACGGCGCGCGCTTCGTGGAAGTGACCACCGAATACGAACCGTTCCTGCATTGGGATACTCACGAAAACGGTCACACCACCGCCGAAAAAATGAAACAGCAGATCGACCGCCCGATCACACGTTTGATCAAGGATCTTGAAGAAAGAGGTTTGTTAGAACGCACCTTGGTGATCGTCGCCAGTGAGTTCAGCCGCGATATGATGATCGAAGGTGTTCCGGGATCGTCCGCAAAAGACCAGTCCCGCGCGAAAACCGATGTGCTCAAGGAGATGAAACACTATGGCTTGCATCGCCATTTCACCGGTGGATCATCGGTTCTGATGTTCGGGGGCGGCACCAAAAAAGGTTTCCTCTACGGCGCAACCGCGAATGAGCGCCCATGCTTGGCTGATAAGCCGGTTACGATTGAAGATCTCCACGCCACCATCTTCACCGCCATGGGCATCAGCCCGAAAACGGTTTACGATATCGAGAATCGTCCGTTCTACGCAACGAAAGATGGCTTGGGTAAAGCGGTGATGGATATCTTTGCTTAGCACTCAACCATGTTCACCGCGAGGCCGCCTCGGGAGGTTTCCTTGTATTTGGTTTTCATGTCCTGGCCGGTCAACATCATCGTTTTGATGACCTTGTCCAAGGAAACGTAATGGGAACCTTTGCTGTTCAATGCGAGACGTGAGGCGTTGATGGCTTTGACGCTGCCCATCGCGTTGCGTTCGATGCAGGGAATCTGCACCAAACCGCCAATCGGATCACAGGTCAGGCCGAGGTTATGTTCCATACCGATTTCAGCGGCGAACTCCACTTGCTGCGGTGTGCCACCGAGATATTCCGCCAACGCCCCCGCTGCCATTGAACAAGCGACGCCGACTTCTCCCTGACAACCCACATCAGCTCCGGAGATAGATGCGTTCTTTTTATAAAGCGTGGCAATCGCTCCAGCAGTTAGAAGAAAGCGGTGCACTCCATCCGGATATGGCGATTTCCGAAAACGCACGGCGTACTCCAAAACAGCTGGAATGATGCCAGCCGCACCGTTGGTGGGAGCAGTCACGACTCTGCCGCCAGCGGCGTTTTCCTCATTCACGGCGAGCGCGAACAAGTTCACCCAATCGAGCACGGCGAGCGGGTCGCCGGATGATTCTTGCTCTACACTTAGTAAATGACGGTGCAAATCTTTGGCGCGGCGATTGACTTTCAGTCCACCGGGTAGGATCCCACTGGTGGAAATCCCGCGCTTGATACAGCCACGCATCGCAGCCCAGATAGCATCGAGTTGGGCGCGGGTTTCGGCTTCGGGTCGGTATGCCGCCTCGTTCGCAAGCACGATGTCAGAGATCGATAGCTTGTTGTCAGCGCAGTGCTGCAAGAGGTCGTTCGCTTTATCAAACGGGAAAGGCACCACCGTGGATTCTTTGCTGGTGGTTTTCTCCCAATCTTTATCACTGATGATGAAACCACCTCCGAGTGAATAGATCACATCCTCCGCGACGATTTCGCCCGCCTCATTCAATGCCGTAAACTGCATACCGTTTGGATGTCGCGGCAAGGCTTTCATCCGGCTGAAATCGAGATCGTTGGCTACATCAAAAGCGATCTCACTTCCATCCGGCAGGCGGAGCATCTCCGTATCGCGGACCCGATCGAGCTTGGCTTGGATATGATCGACATCGACCTTCTCAGGCGATTCTCCTAACAGCCCGAGAATGATCGCACGATCCGTTCCGTGGCCTTTTCCCGTGGCAGCGAGCGATCCGTAAAGTTTGCAAACAACCCGCGACACTGGCTTGCCCTCAAGCGAAGCCGCAAAGTTCGCCGCCGCCCGCATCGGCCCCACCGTGTGAGACGACGACGGACCTATCCCAATCGAGAAGAATTCAAGGATAGAAAAACTCCTCTTTGGAGCAGATGGGATTTCAGAGGTTTCTCGCATCGTAATTCAGAAATTCAATCGATATCCTACCCACTGCAGATTTCATTCCAAGCAGGGAATAAAGGAGAGTGAAATTCTCGAATTGCGGTCAGATTAAATATAGCTAGATTTCCTCAATGATTTGCCGCATTTTTCTGCCTTTCCTTCTCCTAGCTACATCGGTTTTCGCGCAAAACAACACGCCTTTCCCAATAGCTCCTAACAAGAAAGGTCTCCAGGTGCAGATGGTGGATGACGCGGTCTCGCTGGGTATCCACCATGCAGGTGTCAATGTGGCCTTCGGCACACTGATGTCTACGAAGGGAAATCCTGACGCAGTGAAATTCATGCACGATGGCCGGGAATATTGGTTCGATGAGAAGCAGGCAAAAAATCTCGATGCGCAAATTAAGCCACTGAGCGATGAACGCATCATGGTTTATCTAATTCTGTTAGCCTGTCCCACCAAAGATCCCGTGAAGGACAAAGTGCTACTGCATCCCAAGGCAAAAGCAGATGGTAAATACAACATCGCCGCGTTCAACACGGAGACCGAAGAAGGCATGAGGCTCTACCGAGCGATTGTCGCATTTGTCGCAGAGCGATACAGCGGTGCGGGTTCTAAAAATGGACGAGCCTGGGGCTACATCATTGGGAATGAAGTGAACTCGCAATGGCTCTGGTACAATTTGGGCAAGATGCCCATGGCCGAAGTATGCAGTGAATACGAGAAAGCCGTGCGCGCGGCACATCAAGAGATCACCAAGTATGCGACTCACGCTAGGGTTTATCTCTCGTTCGACCATCACTGGAACAAATCCATGCACGGTGTCAGTAACCTCGAAGCTTATAAGGGTCGTGATTTCTTGGACACCTTTGCTAAAATTGCCCGTGATAGAGGAGACTTTGAATGGCACGTGGCACATCATCCCTATGCGGATGATCTCAGAAACCCGCGGACCTGGCTCGATAAGAGCGCTTGGCCCACCGACGACTCACCGCACATCACTTTCAAAAATCTCGAAGTCGCTTGCGCTTACATGCGCAAACCAGAACTCCTTTGGAAGGACAAGCCACGCCGAATTATTCTTAGCGAGCAGGGAATCAACTACCAGAAAACTCCCGACGGAGATAAACTCCAGGCTGCGGGTTTCGCTTACGCTTGGGAGAAATTGATCCGTCAGGATGGGATCGATGCGATCCTTTGGCATCGGCATGTCGATCACGCACACGAGGGCGGACTTCTTCTCGGTTTGTGGGGAAACAAGCCGGGTAGTATTTGCGATCCCGATCAAAAACGAATGATCTACGATCTTTTCAAGAAGGCCGGCACCTCGGAATGGGACAAAGCAGCCGAGTTCGCACTTCCCGTCACTGGCCTGAAGAGTTGGGATGAACTCACGAAGTGAACAGATCTTAATATGCATTACTCCGCATTACTCATCCTCATATTTTTGAGCAGCTGTGCGACCTTGCCTCGTGCGAATCGAAGTCAAAGTGCAACAAGCGGAGAACGTAATCAGCATCTCTACGTTGCAAGTCACGGCTGGCACACGGGGATCATAGTTAAACCAGAAAACCTGAATCATCTGATGCCATCATTGGCGGATCGATTCCCGGATTGCGATTATTATGAAATTGGCTGGGGCGATGCAGGGTTTTATCAGGCTGAGAAGATTACGGCAAAAATCACCTTGAACGCGGTTTTTTTACCAAGCGATACCGTAGTGCACCTCGTCGGATTAAATGGCGATCCGGTTAGCTATTTCAGCACCAGTGAAGTCCAGGAAGTTTCGATATCGGCCGAGGGGATGAAAAGCCTTTGCGCGTTTGTGGAGTCGAGCTTTGCAAGAGATGAAACGGGCAAGCCAAAAATGTTAGGACCTGGGCTTTATGGAGATAGTCAATTTTTCGAAGGTCAGGGAAAATACCACCTATTCAATGGCTGCAATAAATGGACCGCTAAGGCGTTGCATAGCGGGGGAGTAGACATCGAGCCACTTTTTAAACTTACTTCCGCAAGTGTGATGGGTGAAATCGGCGCGCCTGTGAGATCGTCCAGAACACGAATCTTGTATCGGCAAGGACCTCGTGGATTTTGAAACCGAAAGGAACCGTGAATCGAAGCGCAGCGCAAATGGCCGACCATTATTCAACCGCTATGTCGGCATTTTTAATCGCTCGCCAAATGAAAAACAACGTTATCGTGTGAAATACTGCGATCCCAAGATTACTGATCACCACAGGGTTATGAAGCGTTCCTACAGTTAGAGGTGTCGTAATCTTGTAGAGTATCTGCACCGACAATAGTGCGGCAACGGATCTTGGATCGCGAAATGCGAGCAACAGGAAAGAGGCGATTAGGATACTTAGATAAACTGAAAGAAGAATGCCACGTGCAGGTGTCACCTCGCCATAGCTTTCCTGTGACCAGCTAGCATCCGTAATGAGACCTACACAGACTGGAATAAGCACGGCAATGTTTAAGATCAACGATAATACAATCAGCCTTTTCATATGTGATGTGGAGCTATTTGGAGGATCAACTTTAATAAAGGCGAGAGATAAGGAGTCAATTTCTTTGCAACGTTTTATGTGCGCCAACCAGCGCAGTTGAAGGGATGTTGAAATAAAATTGAAAAGCTTATGCCGGTTGGTGCGCCACAATTTGTTCGTCTTGTGGTTTTGATTATTCGCTAAGTTTGGTCAGTGTCAGCTTAACCTTTGCATCGCCAACATGAATGTTGAGCATGAGACTGCCAGAACTCGTAGATAAATTGAATTTATAGGTTGAGATTGTCGGGCCAGATATGGTCATCGCATCGCCTTCTAAAAGGTATCTCCCTTCAATGTTATCCGTCACTTCACCAGACTTATCCCAGATGGTAATTTTACAAGATTCATTGGCACGAAAGATTACCTCTAATCGCGATTCCCGAGCCTTAGCTTCGGAATCATCTTCAGGAGCAGCGCCTTCGACATTAATACTAGACATCTTCCAATGACCCACAATATCGAATGATGGCTTAGGCGATTCTTCACGCTTCGAGCATCCTGTAATCAGCAGAAGACTGAATAGGGCAATAATCTTGAGGCGAAATATCTTCATATTAATGTGACCAACGTTTGATGTGCGTCCACCGGCGGGTTGAAGGGATGTTGAAATGAAATGAAAAAGCTGATAGCGGTTGCTGTGTCTCGACTTGTACTGCTCTAGGTTGTGATCCAGCTTACATATACGACAAACGCACCGTTCTCTCGGCCACAAGTGACCTCAAGGAACCGGGCATTCGGAAGGTTCAGCGTCCGGTCAATTCGATCAGTGAGCAAGTCTATCTTCCACCATGGCTTACTGCGTCCAATCTCAATGTTCGCCTTGGAATCAGTTCCAGTGCTAAAAACTGGGTTGGTGTTGAATTCTTCGACTGCGGAGTCAGGAATCGTAATTTTGGCGGCCAATGCGTCATCGATCCCGGATCCAAGATAGAAATACTCAAGCCCTACTGAACCAGTGGGGAATGTGACACCAGTAAGTGTCGAAACTTGAGATAGCTTAGTCGCATCAAATGCGGCTCCCGACAGCTCAACATCGTCCCCAAACTTCATATCGCAGCTCGTGAGAATCGCTGATAGCACGACAATGACTGGTAAGAGGAGTTTCTTCATTTCTTGCAGAGCGATAGAGGAATGGCGTCGCCGGGGTAAAGCTCCGAATTTAATCCGACGGCTTCCTCGGCGTCGCCATATCCGACTTGTTCTGCTGTTTTTCTTTGCCGACATTCAGAATCCTGCTTTGAACGATCCATAGAAGCCAACATACAACGCAGGCCAATAAGAGGAACCAAAGCGCGATCTCGATGTTCAGTCCAGCCCCACCAACGTTAAAGCTCAGGAACTCTGGAAACCAAGTGCTTCTCTCCTCATCGAAAGTAAATATGCGTGAATCATAATGCAGGCCAGGTTGGCGAAATAAGCCCGATTCACCCAAAAACAAACTAACAGAGCCATTGGTCATCCCGAATTGGAACACTCGGCTTCCGCCCGGTCCTGCTCCTATCGTCCAGGTTACGAGGTCAATTCGATACATGGACATCACCCAACAAACGGTCAGAGAGATAAAAACGAATGATCCAATTAAAGCTGAGGGACGAAAATAGGAATGCTTGTCCATCATGCAGTGATATTTCTTGCAGAACAGTGTTATTGAGCCGCATGCGGTATTTGTCCTGCAAATGCTGCACGCTGTATAATACCTGCAAATGCCGCACGTAAGTGCGTAGCTCTGGGTTGTATTTTCATTGGCTGAATTTCTATCATCACAAGGAGGATGAGCAAGAATGATATTGGTGAAGGGGGGGCATCCGCCGGAGGCTTTGGACTGCTGGGATGATTCCCAGCTTTGTCGGATAAGTGGTTGTTTCGTAGCGCGAGGTATTGACCAAGGCTGTGGGGTATCAGAGTCAACCTTGAGAGCTGCAAATGATTGCAGCAGTCCAGGGCCTGCGGCGCTCCTAATCTAGAGCTCCCCTTCGATGAGGTCATCCAGAGTCTGTCGTTTGCGGACGACGGTGGCGTCTGTGCCTTCGACTAGGATTTCTGCGGGGAGGGCGCGTGAGTTGTAGTTGGATGCCATGACGAATCCGTAGGCTCCGGCGGACATGAGGGCGACGTGGTCTCCTGGGTTGAAATCGGGGAGGGGACGGTCTTGGCAGAAGAAGTCGCCGCTTTCACAGATCGGGCCGACGACGTCGACTTTGATGAGTTCGGTGGATTTCGGTTGGATGAGAGGAACGATGTCGTGATGGCCTTCGTAAAGGGCAGGACGGATCAGGTCGTTCATCCCGGCATCGACGATTTTGAAGGTTTTGGCAGAGCCTTTTTTCTCGTAGAGGCAGCGGGTGAGAAGAACGCCGGCGTTGCCGACGATGTAGCGACCGGGTTCTAACAAAATTTTCAACCCGAGGTCTTTGAGGCGGGGAACGAGTTCTTCGCCGTATTTCTCGATGGTGAGGGGGCGTTCGGATTCGGATTTTGCGAGCCACCAATCAGCAGGGCCGGATTGGAGAGAATCATGATAAACGATGCCGATACCGCCACCGATGGACCAGAATTCGATGCCGTGTTTTTGTTTGAGGGCGGTGACGAGAGGGATGACTTTTTCGACGGCCTCGATGAAGGGATCGATGGAGGTAAGCTGGGAACCGATGTGCATTTGCAGGCCACGGAGCTTGATGTTTTTCAGCTCGGCAGCGGCGCGGTCGTAAAGATCAGCGATTTTTCCGAAATCGACTCCAAACTTGTTTTCGCTTTTTCCGGTGGAAATATATTTGTGCGTTTTTGCATCGACGTTCGGGTTCACACGAACGGCGGCAGGGGCGATTTTTCCAAGTTCGCCAGCGATTTGGTTGAGGTAGCGGAGTTCTTCTTCGCTCTCGACGTTGAAGGAGTAGATGCCTTTTTCGAGGGCGTAGATGATTTCCTCACGGGTTTTGCCAACGCCTGCGAAGGTGCAGTGAGCTGGATCGCCACCGGCTTTGATGACTCGGAAAAGTTCGCCACCGGAAACGATGTCGAAACCTGCGCCTTTGGTGGCGAGCAGGCGGAGGACGGAAAGATTGGAATTTGCTTTTACGGCGTAAGCGACTTCGTGATCGACGCCAGAGAGCGCTTTGTCGAGACGTTTGAAATGATCCGTGATCGTTCCCGCCGAGTAAACGTAGAGAGGAGTGCCGTGTTGCTCTGCAAGAGATTGCAGGGAAACGTCTTCGCAAAAAAGCTCCCCGTCTTTGTAGGAAAAGCCGTGCATGACAGCTTACTTAACGAGTCCCGCTTTTTTCAGGGTCACGTAGGCACCATTTTTGTTGATGGTCTTAAGTGCACGGCAGCTCAGTTTGATACGAACGAATTGATCGAGTTCAGGAACCCAGATGCGTTTGTTCTGAAGGTTCGGGGAAACCGAGCGCTTGGTGACTTTGGTGACGTGACGACCGATACCGCCCTTTTTCTTGGCCAAGCCAGAACGATGGATTTTGCCGCCGGAGCGGACGCGGGTGCCTCTGATGCTACAAATACGTGCCATGATGAAAAATTGGTTATCGGGGGGCGAAGAATGCCCTGCGTTTCGAATGCGTCAAGACGAAATCTTGCGGATTCTGAAGAAAATTAGGCCAGATTCAGTAATTGGAACCACGAAAGGCACGAAACACACGAAAAATATGGAGTTTTAGGTAAACGACTCGGTAAAACTACTTATCAATTCGAATAATTTTATAACCGGCTTTTTCCAGATGGCTGCGAATGCTGGGTGCGCCGGTGAAATGAGCGGTTCCGGCGGCGAAGAAATGCACGGTGTCCGGTGCTGCTTTGAGTTTCTCCGCGATGGCGGCTGCCATGGTTTCGTCGCGCTTGGCTAGGAGTTTGTCGAAGAATTTTTTACCGAGTTCTTTTTCAGGGCCTTTGATCATTTCATCAGTGGCTTTATCCATCAGTCGCTTGATCAATTCCGCATCGCCTTGAATATAGGCATCGATGAGCTCTTGGATGCTGTCTTTTCCATCGGCACGTTCTGTGCGCATGATGCGTAGCGTCTCGGAGAGTAGTTTGACCTGTTCCACTTCGGTGAAATCATTGAACAAACCCATTTGGGAATCGGCGGTTTCCATCGCGCCGGTTTTCTTGCCGTCTTTCACTGCGCGATCCCATATCATCTTGTCTACGGCAGTGGTGCCGGAGAGTTGGGCTTTGAGCATGGGCAGCGTTGCGGCGATCGCCCAAGTGCGCATCGGTTCAAAGGGAGTTGAGTCCAAAGCGGGATTGATTGCACGGAGCTCTTCATTGAGTTGTTTGCTTAGATCTGGACCGATCGATACAGAAAGCGTTTTGCCATCGTTTCGCATGAGTTTTGGCATCATTCCCATTTGGGTTTTCATATCCATGGGGATTTCAGTGAGGATGAAACTGGCTTCGTTGTATGCCTTCTCGGCTGCGGGATGGAGTTGGTTCAGCGCGCCTCCTCCAAGATGGATGGTGCCGAAGAGGTAGGAAGGCTTCTTAAGATCGCCGCCTTCAATCTTCCAGAGTAAGGGTTTGACCGGATGTTTCAGTTCCTCTTCCGCGCGAACGGAGATGGGAGCGACGGCGAACAGTAGTGCGATGGTGGGAATGAGGTGTTTCATGGGCGTGATGAGAGTTGAGAATTGAGAGTGAAGAGCTGAGAGTGAAAGAATGGATCTTATTCCCGATACCAAACCACAACCACTCCATCACTGTGATCGGCGGAATGTGAAATGGAAATCAATCGTTCGGGTTCTATAGTGCTGGCGAATTCTGATGCGTCGCTAAAAAGTTTTTCCCAACTGGAGAAGAGTCCACGAAACACTTCGAATCTTACTTGGTTATTAGATGTAGGGTTCATATTAAAATTAGATTTAAGCTGAAGGATTATCGTTTGCCGTCAACTGAGAATGAAGCTTGGGATCAGTCATTCTTCTCCGTTTTTCTCTTTATCTATACCAAGTAAACGTTTCGCTTTGTCGGTTGCGGCGTCGATGAGTTGATCGGATTTTTTGGAGAGACGTTCGGTATCGATTTTATCAATCGATTGTTTCGCAATGTCCGCTCCAGCGGAAACGACAGGCTGCACCTCATCGGCGAAGGATTGGAATCGTTGATCCACACGTTCCGTGCTTTGGGCAACACGCTCGCTGCTTTTGGTTATGCGCTCCAACTTGGGCATGAGCCCGACAATGAGAGCCGCCGCACCGATGAACATCACGATAAGATTTAGGATAAGCAGGTTGGCGATGCGATCGAGCTTCTTGGTGGTTTCGGGATGGTCCATGAAGCTAGAGTAGCCTGGTTTGTGTGGGGGATGGAAGGATGAATCGAGGTAAAGATAGGATACCAGTTGCTCGTCAAAGCGCGTCTGGTGACGCGCGGTCCATGAAGAAGCAACTTCTAGTCTTGTGTCTTGAGTTTGACTCCGCGGCGCTACGTCCAAGCCAAAACGCTTCGCTTTAAATGAAAACTCGCTAACGCTCACCCGGCTTTCCAAGTCTTGTGTCTAAAGGAGTAAATCCTTTACGACGTGCCCATGCACATCTGTTAGGCGGAAGCGGCGGCCTTGGAAGGTGTGGGAGAGGCGGGTGTGATCGATGCCGAGTTGGTTGAGGATGGTGGCATGGAAGTCGTGGACGTGGACAGCGCCGGGGATGAATTTATCTTTTGTTGGATCGATCGCTTGTCCATCGGCACCGACGATGTTGTAGCCGTAATCATCGGTCGCACCGTAGGTCATGCCGGGTTTGATGCCGCCGCCTGCCATCCATGCGGTGAAGCAGCGTGGATGGTGATCGCGGCCGTAGTTGTCTTTGGTGAGTTTGCCTTGTGAATAAGCGGTCCGACCAAACTCTCCTCCCCAGACGACGAGGGTATCTTCTAACATTCCGCGTTGTTTGAGATCGGCAATGAGGGCGGCGCAACCTTGATCGGTTTCCTGGGTTTGTTTGCGAATAGCGGTCGGGAGGTTTCCGTGTTGATCCCAGCCTGGATGATAAAGCTGGATGAAGCGCACGCCTTTTTCCGCTAGGCGGCGGGCGAGTAAGCAGTTGGCGGCAAACGTGCCGGGTTTTTCTGCATCTGAACCGTAAAGTTCTTTGATCGATTTTGGTTCTCCTCCGATGTCGGTGACTTCCGGCACGCTGGTCTGCATGCGGTAGGCCATTTCGTATTGGGCGATGCGGGTTTCGATCTCGGGATCGATCTCATTTTGGAAATCGATTTTGTTCAGAGCGGAGAGTTTATCTAACAGAGCCCGCCGACCTGACTGGCAAACGCCGTCTGGGTTAGTGAGGTAGAAAACGGCGTCCTTTCCGGAAGAGAAACGCACGCCTTGGTAGCGGGAGTCGAGGAAGCCGGTGCCCCAGAGTCGGGCGGCGAGCGGTTGGTCCGTGGCTTTTTTGGTGACGAGGACAACGAAACCGGGGAGATTTTCATTTGCCGAGCCGAGGCCGTAAGTGACCCATGAACCGAGCGATGGTCGGCCGGCGATCTGGGAGCCGGTTTGGAAAAAGGTCATCGCGGGATCGTGGTTGATCGCCTCGGTCCAGAGGGATTTCACGAAGCAAAGATCATCTACTACTTTGGAAGTATGTGGCAGAAGTTCGCTGACCCATGCTCCAGATTTTCCGTGTTGGGCGAATTTGAACTGAGAACCAGCGAGCGGCAGGATGGCTTGGTTGCCGGACATGCCGGTGAGGCGCTGGCCGCGGCGGACTGAGTCGGGGAGTTGCTGGCCGTTGAGTTCGTTGAGCTTGGGTTTGTAATCAAAAAGATCCATGTGCGCTGGCCCGCCGGACATGAAGAGATAGATAACGCGTTTAGCCTTAGGCGCGTGGTCTGCGATAAATTTTTCTCCCAGCATAGCGGCGGAGCTTTTCTGCGGAAGCATGGAAGCAAGCGCCGCTCCACCAATCCCAGTGGAGAGTTTGGAGAGGAAATGGCGGCGGGTGATTTCGAACATGAATTTAAGTGCCGAGTGTGAATTAGCTGCGATTGTGTAACGAATCCTTGATAACCTAGACACATACGGCCGGTAGTTGGTGAATTATTTCACTTGGCGTGCCTTTTTCTCCCAAGGATCCTCACTCCTAGAACCCGCGATCTGCGATCACGGTCGTTTCGGAAAATACTATTGGTAAATGGGTTAAGCGGGGGATTTACGAAGAATGAGGGGAAGCAAAATCAAAGAGGCAACAAGCATGGAACTGATCAATGATGCGGCGATCAGTTTCGGTTCTCCTGCTATGAATGCCTGCCATCCCATAAACGAACGCCAGCCAAATACGACAGTGAGCAAAGAAGTGGTTATGATTGCGGCGTAACGCGCCCATCCAAAACCTTTGGCCATAAAAACACCCCAAAGAATGCTGAGGCTACCAAATAGGCCACCGCTCATTAGGGCAGTTTTCGCTTTCTCAGGATTCGATGCAAAGCCCAGCAGGCCGATCACGATGAGAAAAACTCCATATCCAACAACATATTTCCAGGTGGATGCTTTCATGCTTTGCAAGAAAGCTTAACTTTCTTAGCAAGCAACCAGAAATTAGAAAATGTGCGTATTTTCTTTCGTGTGTTTTGTGGCTTTCGTGGTTACAGACTTGGAAACTTAAATCACTTTAACTAAATCCGTTTACAACGATTGCCAGTAATCGCCACGTTCTCTTATAGGAGATTATGGAATTGGGTAGATTTCTTCCAGTCCCGATAGATCCATGAAATGCCTTCTGCTATTTTGGTTTCTGGGTTTTTGCCATCTTCATGGCCAAAGCCCTGGCGTGTCGTATCCTGCGACGGATGACCTAGGTCGCGTGTTGCCGAGCCATGATAAAGTGGGTGGTCTGCGGCCTAACAAGACTGTCGCGCTCTTTTACTGGACCTGGCATGTTGGGCACTCGCAGATCAACAAGGCCTTTAATATCAGTAAGATCATCGACGGACATCCCGATATGGTGAGTGACTATAAACATCCCAAGTGGTCACCCTACACCGCTCCTGCTGAGCCGAAACAGCATGCGTATTTCTGGGGAGAGCCGCTTTTCGGTTATTACGATGGGCGAGATAAATGGGTGATCCGAAAACAGTTAGAAATGATGGGCGATGCCGGAGTGGACGTTCTGTTCTATGATGCCACTAATGGAAGTTTTACATGGAAGGACGGATACATGGCGGTCGGTGAAGCCATGGCTGAGGCACGAGCCGACGGGGTCAAGGTTCCTCAGTTCGGTTTCATGCTGAACTTCGGCCCACAGGAATCGAGTGCTGCCATGCTCTCGGAATTGTATGATGAACTTTACAGCGTCGGCAGGTTCAAGGAGTCGTGGTTTCAGTGGGGCGGCAAGCCGGTGATCATGGCTTATCCAGAGGTGTTGAAAGTAGGAGCTAACATGACGGCTACCAAGGCGGATGCTATCCGCAACTTTTTCACCTTTCGTCCACCTCAACCTGCTTATCAAGGTGGCCCGAAAAGACCCGATCAGTGGGGTTGGTTGGAAAATTTTCCGCAGAACGGTTATGTGGAGAAAAGTCCCGGAAAGTATGAGTTGGTAACCGTGGGCGTAGCCCAAAACTGGTCTGAGCAAACGAATGCCCTGTCTGCGATGAGCGGCCCGAAAATCCGCGGTCGCAGCTTCACCAAGGCCGATGGGTTCAGCCGCCTGAGTCCGGATTCCTACCTGCACGGATACAATTTTCAGGAGCAGTGGGAGCGAGCTTTGAAGATCGATCCAGATATCATCTTCATCACCGGTTGGAACGAGTGGGTGATGGGTCGTTTCGAAACCTGGCAAGGTGTTCCTAACGCTTTTCCGGATGCCTTCAATCTGGAACACAGCCGCGAGATCGAGCCTACTAAGGGTGGCTACGGTGACAATTATTACTATCAAATGGTGGCTAATATCCGCCGCTTCAAAGGTATGCCGGCACCCGAGATCGCCTCTGCTCCCACCACGATCAAGATCGATGGTGATTTTTCCGACTGGTCGGCGGTGAAGCCCGGATTCACCGCCAGCAAGGGAAATGTCCAGATCCGCAATGGCAAGGGCTACCTTGATCCAGTGACTGGCAAGCCGATCAAATATAAGAATAATACCGCCCGCAACGACGTCATCGGAACCAAGGTAGCACGTGATGCTTCTAACATTTTCTTTCACGTCGAAACCGCTGCTCCTCTGACTTCACAAACCGATAAGAACTGGATGCAGCTGTTCATCGATCTCGATCGTAACAAGAACACAGGCTGGGAGGGATATGAGTTCAAGGTGGATCGCTACACGGTCAAAGGCAAAGCCACCTTGTCATCGAGTAAGGAAACATGGGCATGGAAGGACATGGGGGAGGTGACTTATCAACACAAAGGCCATCACATGGAAATCGCGGTTCCGAGGAAACTGCTCGACTTGCAGTCGGAACAAAAGTTGGATCTCGAGTTCAAGTGGATTGACTCTCCGGTGCAAGCAGGCGACATCATGGACGTCTATCTCAATGGCGAAGCAGCACCCTCCGGACGTTTCAATTTCCATTATTTTACAAAATGAAGTGAACCTCAAAACTCATGAAATCAATCTTCATCCCCATCGCCATTATCCTTGGTGGTTTCCTCTCACCACTGAACGCAGCGGAAAGCACTACTATTCCTGATTTCACTTCGGGTGGTCAGAGCGACGGATCGCACGATTGGTTACTCGGCCCCACAGGCCTGCGCGGTTGGATGTATTTCCGCCACGAAGACCTCACCGCCGCCTCCCGTCAGATTATCATCACCGCCGTAGACAAAGGCTCACCCGCCGATGGTATACTGCAAGTGAATGATGTAATCCTCGGTGTCTTCGGTAAAGCCTTCGCGGACGATGCACGCCGCAGCTTCGGTCACGCCATCGCCGTAGCGGAAGAAAAAACTGGCATCCTTCCTCTGAGCATCTGGCGAGATGGCAAAACATCCACGGTTGAACTTAAGCTGAAAGTGCTCGGAGCATACAGCGCCACCGCTCCTTATGATTGCCCTAAATCAAAAGCTATCTTCGAACAAGGTTGTCGCCTCATCGAGGAGAGGGGTTTTGAAAATGCCGATATCCCCGATCATCTCAACGCCTTAGCCCTGCTCGCCAGCGGTGATAAAAAGCATTACACAATGCTCGGTAAATTTGCCGAAAAAGTCGCAGAGTCCGTTCAAAACGTAGACACATGGAACTGGCACATCGCCTACGGAAATCTTTTCCTGAGCGAATACACACTCGCCACCGATAGGAAGACCGTGTTTTCCGAGTTGAAAGAAGTCACTATGCGTGGAGTGAAAAACCAGTGCATGAATGGCATGTGGGGACACGCTCCCTCATTGGCTAATGGCCATTCGGAAGGCTACGGCGGCATGAACGTGATCGGCTTGCCGATGACGATCTCTCTCGTCCTCGCACGCGAGGCTGGTGTCAAGGATCCAACCTTGGATAAGGCCATCGAAAAGTCCTCGATATTTCTCCGCTACTACGTGGACAAGGGAGCCATCCCCTATGGCGATCATCCAGCGTGGGGAAGTGCTCATGACGACAACGGAAAATCTTCCTGTGCCGCCGTGATGTTCGATATTCTCGGCGATCGCGATGCCGCTGCTTTCAATTCACGGATGGCCACCGCTGCCTACGACCACCGCGAGCAGGGTCATTGCGGAAATTTCTGGAACATGCTTTGGGCTATCCCGGGCGCGTCGCGCAGCGGACCTCATGCCACTGGTGCCTACCTCAAGGAACAAGCGTGGTATTACGATCTCTCCCGCAACTGGAAAGGTGCTTTCGTTTATCAACAAATCGAAGCGGGTGATGAAAATAACAACTACAACGAGTGGGATCTAACAGGAGGCTATCTGCTCTCTTTCGGTCTCTATCAAAAAAGCCTGCGTATCATCGGCAAGAAACCGTCCGTAGCCCCATCGTTGAGTCCCGAGGAGGTCAAAACCGTCATCGTTGCCGGGCGCGACCGATTTCCGGAGGGCGAGAGAAATGGTTATAATAAAAGAGACGACGAGGTGTTACTCGAAGGCTTGAAGAGTTGGTCGCCGACCTTGCGTCATCATTCGGCTTTGGCCATCGGTAAACGCGGCGGTAATTTCGCACCATCACTACTTGAAATGCTCGCAAGTAAAGATCGCTACGCCCGCTACGGTGCGGTCGAAGCCCTAGGGCGTCTCGGCAAGGATGCCTCAAGTGCCTTGCCTCAATTACGAGCGACGCTCAAGGATTCCGACTCATGGCTGCAAGCTCTCGCTGCCGAAGCTCTTGCTCGTCTCGGCGATAAAGAAAGCGCCAGTGATCTGTTAGCCATGTCCCTCCAAACAACGCCCTCCGACCCGCGTCGCATGCATCAGCGCGCCACCTCTCGCGCCTTGTTTTCTCCGTATCCAGGCACTAGCGAACCGGTCATTCTCGCCGACTCCCTTGATGGAGTGGATCGCATACAACTCCTCCGGACCATGAAATCTTTATTGGAAAATGACGATAGCGTTGTGCGCGCCGCCGTTATTCCCGCACTCCGCAAGCTCAACGATCGCGACCTCGCCCCGCTCCTACCCACGCTCGTCAATGCTGTTGATAAACTCGCCCCCACCAACGAAATGTGGGGCGACGATATTCGGAAGGAAGGGCTCGACATCCTCTCGAAACGCCACATCCGCGAAGGCATGCTGCTTTGTGTCTCCACCATCGAATGGCGCTGGGGCCTAGAGTTGCAACCTAGAATGGATTACCTCCTGCGCTACGGGAAGGGAGCTCGCGAAATGCTACCCGCACTGAAAAAAATCGGCCGCGATCTCCAAAAACGTGAAGAAGGACAAGAGCCTAGCAATAATCAAAAAATCCTACTCAAAGCCATCGCCGACATCGAAGCTAGCACCGAAGATCCTAAAATTATCCCGCTCAAAGATTTCATCGCACGTGAAACAGCTACAGAAAAACCTATTGCCACCAGTTCAAAAAAACCTGGTGCTCGCGGCAAGCCACTGAAAGTTTACATCCTCGCTGGGCAATCTAACATGCAGGGTCATGCGGCGATTTCGACCTTCGATGCCATGGCTGGAGATCGCAAAACCGCTCCGCTTCTCAAGGAAATGCTCGGAGCCGACGGGAAGCCGAAAGTCTGTGATAAGGTCTGGATTTCCTCTATTGGTTGCCTCGGCGATGCTTACTCTGATCTAACAGAAAAGACCGGAAAACTCACTGCTGGTTTCGGTGCGCCGGATGACAAAATCGGTCCCGAATTCACTTTCGGCATCTACATGGAGAAACTGGGTGATCCTGTTCTTATCATCAAGACAGCATGGGGCGGAAGAAGCTTACACACAGACTTCCGTCCTCCCGGAGCTGGACCCTACGCTTGGAGTGATTTTGAGCTCAATAAATTCAAGCAGCGGGGTGACGATATTGAAAAAAGTAAGGCTGAGAAAAATGAGGCTACGGGTGTCTATTACCGAGCGATGATGGAGCATGTTAAAAAAGTGTTAGGCGACATCAAACTTGTGGTGCCTGAATACGATGAAAAGCAAGGCTACGAACTGGCCGGCTTCGTATGGTTTCAAGGCTTCAATGATTTAGTTTCCGATTGGACATACGAAAAAGGCGACCAGCCCGGCGGATACGACCTCTATAAGGATTTGCTCGCGCATTTGATCCGCGACGTGCGCAAGGATCTATCGGCCCCCAAGCTGCCCTTCGTCATCGGCGTGATGGGAATCAATGGTGAAAAGGAAGACAAGAATCCCGGAACCCAAATGTATTTTCGCCAAGCCCAGATGGCAGCGGCCGCGTTACCGGAATTCAAGGGCAACGTAATGGCCGTGCCCACCGCTCCATTTTGGGATGATGACCTGCAAGCCCTGCATGAACGCATGGAGGGCTATTGGCCTGCGGTGAATGCCAAAGTAGCTGAGGAAAAAGACGAATCCTGGGAAAACAAAATGAAGCACATGGAAAAAAACTACACCGCAGCAGAATGGAAACGCCTGAAAGGTGCATCGAACGGCGGCTACCACTACCTCGGTGCAGCAAAGATCTTAGCTCCCATCGGCAAAGCCTTTGCAGAAGCAACATTCCGTCTAACAGAGAAGTGATTCACTTATGAAAAACATCTGTAAAATTCTATTCTTCTCTGCTGCAATCCTGCTGGTTTGTCTTGAATCATCCGTATGCAGCGCTACGGAGCTTGACGATAAAGGTAAACACTTGTTCATCCTCTCTGGTCAATCTAACATGGCGGGAATGGATCCCGAAGTATCGTTTACCCCTGCTGTGACCAAGGCATTCGGCAAGGACAAAGTGATCGTCGTCAAGGACGCGCACGGCGGCCAGTCGATCCGCAACTGGTGCAAATCAAATCACGAATTTCCAGCGCCAACAACTGGCCAGATACCTAAAGTGAGAGGAGCGCTATATGATCGTCTGATGGAAAAGGTGAAAACAGCTACCACGGAGCAATCACTGAAAACCGTCACTTTTATTTGGATGCAGGGAGAGTCGGATCTGAACAATACAGCATACGAAGCCTATCTGAAGGAACTGTTAGGCCAGCTTGAGGTCGACCTCGCTTTTAAGAAAATCAATCTCGTCATCGGGCGAATCAGTGACTCTGGTCTCGATGTGGAGAAACGGCTCGAAGGGCGTCTGACTATACGCCGTATTCAGCAGGAGTTCGCTGAAGCTCATCCGCGAGGAGCATGGATCGATACGGACGACTTGAACGACCGGAAGGAAGGGGAAAAGGTCGTGAATGATCTTCACTATACTAAGGAGGGATACGTGCTGCTGGGAACTAGGTTCGCCGAGAAAGCCATTGAGCTGATAGGAAAGGGAGAGGGATAAAGTTTCTGCAGCGCTTGTTTTTTGCGATAACGATCAACGGACTTGTGAATGGCGGGAGAGTGTCCTAGGTTTCGCAAGTCTCGATAACTTGGAGACAACGGATTGGCGTGATCAAACTTCTTACACATCCAGAACAGGTGGCTGAAGCCATCCAGGCAGAGATACTAGCCGGGAAATGGAGAGAGACGTTGCCGGGCATTGTTGCTCTGGAGAAAGAATTCAAGGTGAACCGCAACACAGTCCAAAAGGCCCTCAAGATTTTAGAGGGGAAAAAATGGTTAGTGTCACGGGGGCAGGGGAGTAGACGGCAGATCGTGGCACCAAAGGATTACGAACCTAAGGCACTTAAGGTGGGTATGCTGCTCTATGAGGAAGTGGATTCGTTCAAGGTTGAGTGGATCGTCGAATCGAGACATCACCTTGAGGAGGCTGGCCACTCGGTGGTCGTGGCACCTGAAACCCTGAGTTCCATGAAAATGAATGTCCGGCGGGTCGCCCGCGCCGTAGCCAAATGTGATGTGGATGCATGGCTGGTGGTGGCCGCCTCCGATAAAGTGTTGCGCTGGTTCATCGGGCAGCCGACACCGGTCATGTCGATTTGCGGAAGCTCATACGGATTGCCCATTGCTTCCATTTCGCTGGATTACATCAATGTCTACAAGCAGCTGATGGAGAAGCTAATCTCGCTCGGACACCAGCGGATCGTAAGTCTGTCGCGGGAGAACAAGCCCACGGAGATTGAGATACAGATGGCGCGCCCCAATATCATTGCTCAATCGCTCAGTGCTCATGGTCTATCGTTTAGCTCTTATAACTGGCCATGCTTCGAGAATGATCCGGCCAAGCTGCATCGCTGTCTCGACCGGCTGTTCCAAGGGACGCCGCCAACAGCGTTTATTGTGGACGAGCCCTTCCTTGCGACGGTGGTTTATCATTATCTGATACAACGCGGTCTTATGATACCCGGGGACGTCTCGCTCTTCAGTAGCGAACCCACCACCACCCTGGTCTGGGGCCAAACGGTCATTTCCCACTTGAACTGGAGCAGCAAGGCCATGGTCAAGCCGACCTTGCGTTGGATAAAAAACGTGGCACTCAGCCGAAAAGAACTTTCCCATTCGTTCATCAAAGTGAATTACGTGGAGGGCGATACGATCGGGCCGGCTCCGAGCGTTAAGAAAAATGAGGCGTAACTTCTAACGGAATCGACTCATGAAATACCAACTTCAATCCCATGCAAGACAGGTGGCGGATGCTCTCCGTTCGGATATCCTGAAAGGAAAATGGAGGGGCTATATGCCCGGTGTGCTCGCTCTAGAGAACGAACTCTGCCTCAATCGCAACCTACTCGGGCAGGCTTTACTGATGCTTGAGGAGGAGGGTGTCTTGGTGCCGCAGGGGCATGGCAAACCGAGAAAAATTGTGATTCCCAAGGCACATCGGTTGAAAACCCTAAGGATAGGCATCCTGAACTATCAAGCGAGGGACGTGCATCGATTCCATCCCTTGGCCGAGACCAAATATCTTTTGGAGGCGGCTGGGCACTCGGTTACCATCGCCCAAGGCACCCTCACCGGGATGAAAATGAATCCAGAGCGAGTGGCACAAACCATTTCGAAACACGACGTGGATGCCTGGGTGGTGGTGTCCGGGTCGAAGTCCCTGCTTGAGTGGTTTGCAGGGCAGCCTTTGCCAGCACTTTCATTTTTCGGAAATTTTAGTGGAGTGAAGATCGCATCGGTCATCCCTGCCGTGCAGGCCCAATATCAAGTATTGCTTAGGAAATTGCTCAAACTCGGACATCGGAAAATCGTCTTCTTTTCCCGCAGTACCACCCCAGCCATGATGGAGAGGGAAATGAAGGCGGATGTTGGGGAAAAGGGAGTCCTAGCGAGGGAACTAGATGCCCATGGGATTGCCTACGGCGATTATAATCGCCCTTGCTTTGAGAGTGATCCTGAGAAACTTCAACAATGCCTGTGCGAGCTGTTCCGGGTGACTCCTCCCACTGCGATCTATGTGGACGAGGCCTTTGTGGCTTTGGTGGTTTACGAGTTTCTCCTCAAGCGGGGGATTCGAGTTCCGGAGGATGTTTCGCTGGTCTGCAATATTGAAGACCCTGCCTTCGAATGGAACCGACCCGTTATCTCACACTTCCGTTGGGATCCTGGAGCGATTGGCCGCAGGGTGTTGCAGTGGGCGGACAATGTCGCACGGGGCAGAGAAGATTTACGACAGGTTTTCACCAAGGTGACGTTTGTTGAGGGAGGCACGATCGCCCCAGCTCGCAAGTAAATCATCGGTTTCATCACTAAGCGGGGCAAAAACTTTATTCATTTCAGGATAGCACTTCCGGAGATTCCTAAAACTTCTAGGAAATAAGTGACATGAGCCGCGAGTAATCCTGTTCATCTCGGCGCTAAATGAATAAGCAAATTCTCAGTATTAATGATGACTTGTAAGAAAATATCGATGGTTTTGAGCGGTTGCTTGGCAGCTTCCGCACTTTTTAATGTTCTCTCTGCTAAGGAACAATCGTCAGTGCTGGTAAATACCAATTCACCAAAAGCCGAGGCCCAAATGGACCCGACCGTATTGCGCGACAAGGCGATGCAGGTGATGGAGACTCACTGCTATTCCTGCCACGGCGAAAAAAAACAGAAGGGTAAAATCCGCTTCGATGCACTGGACTCGATCGACCCGGTCGATTTACAGGATCTGTTTGCGGATGCGCAGAAGTCGCTGCAACTCGGCGAAATGCCGCCTGATGAAGCTAAGACACAGCCCAGTAAGCAAGAACGCGAGCTGCTGATGAAATGGCTGCAAACCCAAGTCAGTGGCGATGCGGCCAAAGCACTGGCCGAGAAGCTCAAGCGCTTCGAGTATGGCAACGTCGTCGATCACGAGGACCTTTTTTCCGGCAAGAACGCCAAGCTACCCGGCTACACGCCTGACCGCCGCTGGTTGGTTAGCGAATTCATTTTCAGTGAAAAGGTGAATGGCCTGTTAGATTACGCGCCGACCCGGAAGATCTATGGCAAACAAGTCACTGTTCGCGGTGATAGTGGTATCCATTGGAGTCCGAAGACCGAGCAGGGCAATAAGTTCCGCCGCACGATGACCAACCCATTTCTGTTGCCGAAAAAAGTCGGCGTCCGCTATTCCGCGAACGAAGCACTCACCGCCGGGCACCTACTAACGATGATTGGAAATGCCCAGCGGATCGCGGGATACATATCCACCGAATCCACCGTTAAGAGCAAATACCCAGCGATCCTTGCGCTGATGGAAACCGAATACCAGCACCGCGCTATCCTAGAGTCACGCGAGCGTTTTCTAACAACTAACTCCTACATGGAGCAACTGCTCAAGGATATCTACGCCGATAAAAACGAAGCCATGCTGCCCAAAGTGAAGCCGGTCAACGTGCCCTACCCACAGCCTAACATAAAGGGGGGCGAAGCGACGCGCGAAAAAAATCTCGACCATCTCAATTACATGGATGAAATCGACATCACCGCCATTTTACAAGGTATCAATGCCTACAACGGCGAAGGCGTTTCCTATGATCGCATCATCGAGCAGAGCGAGCGGGACTGGGTCATGGAAGGGGTTCCCGACTCAAGGATAGTAAACCGAATCGGGAGAATGAAGTCATTCTACGTTACCTGGGACATGCCTGCGATCTTCAAGCACGCCTCTCAGGAAAAATTCGCCCGCCCCGCTTATGTCCTGTTGAACGATGCCGAGATGCAGGTCATCATCGCCACGATCAAAAAACACCGCAAGCAAGGCGATGGTTACCAAGCTATCATCGATAAGTGCATGGCCGATTGGGGAGCATCCCTTAAAGCAGAGCGCGATGCCATGCCCGTCCCCAGCAACGATCTGTTAGGCGCATTGGTGAAGCAGCTTTATGTTAAAATCCTAGAGCGTCAGCCAACACAGGAAGAGACCGAGAAATACATCGCCGTCCTCATGACTTTCATGGACAAGCTCGACCGGCAGACCGCCATCGCCAAGCTCATCGAGTCGCTGATTCTTAACACCGAGTTCGCTTACCGCAATGAGTTCGGCCAAGGCGACGCCGATGAATATGGCCGGCGCATGATGTCGCCAATCGACGCCAGCCACGCCTTGGCCTACGCGCTCACGGATTCAAGCCCGGACGCTGAACTCGCCAAAGCCGCAGCAGAAGGTCGCCTGAATACCCGCGAAGACTACGAGCGCGAAGTCCGCCGCATGCTCGCGCGGCGCGACGTTTGGACCATCATTGATGAGACCGTCCAAGCCTTGAACATCAACCCAAGTGTCACCGACCAACCCATTCGCAAGCTCAGATTCTTCCGCGAATTTTTCGGCTACCCCAAGGCCACCGAAGTGTTCAAGGACGACACACGCTTCGGTGCAGGCCTGCATGAACCAACCGTCAGCCGTTTAATCGATGAGGCGGATCTACTCGTCGAGCATATCCTCCAAAAGGATCGCAACGTATTCGAGACACTGCTCACCACCGAAGAGTTTTATGTGTATCACAATGGCGACAACGCAGCCATGCAGACCGCAGCGGATAACTACAAAGATACCTACAACTACTTCAAGAAGTTCGACTGGAAAAAATTCAAAATCGAAGATCTCGCAGCTCACTCGGCTTTCATGCAAAGCAAGAGCTTCAAAGAAATGATGAGCTATGTTCCCGGAGGTGATAAAAATACGTTGTTTGCTATCACCCGATTCATGACTATGGCGGAGAAACAATACGGCGCAGGTCAGCAAAACGGCGTGCCCTTCATGTTCGCCCCTTCTGGCTTTTGGAATGGCGGCCCTGTTCTTGGGCGCACCGGTCAGCAGATGCGCAGTGAGCAGGTGACCTCTTATTGGAACATCGATTGGCGCACTTGGGATTATCCCACCCAGCAACCCGCGAAAATTCCTAATAGAAAAGGCCTTCTCACCCACCCCGCATGGTTGATCGCCCATGCTCAGAACCTTGAGTCCGATCCTATTCACCGCGGCAAATGGGTTCGCGAAAAACTTCTCGCCGGCATCATTCCGGACGTGCCAATCACTGTCGATGCAGTGATTGATCCTGACCACACCAAGACGATGCGTCAGCGGATGGAATTGAAAACTGGTGCTGAGGCCTGCTGGCGTTGCCATCAAAAAATGGATCCTCTCGGCTTCCCCTTTGAACTCTACGACGACTTCGGAAGATTCAGAACTGAGGAAAATCTCGAGCATCCTGATAATCTCATCAAGAAAGTACCAGCCCATAACGCGCCGATTGAGGAACTCACCTTCGGCGCTCACTTGCCGGTCTACAAAACCCTGCCGGTCAATCCAAAAGGCGTATTAGACAGCACGGGTGATCCCAAACTCGACGGCGAGGTCAAAGACACCTTTGACATGATCGACCGCCTCGCGAAATCCCAAAAGGCTCGTCAGTCGATCATTCGTCACGCTTTCCGTTTCTTCATGGGGCGCAACGAAAATCTATCAGATTCCAAGACCTTGATCGATGCTGAAAAAGTCTACCTCGCTTCCAAAGGCAGCTTCGATGAAGTCATCGTCTCGCTACTCACTTCCGATTCTTTTATCTACCGTAAATCTAACTCCAAACCGTAAAGCCATGAACTTCAACCGTCGCGAATTTTTCAAAACCACCGCCCTCGGCACCACAGGCCTCGCCATATCGCCATCGTTCAGCCACCTGATGGCCGCGCCAGTCACTGCCGCTGCACAAACACCCGGAGGTTTTCCTCATCGTTTCATTTTCATCCGCAAATCTAACGGAAATTTACCTGAGCAATTCAACCTACCGTCCTTCACAGCGGAACAGCAGAAAATGCACACCGAGAAAAAGGCATTCGATGTGGATCTGGACAAACACGAACTGCCCGAGTGGCTAAACGGCTTGGAAAAGCACAAGGAAAACATGACCATCCTGAACGGCATCTCCATGAGTGTCTCGGGCGGCGGTCACTACTCCTTCTCCGGTTGCATGGGCGCCTACAAGGCAGGGCGCGACGTCCTGAGCAACATCAAATGGGCCACCGTGGACTTCGAATTAGCTAAACTTTTCCCCTC
>JANPEG010000085.1:0-18589 GCA_031431855.1 Akkermansiaceae bacterium | reverse complement strand
TAGAGTCGCACGGATGGCTGGATCTTGCTCCGCTTCCATCTTTAAAGTGTCCGCGCTGATGCGCTTGGCTTTTTCCTCGTAGCTCGGCCAAGCTTCTTTGACATCTGGGAAAGGTTGCGCTTTGCCTTCTGCTAGAGCTTTCGCATAAGCAGCTTGGCTCTCATGGAGTTTCGCCATGCGGGCGCGGAGAACATCGAGTTTTTCATTACCTGCAGGCAATGGTGCAACGATGGCTTTTTTAGCAGTATCAGCTGCGGCTTCTGCTTGTTTTTTATTGGGTATTTCAGAAGGGATCTCTTGAGCCTGCGCAAAGCTAGAAACACCGATACTTAAAGTGAAAAATGACATTCCGCGTAACATTCGAAAAGTCCTCATGCGTAGGAGGCCTTTGTGTTTTGGCTGGTGAACAAGCACCCAAAAGTATCCTCTAACAAGCCAGGACGGCAGGACGGCAGGACGGCAGAGCGGCAGAGCGGCAGAGCGGCAGAGCGGCAGAGCGGCAGAGCGGCAGAGCGGCAGAGCGGCAGGACGATGTCGGCAGAAAAATCACATTGCGTGTCTACTCTAGGAGAAAATTATATGACAAGATAAAAATGGTATTTTTGTGAAACAAATTTGTAACGCCGTTAGAAACGTTTATTTTTAAAGCGCAATTGCCAGTTAAATCATCAGGAACGAGGGTAGTTAGAGTTACTGCCATACGGCGCGATTAGAGTTAACCAAGTTCCCGAGAGTTTAGTCTTTAACAAATGTTAGGGATTCTCCACTCGCCGGCATGACCAAAGTCGGCTTACCAGTCAGCAACCCCTGTTTCACCAGAAATTCATCGGCGGCGATGAGGGTCACGCTTCGCCATGGATCTTTGTTGAAAAACGAATGATTTTGACCAACAGCAATCTGTAGATCGATGGTTTTAGTGCCCAGGGTTTTCCATTTCGCAAAAGCTACATCCCAACCTTTTTTCCACGTGTCTTTATCGCCAAAGAAAACGATCGCAGGAGGTAATTCTGCTTTGAGATGGGTGAGGATTTCGATTTCAGGGTCGGTTTTATCAGAGTCTTCAAAGGCGGGGTTGAACCAAAGATATGCGACCACGCCGGTATCGATGTCTTTCGGATCGGTTGGATCGTTAAGGCCGGGATTCATCGTGGCGAGCGCACTGATGTGGCCGCCCGCGCTGCCGCCGCCGGTGATAATGCGTGCGGGATCGATCCCAAGTTCTCCGGCATTTTTCTTGAACCAACGGATCGCGCTTTTCGCATCGGTGACGCAGGCGCGTTTTTTGGATTCGCCCTTTGCGAGCTTCTCCATTCCGGCTTTTCCTAACATCTGATATTCCGCTGTGGCGCAGACGAGGCCGCGACTGGCAAAATAAGATGCGGCGAAACGGAATTGACTGAGGTTACCACCCGACCAGCCGCCACCGTGGAAAAGGATCACGCCGGGAACTTTGGATTTCGCGGGATCGTGATTGGGTGGGAAGAAAATTTCCATCTTCCGCTCGACGCCTGCGGAGGTTTTGTAAACGTAGGGTTTCCCTTCCGGACCCTCGAACGGTGCCGCGAAAGCCGATACACAGGAGAGCGCGATGGAGAGAAGAGAAAGGAATGATTTCATGGATGTGAGGTGATTGGATCTATCACAGAGAGCAGCCCAAGGCCTCCGGCGGGCTTATTTTTGCAGACCCGTCTCCAGAATGAACCACTGAACAGGCAAGTCTTTCAGTGCCTCGCGCATTTTATCGAGTTCTGCGGCGGCCCCGTGGATTTCGAGTCGAACGAGTTCTGCGATACCGAGCGCCTCTCCGAGGAGGTCGCCGACGTTGTCGAGATGGTGCAGCGCGCCTTCACCACCCACATAGGCCTCGCGGCAAAAAACGATATCGCCGCAGACGGTGAAATCATAAAACAGCACGCCCTCTTCGCTGCGGGTCCGTTCGACAAAAGCCGGCATCTTTGCGATGAACTCAGCGAGTTTGCCATCGTGTGGTTTAAAATAGGGATGGAGGCTGACGGTGGTTTGTGGAGTCATGATGTGGAGTTAAAACGGATGTTAAGATAAATCGAGAACCAATTGTCCTTATCAAAACTCGAATAGGAAGGAACGTTTTTCACTTTATTGATGAAATTTCAATTTAGACTTCGTAAACTTCGTCCATGAAATTAACCACCTCCTTAATCGCCCTATCTTTAATACTCTCCCTGCCTGCCTCCGCAGCTGAGAAAATGAAAGCGCTCATTGTTGACGGACAGAACAATCATGCGGTGTGGCCCAAGTCTACGGTGATGATGAAACAATATCTCGAAAGCAGTGGCTTGTTTGAGGTGGAAGTCGCCCGCGTCCGTTTGATTTCAAATTACAAACGCGAGGAATCATGGTTACCGCTGGCTGGCGCGGGAGAAACGGAAGGATCTGATAAATCTGTTCCGGATCCAAACTTCTCACCTGACTTTTCGAAATATAAAGTCGTTATCAGTAACTTCGGCTTCGGCGCTGCGGATTGGCCTGAGCAAACCAAGAAGAACTTTGAGGACTACATGAAAAATGGCGGTGGATTCGTATCCGTGCACGCAGCTGACAACAGTTGGGGAAATTGGCCTGAATATAATAAGATGATCGGCCTCGGTGGTTGGGGCGGTCGCAATGAAAAATCCGGACCTTATGTGTATTACGATGCCGAAGGAAAAATCGTTCGCGAAGACGGCCCAGGCAAATGCGGAAGCCACGGCCCACAAGGCGAGTTCCTCATCACCATGCGCGATAAAACCCATCCGATTACCAAAGGCTTGCCGGATTTCTGGATGCACACCAAAGACGAGTGCTATTCCAACCTACGCGGCCCTGCGGAAAACATGACCATTCTCGCCACCGCTGCCGATACTCCACAGCTCCAAAAAGCCGGACGCAACGAACCGATGTTGATGACACTGGATTATGGAAAAGGCCGCGTCTTTCACACCACACTTGGCCACGACACTGAGGCGTTTGAAGGCGTTGGATTCATCGTCACTTTCCTCCGTGGTTCCGAATGGGCAGCGACAGGAAAGGTGACTCAAGACATCCCTAAAGATTTTCCTTCTGCCGAAAAGTCTGCCACGCGCGGGTTTGAGCTGAAGAAATAAAACTACTTCGAACGATCAATCGTCAGCAGTGCGCTGTCGATGAGATCGAGAGCCGTGGTGAAAGATTCATCCACATAGTAGAGACCCCAAACCTCCTTGCCTTTTTCGTCGTCCGCTTCGCGTTTCGGAAATCCTTTTAAATCTAACAACTGATAACCACGCGGCAGGGAGTTGTCGATTTCCACCGCGTAAACCAGCGAGGCTTGATTGTCATCAGGTTGGTTGATTTCGAGTAGAAGCTGATAGGGGGTGGATTCTTTGGAATCGCTCGGAAGGATGTAATCGGCGGGATCGAAGGAGCCGTTTGGTGTGGGTGAAGTGACGGCATCGATGTCTTTTTCTGCTTCTGCCTCGCGCTTAGCTTTTTCCCAACCGGCGTGCTTGAATGACCAATAGGAAGTTTCGGATTTTTCTTTGGGCTCGAGTAAGGTTTTGATGTGGTAACCACCTTGGTTTTCCAACCAGATCGCGACCTGGGGCGGCGGGCTGGTGTCGTAGGACGGACCGGTTTTCACATTCAAACGCATTTTGTAAGCGGGCGACGGGCTGTAATCGAAAACCATTTCATCCTCTCTCATTTCAAAGCGCTCCATGGCAGGCCCGAGGTTACCGCTCCAACCGAGCACAGTTTTAACTGGCGCTGGCTGCCACCAGAAAAGCAGAGTGAGAACGGCGGTGAAGGCGAGCGTTGCCCACAGGGTTTTGCTGCGCAAGTAACTCGTGAGCGGACGGCTGTTGTTGAAGATGTGAAGTCCGATCAGGACGATGAACACAAAACCCATCAGCGAGTGCAGGCCGATGATGCCGATGGAAAACGGCTGGATGAACGCGAGCACTCCAGTCACTGCGAGGACGAGAAAAGTCAGCGCGGTGAGCAGTGAAACGGTACGGCGCGGAAGCGTGCCGAGCTGGCGTTTTGATTTGTTAGACATCGCCGGGAATGATGGCGCCGTGTTGACGGAGGAGATCGTGAATTTCTTTAAGCGGAATTTCCAAAGGAGTGGATCCCGCTTTCGCAGCAAGAGCGGCGGCAGCACCGGCGGCTTGGCCCATGCCCATGCATGAGGCTTGCACGCGCAGGCCGGAGTTCGCCAGGCGATCGCTGCTCACGCATCGCCCAGCGACGATGATGTTTTTGCTGCCTTTTGGAATGAGCGCACGCAGCGGAACGGTCGGGACGATGCCGGGTTTGAGCGGATCGGGCTTCACCCCATTTTTAGTGTGGAGATCAACCGGATAAAACGCATTGCAAACCGCATCGTCGAATTTTTTCCCGGATCGGTAATCGTTCACAGTGATCAATGTTTCGCCATCGATGCGATAGCTTTCACGGAAACCCGTTTCCGGCTGCATGTGCATCAGGCGTGCGCCCTTTTTTTTCCGTAAACTATCGAGAATCGATTTGCGCCCAGTAAGGTTGGCATGTGTGACAGTGCGAGAGTTCGTGGAATCTGCTCCGTGGACATAGAGTTGATGAGCTTGATGCCGTCCTGGGTCATGATCTTTGCCCAGCATGTAAAGATAGGATCCAGGCTGACGTTCATCTTCACGCAAGCGAGCGAAACCTAACATGCCCACCACTTCGGCACCGCCGGTGCAGTCGATGATTTGTTTGCAATTCACGCGGCGTTTGGTGCCGAAACCGACGCAATCCACCTGCCAGCCAGTTTCGGTTTTCGTCGCGGATTGGGGAAACTCATGGTAGGCGATTTGCACACCTGCCTGCTCACATTTTTCCTCAGCAAGAATCACGTGGACAAACTGATTGATTAATACCTGGTTCTGCCAGTGATGTTGCGGGACTTTTGAAAAATCAGGTAGCGAACCTTGGTCGAGTTCCACGCTTTCTTTCACTATCTCCCAGCCGATGCCGGCGATAATTTGTTTGCCCCACGCATCAAACAATCCGGGAAACGCAACTCCACCCGTGGTCATCGCGCCGCCGAGCTGTGCACCGCGTTCGACGAGTAAGGTTTTCGCCCCGGCTCGCCCCGCTTGGATCGCGGCGATCGTCCCCGCTGTGCCACCGCCTACGACCAATACGTCAAATTCTTGCGTGATTTCAGGTGCAGCGGCATCGGTCACAGGCGCGGCATGGACATCTGAAGTGGAGGCAATCCCGAGGCCGAGGCCTGCGGTTCCGAATAGGGAGTGTTGGAGGAAATTTCTGCGGCTACTTTTCATTTTTGGATTCGATTGCGGGACTCTCGAAACGTGCATTGGCGGGCGATTCTTGCAAAGTCCGGATTTTCACATCGCGCACTCCGGGGAGTTTTTTCAATGCGACATCAGCATCCGTGCCCATCACGCAGGCGGCGGTCGCAAGAGCATCGCTAAGTGTTGCACGATCGGCAACCACCGTGGCAGCGATGCGGCGTGTTAGCCCGAGGCCGGTTGCGGGATCGAGGATGTGTGAATATTTCACACCATCGATTTCGACGGATTGATGGAGATCGCCAGAAGTGGAAACGGCGGCGTTTGAAAGCATGAGAATTTCGTCGCGCTTGTTCAGATCGAATGTCTGAACGGCTACATTCCAACCATCCCGTCCGGGAGGTGAATTACCAAGGCGGACATCCCCTCCCGCTACGATCATGGCTTGGGAAATCCCTGCTGAGGCGAGCGAATCAAGCATCAGGTCTGCTGCGTATCCTTTCGCAATTCCACCAAGGTCAAACGCCATATTTTCGCGATGCAACGTGATGCTGCGAGCTTTCGGATCGAGGGTGAAATATTTCCAACCGACCGCTTCGCGAGCGGCTTTGAGTTTTTCGGGATCGGGAAGTCGTCGGAGCTTCCGGGTTTCTCGCCAGAGTTTGGTGAGCGGAGCGAGTGTCGGATCGAACGCGCCTTGGGTTAATTCCGCAAGGCGGCGAGAATGATCTAACAGATCATAGAGTGTTGGAGAGAGCGCGATAGGTTTTTCGACAGGACGAGCGGATAGTTTTGAAAGTTCACTTTCAGGTAGATAATCCGAAGCAACGTCGTTGATCTGGGCCGCGATCGCGAAAGCAGCCTCAGCGGACTTTTCCGCAAGCGCTTTATCTTCGGTATAACAAACGATGCTGAAGCGGGTCGCCATCAGCTCGCGTTCGAAGCTGTATTTACCTAGCTCTGCCGAGTGAGCTGCAAAGCATGAAAGAAACGTGATCTGTAAAATCCGAACAAACATGAGGATCACTGGACCCAGCCTTGGGTTTTAAGCCAGAACACCAGATCCGCAGTCCAAGGATGTTTAGCAGCAGAATCCTTTTGCTTAGCTCCCAAACCGATCCCATGGTTGCCTTTCTGATAGATGTGCAAGTCAAATGGAACCTTGTTCTTCTGCAAAGCGCTGGCGAACTGCATGCTGTTCTCGATAGGCACCGCCTTATCTTCCCAAGTGTGCCAGATAAAACATGGCGGCGTGTTAGCTTTCACCTGCAACTCATTCGAAAGCAAAGTGACGAGCTCTGCGGAAGGATTTTCACCGAGCAGGTTTTTCTTTGATCCCTGATGCGTGAACTCTCCCATCGTGATCACCGCATAGCACAGAACCCCGAGATCCGCGCGCGAACTCTGGCGATCGATTGGATCGGCGGCTTCTGCATTTCCAGAATCAAAATGGGTGAGAAGAGTCGATGCCAAATGACCGCCCGCCGAGGAACCCATGATGCCGACTTTGGCGGTGTCAATGTTCCATTCCGTGGCGCGCGCGCGGACCATGCGAACCGCGCGAGCAGCATCGTTGAGCATCACAGGATGGCGGTATCCCGCTGAGCCGAGACGATATTTCAAAACAAACGCCGCGATGCCGTGTTCGTTGAGAAATTTAGCGTAATGCGATCCTTCGTGATCCGCAAGAGCACCGTATCCGCCCCCCGGGCAAATCACCACCGCCGCGCGAGCCGCGCCGGGTTTTTCTGACAAATAGGGCGTAAGGGTTGGGATGTCTTTCGGAGTTTCACCCAACGCACCCGGGGCTTTTCCTTCCCATAACGGTAGAGGCTCTGCGGCGCAAATCGCTGACACCAACAACACCGAAAGAATCAAAACAGGTTTCATCATGCCGAAACCCTATGTCCATTTTTAGAAATGAAAACTACGGAATCGGGGGCGTGGGCTAAGATTTCTTAACCACCAAAAGCACGAATATCGCGAAATCGAAGAAGGTGCACCATCTCACGCACGACGGCGGCGGAATAGCAGCAGCACGGCGCCTAATCCACTAAGAAGGGCAGCGCTTGGCTCGGGGATGGCTCTGAGCGCGATGTCGTTACCTCCAGTGAAACTCGATGTCCCTGAATTAGCGGTGTAGCTGATCTGCCAGCTAAACCCACCGTGGGTGGTGACGATCGCATTTTGGGCTAAACCGTTGTATGTTCCGGTGATTGCGTCAGTACCATCGTTGAGTAAAATGAAGATAAGATTGTTTGCGGAATAAGAACCGCTGAAACTGGTACTGAGACTACCACCCGTAATGTTCACTGAACCAGTGACGTTGACTTGGTCATAACCCGTGCCAGCCACCGTGCTGGTGATTGTTGTGTTGTAGGTGCCTGCTTGGGTATAGTTACCTGTGCTGAGGATACCTGTGGTTGTGCCAGGATTTACGAAACCACCCGTATTAACCGTCAGCGCGCCGGTCGTTCCAGAACCCCCTATCGTCGCGCCAGAGGCTACAGTAGTGGCGCTCGTGGCGATGTTGCCGTTTACTAAAAGTGTGCCTTGATTCACACTGGTCGCGCCGGTGTAGGAGTTGGTTGCGGAGGAGAGAGTGAGTGTATTGGTACCCGTTTTGGTAATCCCGCCAGCACCGCTAATCGCTCCACCTAGAGCAACATTTCCAGATGTTGTTGCAACTGTGGTAGTCACGTTCAAGCCGAGAGCCATATTGATAGTTTGAAGTTCAGCGTCCTGATTGACGATACCGGCTCCCGCATTGAAAAAGAGTGTAAATGTTCCTCCGAGAACAAATGCACCCGCTGTGTTATTGAAGGTTAAACTCGTGAGCGTAAAATCTCCTATATTGTTGGTATTGCTAAGGTTAGCTACACCACCAAATACAAATTGATCAGAACCCGTTGCAATTGGAGCAGTGTTGGAAGCCCAGTTTCTGTCTCCAGCATTCCCACCATTTGCGGAACCACTCCAGTTTCCACCACCATTAGCTTTACCATCCCATGTATAAAGCGCAGCACTCGCCGCCCCTGAGAGTAACCCCAGAATAAGCGCGCTTGTGATTAAGCTATGGAATCGGATCTGCAACATGATCTGGGCTAGAAGAGAATGCGAGAGAAGTTATTGAAGACGGGTGTCTCAAAAAATTATGTTAGGATGAAGGTTGTAAGGGTTTGCCTTGTTGATTGAGACAAAATTTAGACAAACACTAATATATTTATTTTTCACTCCATTTAGTCATATTTCAACAATTAATTTAACTTACATCGTGACAAAATCGTTTCATAATCGTAACGGGCGACAGGAAATTTCAATGCCAGGCACGCGCGACCCTTATCTTGCAAGGTTTAAACAAGAACTCCTTAATATACCTGAAGCATCCGGTATCCCCAAAAAAACATATCATTTGCCTGATTAGGGTGAAGAAAATGAAGGATTTCAGCGAATCGTGGCGCCTGTCATAAAAAGCGTGGCAAAGGATGAATCGGTGCCTTCGCGGGTGAAAAGCGGTTCTTCGGCCGTCAGGCTGACCGCAAGAACAAGGGAAACGATGACGAACATGAATCTCATGCTGGTGTATGACCCTTCTGAGAATCCAAGAATAGCAAAAATCTATGGGACAAACGGCACGCTTGGGTTTTTCGGTTTGATTGACGATTGATGATTGTTGATTTTGGATTTTTGAATGAAGAGGAAGGAAACGAGGGCGCAGACGCAGGGAGCTTTTTTTCCAAATCAACAATCAACAATCATCAATCGTCAATCATCAATCGTAAATCCATTCTTCAAACGGCTTAAGTTCAACTTCTTCTCTCGTTCTCTGTCCTTGCATCTTGGCAAGATGGCGGCTTGGCTACTCCTCGATGAGCTCTGATGCCCAACAGGACTTCGCCTACGCGTTTTTGAGTATCCTTTTCGAGGGTGCTCCTTTCATCCTTTTGGGCACGATTATCAGTGGATTCATCGATATCTATCTTCCCGCTGGGACGATGGATCGGTTTCTCCCAAAAAACCGTAATCTCGCGGTGTTAGCAGCCGGTTTGATGGGGGCGGTGTTCCCGGTATGCGAATGTGCGGTCGTGCCGGTGATACGCAGGCTGGTGAGCAAAGGCCTGCCGGTGAGTTACGCGATCACTTACATGTTGGCCGCACCTATTGTGAACCCGATTACCGCACTGAGCACATGGAAGGCGTTTCAAGGCCAAGGCCCGTGGATGATGACTTGCGGGCGAGTTCTTTTAGGTTATCTGGTTGCGGTCGGCGTAGGCTTGGTCATCGCACGTTTCTCGATGCGTTCCATATTACGCAAGAGTTTGGTTGATAAGATTGAGAAAGAGGCTGCTGCGCCGAAAGCACAGGAAACCTGCTCAGGTTGCTGTGGACATCACCATGACCACGATCATCAACACGGTCACGACCATGCACACGATCATCCGAAAGAAGATGGACGTCTCGTTGCAGCGATGCGATCCGCACAAAAAGATTTCGTCGATGTCGGCGTGTATTTCACGATAGGTGTAGCGATCACCGCGCTGTTCAATACAGGAATCGCTCCAGGCGCAGTCTGGCTGGATGGTTTGGCGGGAAATACGTTCATCGCCCCAGCCGCATTGATGGCTCTGGCTTTTATCCTGAGCCTTTGCAGCACATCCGACGCATTCATTGCCGCAACACTCGCGAAATTCACTTGGGGCGCGAAACTCGCGTTTCTCACCTTCGGGCCGATGTTTGATGTGAAACTCCTCTTCCTTTATCAATCGGTGTTACGTAAAAAATTCATCATCTACCTCGGAGTGGCGCTTTTCGTCGTGATCTGGTTGGTATCCATCGCAGCCCAAAAATGGCTCATCACCACATGAAACCCGAACTCCGCAGAATTCTATTTTCGCTCGCTGTCCTGCTTTGGGCAGCGGCTCTGCTGTATTTCTACGGATCGGGTCGCCTCGTAAAATATCTGGTCGCTGATTTCCGACCCATCGCTCTGTTTGGCGGCTTGGGCTTGGCGGTCTTAGGAACGTTCAATCTTCTAACAGCTCGGCAGACCGCAAGCTGCGGACACGATCACGCCGAGGGAGAAGAACATGATCATGAAGGTGGCGACATGAATCCGCTCTTCTCTCTGATTCTGATGGTCGCACCCGTCGGGCTATCGATGCTGTGGACCATCGATGAATTTTCCCAAGCCACCCTCGCCCGCAAAGGATTGTATGATGACGGCCCCAGCGTTGAAGAAAGCAAGTTTTTCGCCACCATGCTGCCACCGCTGACCCTGGAAGAAATCGAGAAAGGCCATCGCCGCACGGCTGATGGCTACTTGGAGTTCAATCTGATGGAATTGTTTTTCGCGACGGGAGATAGGGAGTTGCAGGGGCTGCTGAATGGGCTGGAGATTGAGACTGAGGGACGGATCGTAGAGGAAAAAGTAAACAATCCAAATGGCACACGGATGCGACTTTATCGAGTTTTCATGACCTGTTGCGCGGCTGACTCACGGGCGATTCCTGTCATTCTAGAATTCGGAAAAGAACCCCCATTGCTCCCGGAAAACGGCTGGATCAAAGTGGCGGGAAAAATGACTTTTCCTGAGGAGAACGGGACTTTGCAGGCAGTAATCGAAGTAGCAAGAGCAACAGTTGCAGAAGCGCCACAAGAGGATAAGTTCTTACGTAACTGATAAAACGAACGAAGTCTTACGGTAAAATAACGCCTGATTTAGCAACAGCCCGAAACCCATTTCCTGTCAGAAATACTTATCAAACATGAAACCAGCATTCCTTCTCTCCACCATCCTTTTATCAGCAACAGGTGTCGCCTTCGCTGATTTACAAACTTTCGAAGGCGATGGCTTTGGCGCATGGCAGACAGAAGGCAAGGCATTCGGCCTATCCCCTGTTCACGAGAAGCTCGATGGAATGGAAAAGCCTTTCACGAATTTCGCCAACGATGCTTTCGCTTTATCCGCTCACGGCGGCAATGATGCGGTGGGAACCTTAACATCACCAGAAATCAAGATTAGCAGTGACTACTTGATGTTCCTCGTCGCTGGTGGGGACACTCCAGCAAAAACGGCAGTGCAAATGATCATCGACGGTAAGGTCGTCATGGAGGCGACAGGCAAAAAAAGCCAACATTTCAGCAACGTTGTATGGGACGTCAAAAAATTCAAAGGTAAGAACGCAGTGATCCGCATCGTGGATGATGCGAAAGGTGAATGGGGCTACATCGCGGTAGATCATTTCATGCAAGAAAACTATGCGAACTCGAAATTCCCCCCCTCGACCAAGAAAGGCAAACCATACGCAGAAGGCCTTGTTTCCTCTCCTGAGCTTGCTGGTGCCATGATTCCAAAAGACAGCACGCTCGTCATCGATGCGACTTTCAAAAAAGAAGGCATCAAATCACCAACAGCTCTAACTTTTGACGACAAAGGAAATGTTTATGTCGCTGAGACCCATCGTTTCCGCCATGGCATCGAAGACGATCGCAATCACCTCTATTGGTATCTCGATGACCTCCAGGCCATGAAAGTTGAAGACAGACGTGCGCTTCATAAAAAATGGGAGAAGAAGCTATCGAATAAATACATGACCGAAGTCACGGAAGTCATTCGCAAGCTATCGGACACCAATGGCGATGGGAAAATCGATCAGTCCAATGTCTTTGCCGACGGCTTCAATGATGTCGTGGATGGTACTGCGGCGGGTATTTTCTATTATGACGGAGCGATTTACTTCGCATGCATTCCCAAGATCTACAAAATGTTAGATGAAAACGGAGATGGCAAAGCGGATAAAAATGAAATTGTCCAAGATGGCTTCGGTGTTCGGATTTCGCTCTCCGGTCATGATTTGAACGGATTCACCTTAGGTCCTGATGGAATGATCTACGGCACGGTTGGAGATCGCGGTTACTCATTCACCACAAAAGAGGGAAAAACCTATCACTACCCGAATGAAGGCGCATTGTTCCGTTTCGAACCGGATGGCAGTGGATTCGAGATCGTCCACACTGGCCTGCGCAACCCCAAGGAAATCGCATTTGATGAATTTGGAAATGCTTTCACGGTCGATAATAATTCCGATCAAGGTGACGCGGCGAGGATTCTGTATCTCGTGGAAGGCGGCGAAACCGGATGGCAGATGGAGCATCAGACGATGCACACGTTCCATCGCCAGATCGGACTGGAGACCCGCCCCCTGAGCCGCTGGATGGATGAGAAGATGTGGGAAATGCGTAACGAAACCCAACCTGCCTACATACTTCCTCCCTCCGCACTTCTAACATCCGGACCATCCGGCCTGACCTATCATCCTGGCGCAGGTTTTCTCGAAAGTGAAAAGGGTCGATTCCTCATATGCGACTATAGAGGTGGCGCGGCCACTTCCGGCATCTGGTCTTTTGAAATGAAACCCGATGGCGCCGGCATGAAAATGGCAGACGCCCGAAAATTTCAATGGGGAGTCGCAGCAACCGATGTGGAATATTCATTTGATGGCAGGGTTTTCATCACTGATTTCGTCACTGGCTGGCAATCTCACAATGACGGCCGCCTGCTCTCCCTCAACGCCGGTGAAAATCTCTATTTGCCAGACGAAACACGAGAGGCAGCTAAATTGATAGCCGAAGGATTTGACCAACGCAGCTCAGCTGAACTTGGAAAATGGTTAGGCCACGCAGACTCCAGAGTCCGCCTCCGCGCACAGGTCGCCCTGACTCGCAAGCCGGATGCGATCGCCATTTTCCAGAAAGCCATCAATTCAGATGATCTCATTACCCGAATTCACGGCATCTGGGGCATGGGAATCATCGCGCGCCGTGGTGTCACTCCATCACCAAAAGGTGAATTCACCGATGTCCCCAATCTTGCCAGCTTACGTGAAAAAGCCGCGGCGGCGTTGACACCACTCCTGAAAGATTCATTGCCAGCTATCCGAGTCCAAGCCTTGCGCGTGATCCGTTACGCTCCTGTGAAACCGGAGAGCTTATCACTCGCAGCACTGCTCAAGGACGATTCCGCAGCGGTTCGCTTTGAGGCAGCGATCACGATAGGAAAAATGAAATCCAACAGCCATTTCAACGATGTGGTTGAATTCATCAAAACGAATGACAATTCTGATGCTTATCTCCGCCACGCCGGAATTTACGCCTTGGAGCACATTGCCAGCAGTCCAAGCCAAGTTGGAGATTTGGTGAAATCAAATTCGCCAGCCATCAGGCTCGCAGCGGTTGTTGCATTGCGCCGCATGAAAAGCGATGAGCTGAAACGTTTCATCAACGACTCCGATCCTTATATCCAAGATGAAGTCATCCGCGCCATTGACGATCTGGACATAATCGAATTGAAGCCGCTTTGTGCCGCCCTGTTAGATAAAGCTTCCGATCGGAAGTGGACACCTCTCATGCTGCGCCGTTTGGTAAACCATGCTTATCGGGTTGGTTCGGCAGAAAATGCGTATAGAATTCTCAATATCTTCTCGAATAAAGAAACCCCAGAAGTCGTAAGAACAGAAGCACTTCGACTTCTCTCCTTATGGGAAAAACCCAATCCAGCCGATCCTGTCAGCGGCAAATGGAGGCCTTTGGCTCCGCGTGCGCTGGATACATTGAAACCTTCATTACTCAAAGCCATACCAAAGCTTTTAAGTGCGGATGAACTGGCTCTCAGTGGCGCTCTTGATCTCAGCATTACCTACAAGCTCGGAGCTGATGCGATCAGTTCGGACAAATTACGTGAATACCTTTTCAATGATAAACTGCTTCCCGGCACTCGCTCCAAAGCTCTCGCGGTTTACATCCCTCGCAAAGAAAAAGATCTGCTCTCCGTGCTTGAGAAACTAGCTGAAGATCCAATGGATGAAGTTGCAATCAGCGCAATGAAAGGAATGGCCAGTGTATCACCGGAAGAAGCCATCGCCTCCTTGGAAAAAGCTATCGCTTCCGGAGATGTGATCCGCACACAAAAAGCATGGCCTATTCTGGCGGCTATTCCCGATGCGGAGGCAGGAAAATATATCATCACTCATCTAACCAAACTGCAGGCAGCAGAGGGAATTTCTCCGAGTGCTGTCGAGCTTCTCGCTGCCGCTAAAAGCCGCAAGGAAGCTGAAGTGAAAAAAACCCTCACAGACTTTGACGCATACTTTGCTGAGAAATCAGACACATACGCAAAATACAATATCGCGCTTGAAGGAGGTGATCCTGTGAAGGGTTTTTCACTTTTCAAATCTCTCCCTGCTGGCCAATGCATGCGTTGCCACAAAGCATCCGACAAAAGCACTGCCGAAGGTGGAGATGCTGGCCCCAACATTGCTGGAGTTGGCAAACTCCATGACCGTAAATATCTGCTTCAATCTCTTGTCAACCCAAGCGCAGTCGTCGCCCCTGGCTTCGGCATCACCGCAGTGACTTTCAAAAACAGCGCGACCCTCGTGGGCAATCTTGTCGAAGAAACCCCTGACAGCATCACAGTCTCAACCCCTGAAAACACTTGGTCGATCAAGCGCACCGATATCGCCTCTTTCACTCCACCTGTATCAGCCATGCCGCCCATGGCAGGTATCGTGAAACCTGAGGAACTCAGAGATCTCGTTGCATGGCTAGCCAGCTTGGAAACGAAAACCAATGCTCCAAAACCTGTCAAAGTTGAGGCATTGGATCCTGCTACTCTGTTGAAAGCAAAGTAAGCGCTGATCGACTTATCTAACTAAGTCTTCCTCATACATCAGTTTGAAGCCACTGCGATTGAGCACGGAAGTTGCGAAATCGTAGTCTTCAACATGCATCGCGAGAAGGGTTTGCCCCTGTTGGCCAGGCATCAACGCGTAGGCGAAATCGACATTGGTTTCTGCCGTCATCAAGATATCCAAACATTGAAGAAGACCAGGCCCCGCCTCTTTGAGCGCTATGATAACGAGTTCGCAAATCATGTAGGGAATTCCCTTCTCGGAAAAAATTGCCTCGGCATTGTCTGTATCGGATAAGACGAGGCGCGCAATGGTCGCATCACGTGAATCTTGCACACTCAGTCCGATTACTTCGATTGATGAGTTGCGCAATAACTTCACCAAGGACGCCAGAGCACCTACACGGTTTGGTATCATAACAGAAAACTGCCTTACAGGAGTTCCGTTATCCGCCACTGCTTCGCCCTCAGATTGAAATTCTTGCTCCATGAATCCGTTCGTTGAATTTAGCCTCTTGGCCCGCGAAGGAGTAAAGTGCTTACTTCGCCACTAGTCACGTCTTCAATTACTAACTGACCCGGACGCACGTCATTTATGATGAATTCTCGGCCGTCTTCTGAGTGAAATTTCTGCCCGTTTTTAGCTAGGTAGCGCCGCCCAGTCGCCGCATCCTCAACCAAAGCCACCGGATCGTGTCCGACCGCGGGACTGCCTGCCCGCCATTCACGACGCTGACCCGTTTGCTTATCCTCAACCTCCACCACGCCGATATAGATGGGTTGGCTGTTATTGAGTTTCCCCACTTCTTTCCGGGTGGCGACTTTTACGACCACCAAATTTGAGTTCGGAACCGGATCACCGGCATGCACGGTGATGTCTTTGGATGGCTTGCCGCTCATGTGCAAGGTAGCGGTTGCGCCTGAGACTTTTTTCACCTCAACCGGTAGTTCACGCTGTAAATATTGACGCATGACAATGGGAGAATTTTGATCTGAAGCAGTGGAAGAAATGCTCTTTTTCGAGAAACTTGAAAAACGCGCTCCCTCTATCGTTGCTACTTTCTCAGGCTGTTTGGCACCGCTCTTACCCGCTGATTTATTCATATCTTTCGACATGGTCGCCGCGATTTGGGTATCAGAATCCAATCCGATCGCTTCACCAGAAACACCTTTCTCTATCATTTCAGCAATCTCAAGATGACCTTTGGCAATCGCGAAACTTTTTGCCGTTTCACCTGACTCGGTAGTTGCCTGACGACTTGCTCCAACATCCATAAGGACTGCAACAGCTTCCTGATGGCCGTTAGAGGCTGCCAACATCAAGGGCGTGCGCCCATCTTCCATCCGCGCATGCACCGATGCTCCATAGTTCGTTAAAGTATCAATGGCCGCCGCATCGCCTTCCATCGAGGCTAGCAATAAGGCTGAATCAAGATCCTCACGATGATACGGAGCCAACTCCTCAATCGCTTTTACCTGGTGATTTGCCACCGCCAACATCAGTGAATTATAACCATTTTTATCCTTCAATTTAGAATCAGCCCCTTGCTTCAAAAGCCACCGAACCATTTCAGTCCGGCCCGAAAGCACCGCCAACATGAGCGGCGTTCTGCCTTCTTTATCTGCGTCGTTGATAGGAATTTTTGCGTTCAAAAGATATTCCGCGACATCGATAGCGCCTGCTTCGGCCGTAATGTGGAGACTTTGCTGACCTTTCTCGTTCTTCGCTTTGATATCAAAACCCGACTTCGCCATTTTTTTGACGACCCCAACATCATCAGCACGAATCGCTTTTAGCCATCCATCCTGCGTCATGGAATAGCCCGCCTCTTTGATCTCACCATCCACATGCTCTGCATTTTTTTTGCACGCGCCCAACCCCAGAAAGAAAAGGCACACCAAGATTTTTCCCAGAGATTTCATAACTTCCACATACTTTAGATTTCTTAATGATTCAATCTCGAATCTCAGTTAATAAATTCTGGGAAAAGTTTATCAACTCTAACACCAATTCTGATTGCCAGATATTAAACTTCACTATTAGCTGCGGCGTCTCCGAAACCACCCCCCGTTTCCCCCCATGATTACCTCCCCACTCAGAAGGCTGAGCCTTACCCTTATCTTCGCCCTATCATCCGTCCATGCGGCAACCTTGGCGAATTTTGATTTCACCGCAGAATCGTTATCCAATTCGGCATCTTCCATTTTCGGCATCACGATTTCTACGATCAGCACCGGTTCGGTCTTCAACTCGTTTACCTCTAACTCTGGATGGGATAGCGCAGCGCAAATCAGTGGCGCAGCTGGATTTTTCTCCAGCCCCACCACCCATGCCACAGCGGGGGACGCTCTCTCCTTTACCATTACAGCGGCATCAGGCTACAGCTTCTCACTCGATAACTTTAGTTTTCTTGCGCGAAGCACTGCTACTGCACCTGCGGACATAGGATTTAAAATTTCATCTAGCTTCTATGATTTTTCAGGAACCTATTCGAATAATTCAACCATCACCACCATCTCAAACTCCTCTCTTGGGCTCACCGGTTTGACCTCTGCAACCCTTTCCATCCAAGGCTGGAACGCCAGCGGCTCCGGAGCGCTACAGCTGGACAACATCTTCTTAACCGGATCGGTGATCCCAGAACCTTCTTCAGCCGTTCTCGTCATACTTGGCTCAGTTGCTTTATTGCGGCGGCGGCGTTGATTCGCGATTGCACTCAGCGAGCAAAACGTTTCTTTTCTCCCTGTGAAGCCGAAAAAATTTGGTGCCAGAAGTCACGGTGACAAGAACCGCGAAGCCAGGGAAAACCGCCACGTTAAACCCGTGGAGGAAACTCATACCCCTTCGCTAGACGAACACGATTTGATGAGAATCGTCGCGGAAACGGACGTGCCCTTTTTGTTGATTCTCGACTGCGTGCAAGATCCCCACAATCTCGGCGCGATTTTACGCACCGCCGATGGCGCGGGTGTGCATGCCGTGGTCGCCCCAAAGGACAAGGCGGTTGGCATTACCGAAACCGTGCGACGCATCTCCGTGGGCGCTGCCGACTACGTCCCGTTCGTGCAGGTCACCAATTTAGCTAGAACGATGGAACAACTGAAAGAGGCCGGCGTATGGTTTGTTGGAACCTCGGATCGGGCTGAAAAGACCCTTTATGAACTCGATCTCAAAGGGCCGCTCGCCCTCGTGCTCGGCGCGGAAGAAAAAGGAATGCGCCGTCTGACCGAGGAAAACTGCGATTTTCTGGCAAAACTGCCCATGGCGGGCAAAGTTGAGTGCCTAAATGTCTCAGTGGCGACTGGGGTTTGCTTGTTTGAAGCAGTTCGCCAGCGCCAAGTTCAGGCTTAGTTTGTCAATATCTATGCCGATTTTGACTAAAAAGTGATAAATATTTAAGATTTGCGTAATATCACAGTCCTTATTTTAACAGAAGTTTAAAATTTTGAGTCGCTTTAATCTGGGATTCGTGCTATGATCGCGCCGTTATGGCAACACCTACAAAAAGAACCCGGTTTTCCCGGAGACTTCCAGACCACGTGACCGATGAACTCTGCAATGTCCTTTCTGAAAAGAAAGTATTCGGATTCAACGATCTCTTCGAAAGAGTGTTTGAGAACCTTA
>JANPEG010000084.1:0-82334 GCA_031431855.1 Akkermansiaceae bacterium | reverse complement strand
ATATATTGGATGTGGATAGGTCGCACCGACCTCGTGCCGGTGCGATAGCCCACGACTTGAACCAGACACGACACCCTTTAATCAAACCTCAACTCAACCAAAGAATGCCTGGCAAGTGCCAGTCGCAGCCATAAGGTCTCGCTAAGAAAAATAATTTGCCATACACAATGCGGTCTCAACTACTCCTAGTATTAGCAATCGTGGTCTTCGTGATTGCACAGTTTTTGCCGGCATTATCGCCAAATATGGGCGCGTGGAATAATCCTGAATCGAAAGATTTCCCAGGATGGCTCGTGACTTTATTGGTATGGCCATATTATTTATCCAACATTTTACTGATTTTTGGGCCGCTACTACTCTACCTATTCAGCAGATTTAAAAGAAGTCGTCGCTTTTACATTGGTTTGCTGGTAGTTTATTTACTGACGCCGTTGTCATCCATAGCCTGCAAGGAATATATATACCACGCATCGATCGGCTTTTACCTTTGGATTGCGACTTACTGCATTGCAGCAATAGGCATTCTGCTGGCAATAATGCAAAAATCACAAAGCAAACAAGACGCACCATCCAACCGCTAGGAGCCGTTCTGTTGTCATGTTTTCCTGTAATTACAACCTTAACCCCGTAAGGCACATCCACCCTCGCTCCTAGCGGTGGATGTGCTTTACGTCCAAGATCAAGAAGAAAATATGAACGCGACAGCAAACAAGACAACCAACATCGGCGTAACGAACAACTGCGCCCTAGCTTCGCTGATATTATCGATCGCATTCGTGATCCTTGGTCCTTTGGGCAGTATTCCCGGTATCGTATGCGGCAGTATCGCACTCAGAGAATACAAGAATGCCGGTGTTACAGAAGGGCGTGGGATGGCGAAGGCAGGAATCGTCATTGGTTGGATCGGGCTGATCTTATTTGTGATAGCGATATTTATCTGGTGGATAGCGATTAAGCGCGTGGATCAAGTTTTCGAGGCGATTCAATCGCTACCCCAAAAGTGAATGCTACAGCGGAGTCTCTAAGGCTTTACTACAATCACTTCTATCATATAATACAAGGCAATTCATCTAACGACGGATAACGTCCATCTTTGAATTCTGTCTTTCATTCCCGCTGTGGATGGCTTAGACGTTGTCTTAGAGCTTCTGAGATACTATTTATATGATTATTAAACTGCTGAAAAAAATAACTTACCATATTCGAATATTCCTTGGTGTCGAAAAGATTTTAAAACAGCAAAAGCAGCAAAGACATTTAATTTTACAACAGCAAAAGCGGCTAACACAGCTAAGGAGAGAGTTGATAACTCAAAAACACCAAACCGACAGAGCTACTTCCTGCCTTGAGTTCGCAACTATCGACGATACACGAATGCGCGAATCTAACAAATTTCAGAATATCCATGAAATTATTCCACTTCTCACTCCCATGGATATTACTGGAGCTAAATATCGACGCGTAGGTCGGGATTATGACGGCGGCTACGTTATGCTAGATGATTTTTCTTCACGAAAGATTGATGCTGCTTACAGCTTCGGAATTGGTAAAGATGTGTCTTGGGATGAAGAAATCGCGGAACTGGGAATTGACATCTACATGTATGATCACACCATCGATAAAATTCCGAAATATCATTCTCGTTTCCACTTCTACAAAGAAGGTGTCACAGGCGATCCTGAAGAGGTAGGTCTTGAGACACTTGGTAACTTAGTTAGTCGCAATGGCCATGAAATGTCCGAGAATTTATTGCTCAAGATGGACATTGAGGGATATGAATGGAGTGTATTTAAAGAAACCCCCAGCCTTGTTATTGGCCAATTTGTACAGATAGTGATTGAATTGCATGGGCTTAATCCAAACAAATCAAAGGAAGAGATATCTCAGATTGTATCTGTACTTAAGAAGATTAACCAAACCCATCAATCTATACATGTTCACGCGAATGGGGTTACCTCAATAAGTTGGTTAGGTGAGTTGACGCTTCCGGAGCTTCTAGAAGTAACTTATATTCGCCGTGCAGAATACACAGATAGACTTGTTCCGAACACTCGGACATTTCCCACTGAGATTGACCAACCGACTTTTCCTTGGTTGCCGGATGTATACCTAGGAACCTTTACTACGCAAACAAAAGGAAAATAGGAGCAAGCTAACAAGACGGTCGAGGTGAGGCTTAATAGCGCATCTCACTTCGTCGTTCTGCAAAAATCACAATGCGCTTTCTAGCAATAATCTTCTGTCGTGGTTGTTTGCTTTCATGTCAAGAGGAGCATCGACCTGCGACTGACTACATAGAGGCCTTTGTGGGCACTGCACAAAACCTTGAAGCATGGCCGTACTGTTATACGATCGCAACGGACGGCAAGGTATGGAAAGGCGAGATCGATTTCGTTCAGGACGGATACTCCATGCCATTCGACCGAATGAAATTTTTTGAGTCGAGCGAGCATTATTTGGTTTTCGGGGCTCTCTTTGGTGGTCCCGGGAAGGCACTTCCTTGCGAATGGAGGATGTCCCTTTCATCAACTGCCTTTGGCATGGAGGCCACTTTGACAACTCTCAATATCGAAGATTTCGATCCTGTGGTGATTCGTTTTGAAGCCTCCAATGAACGGAGGATGCCAAGCGAGACCACAACAGCATAGTGGTCTGAAGTTGAAAAGTGAAGTGCAACAAAGTGAAGTTGAAGGCATGGCATTTCAGGAGTTCTGTATGGGTCTCTTGACACAATCAGAAGGCTTTCGCGTGAGGGGATTTGGTAAACGGTTTGTCAAATATTCAAATATGCATGATTGAAGGGGAGAATGCGCTCGGATAGCTTTTCGTATTGGTATCACCGTAAAGGTAACTATGCTGAATCCAATATACCGTTATGAACTCCACTTTTCGCTCTATCCTGCCACTTATGACCGGTGCCTTTGTCGGTGCTCTGGGGGCTATTTTAATACAACGCAGCTTGCCTCCGAAAGCGGGCTCGCCTGAAGAACAGATCGTTATTCTGGAAAATGATCTTAAAAAAGTGCAAATGGATCTACGTGCTTGGGAAGATAGCAGTCCGCGCAAACGATTCGGTGCTACTACCCATGACAATGTGCGTAGCATTGCTCAAGCGATCAAGGAAGGTAGGCCAGTTAGTCCTGATGATATTTTTAATTCCTTCAAACCCTTAATGCGTGATCTTTCGCCTCTCACCGAACGGATGCAAGCGATTGAGATCAAACGCTCTGCAGAAGCTCGTGCCGGTGAGTATGCGCGGAAATACGGTCTTACCGAGAATCAGCAAAAGCAACTTGTTGATAACCTCGTTTTCCAGAATACCGAGCAAATGAAACAGCATCAGAACATGTTGTTAAGTGATCATGTAAGCATGAGCGAATACATGAAAGCCGAGCGCGAGACGGATCGCGATCTCGGGCTTGATGAAAGCATGGCAGCGATGTTGAAGGGCGAAAAACGTGAGGAGTTTCTCACTGATCGATTGACTGAAAAAGCCGAGCGGGTGCAAAACGAGGCCGATGGCAAAGTCGAACGCATTGATAACATCGTTAAGCTAGATGAAAAGCAGCGCCATCAGATGTTTCTCAATATGGCGCAGACCTCGCGACACTATGATCCGCAAATGCAATTCGATGGGCTGCAAGAAGGACTTCAGCCTGCGGCCAAGGGAATAAGCAGCGAACAGGCGATGATGTCAGTTCTACGCCCGGAACAAAGACAAGCCTATGAAGCGCATCGCCAGCAACGTCTGCAAAAAGCCCAAGAAGAAGCAGCGGCTATCGGTCTAACGATTCCCAACGACTGGGATCCAGATGACGACATCGGATTTTAAACTGAAATTTTCAACTCATGGTGTCATCTCCACAAATACCCGCAATCGACATTCGCGATCTACGGGTCGACTACGAGCACTTCACTGCTGTGCATGATCTTACCTTGAAGGTTCCAGCAGGCGAAGTGTTCGGCTTGGTAGGGCCGAACGGTGCTGGCAAGACCAGCACGTTCAAGGTGCTGGCTTCCTTGCTGCAACCGACCTATGGAGAGGTTATCCTCAGTGGGGTTGATGTGCTAGAGGATAAAGAAGCCGCGCGACGTCTCATCGGCTACATGCCCGATCTCGCACCCGTTCCGCGGGATCTAAAGTGTGGCGAATTTCTACGTTTTTATGCGCGTGCTCACGGTCTCGGTAATGCCAAACAATGCGCTGAACGCGCAGACGAATGCCTAGAAGAAGTCTCGCTAACGGACAACAAAAACCATTGGTGTCACAAGCTCTCGCGCGGACAAACACAACGACTTGTGCTCGCTAAAACCATGCTTCACTCGCCGAAAGTGCTGATCCTCGATGAGCCCGCCAGTGGTCTTGATCCTCTCGCCCGCCGCGAACTGCGCAGCACCTTGCGTAAGCTAGCATCCCAAGGAGCGACGATTTTTATCAGCTCACATATTCTCACCGAACTCGCAGAAATGTGCACTTCGATTTGCGTTATGAGCCGTGGCAAGTTGCTTGCCTCTGGCACCGTTGATCAAGTGCGTGAGCAACTCGGTGATGACTCACGCAGTATCTCTGTAGTGCCTTTGCAGGCGCTCACGCAGGTGCCTGAGTGGATTCGAAGTATTGATGGTGTGACCGATGCGCGGATCGATGCGGATGCACTTGCTCTGGATTTCCTCGGAGATGATGAGGCGCAGGCAAATTTGTTAGAAGAAATCATCCGCAGCGGAATGCGTATACGCAGCTTTACTGAGAAGCGTAGTTCTTATGAGGATATCCTGATCGGCGTAGCAGAAAGGAGTCGCTTATCATGAGCCATCCGCCGATTTGCCGCGCGTGGGAATTATGGAAAAATCCGATTTTCCTTCGCTATTGCCGCGCACGACTCCGTCCAACTGCGCTATCAGTCGCTTGCCTTCTCACTGTGATGATCGCTGGATTTATGTTTCAGATGATCCGTACTCTGAGTGAGAATAACCGGCTTAATTTATCTGATTCTGATGTAGAACGCACTCCGCTCATTGCCTTGTTGATTTTACAGAGTGTCATTTTGTTTGTGCTAGGCACCGCACAGGCATCGGGCGGTATGACTGCTGAGCGAGATGAGGGTGTGATCGACTACCAACGATTACTACCGATGACACCTGCTGCAAAAGTGTTAGGATATCTGTTTGGATTGCCGATTCGTGAATATGTGATGTTTGCCTGCACTTTGCCATTTGTGATCTGGGGTATGTGGAAAGGCGAGGTCCCCTCACATACTTGGATTTCGCTTTATGGAGTGATGGCCAGCACGACGATTCTCTATCATCTCACAGGATTACTCACTGGCACGATTGTCAAAAACCGGCGCTGGGCATTTCTAACTTCTATCGGTCTCATCTTCGCGCTTTATACGGTAATCCCACAGGCTGCGAAGTTTGGTTTGGTGTTTTTCAAGTATCTCACCGTTACGCCTACAGTTGAGGAATCCATGCGCTTTCTCACCCCAAGCACCATTGGTGATACTTTGGAAACCGCGCGGCGATTGCTCTCTCAAGCCAAGTTTTTCAATCTGGATTTCTCTGAGGCTGTCTTCACCTACTTCTCGCAATCCTGCTTAATCATTACGTTTTTTGTAATGCTTTGCCGTCGTTGGAAAGATTCCGAATCCCATCTATTAGGGAAAATCTGGGCAGTCGGATTTTACACATGGGTGCAGATCCTGTTATTAGGAAATGCGCTGCCTTTAATCGATTCCGGAAAACTTTTTCCTACCCAACAAATGTCGAGATTTTACTATCTCATGCAAGGTAAGGCATGGGAGCCGGCATCATGGGAGGCGATGGCGATGATACTCGCCTATGGTTTGATCAGCCTGCTTTTTCTGTGGGTGCTTAGTAGCATCATCACGCCCACTTTCGGCACTCAAATCAACGGTTGGCGACGTGCGAACAAGCTCGGACGCACACGCTTGCCTAAGCTTGCAGATGAATCGAACTCCACGGGATTTGTGCTGATCATGGCAATCATCGGTGGAGCGGGATGGTTTGCCTTCACTTACATGATTGTGGAATCTCGGTGGTTTCCGGGACACTTCGTTGCGCCTTCAATGATAGGTTATTTCATTCTTGCGATGGTTACTTGTGCATTACTGCACCATATTTTGTTAGAAGCAAAAGGTGGACGTGTGGTGTTTCTATCGCTCATTTTCATACTCGTATTGCCGCTGATGGTGGCATCGATCCTTATAGGAGCTTCGGATTCGAATTCCTCTAATCGACTTCCGTCCATCGCCGTATGGATCGGTGGCATTTCTCCACTGAGCTTGCCGGCTCTATGTGCGGCGAATCATCTCAGCATCGCACAGTTCCCCGTAAGCGTCAGTCGCGCGATTCCCGCTGCCTATATTTTCTGGCAAGCTGTCTATCTGATAACCGTGATTTCTTTGATCAAAACGCTCTGGAGATCGAGAAAAGCCACCAAAAATCTCGTGTGAATTGTTACTTCTTGTTGCTGAGTGATTGAAATTTTCGTTCTCAAACAGCTCATAAAATAAAATACGCGGAGTCTAACGCAAGCCACGCGATGCGCGTTTTCTAAAGAACTGCTCGACTCTCGGTGTGCAAGTTCTCGCCATTACCATTCTCGTCAGCTCCTGCTTGGCAGCAATTTTTGTGGTGTGCTTCGCCATCGAGGCCTACCGCGGCCGAAGTTCCAGCTTCGAGCGCGATTCCTTACTGCCCCTTGATTCCACCAAGCCTACCTCTCGAAAAAGCTGATTTATTTTCCACGTTTATCCCATGACCACATCCATCACTTACGACGATAAAACCGTCCGCCGCTTTATGATCGCCTCCATTTTCTGGGGGATTATCGGTATGCTCGTTGGCGTGCTCGCCGCCACCCAACTTTCATGGTGGCAGATGAACGGGAAATTTCTCGAAATGATCAGTTTCGGGCTCTTCAAAGGGGAGGGGCTTTCCTACATCACCTTCGGCCGCATCCGTCCTCTGCACACCAATGCAGTGATTTTCGCCTTCGTCGGGAACATGGTGTTCGCGGGTGTTTACTATTCCACTCAGCGCCTGTGCAAATGCCGGCTTGCATCAGATATTTTATCAAAAATCCATTTCTGGGGTTGGCAAGCCATCATCCTCGGTGCCGCGATCACCTTGCCCGCTGGACTTACTCGCGGCAAAGAATACGCCGAGCTCATCTGGCCGCTCAACATCGGTGTGGTGGTCATCTGGATCGTCTTCGGCGTGAACTTTTTCTGGACCCTCGCGAAACGCAACGAGCGCTCCCTCTACGTTTCCCTCTGGTTCTATATCGCCACGGTCATCACGATCGCCCTGCTCTACGTCGTTAACCACCTCTCCATCCCGACCTCACTTATTCACTCCTATCCCATCTTCGGCGGAGTCCAAGACGCGCTGGTGCAATGGTGGTATGGCCACAACGCCGTCGCGTTTTTTCTAACAACTCCCATCCTCGGGATCATGTATTATTTCATCCCGAAAGCGGCGGATCGTCCGGTGTATTCCTACCGACTCTCGATCATCCACTTCTGGGCGCTCGTGTTCATCTACATCTGGGCCGGTCCTCACCACTTGCTCAATACCTCCCTCCCGCACTGGCTGCAAACACTCGGCATGTTGTTTTCCGTCATGCTCTGGGCACCTTCATGGGCGGGCATGCTCAACGGCCTACTCACCCTGCGCGGCGCATGGGACAAACTCCGCACTGATCCCGTCATCAAATTTTTCGCCGTCGCCGTCACCTTCTACGGCATGGCAACCTTTGAAGGCCCGCTGCTTTCCATCCGCGCAGTGAACGCGCTCTCACACTACACCGACTGGACGGTCGGCCACGTTCATTCCGGTGCACTAGGCTGGAATGGGTTCATGGCTGCCGGCATGTTCTACTGGCTTGCTCCACGCCTTTGGAAAACCAAACTCTGGTCCACCACACTCGCCAACATGCACTTTTGGACCGGCTTGGTCGGAATCCTTCTCTACGTCTCTTCCATGTGGGTCGCCGGCATCATGCAGGGTCTCATGCTCTCGGAAACTAATCCTGGCGGCGCTTCTTTGAAATACGATTTCGTCGAAACCCTTCGCCAAATCAACATCCTCTACATCCTTCGCTCCTTCGGCGGAACGCTCTACCTGTTCGGCTTCATTGCCTGCGCCTTCAATATCTTCATGACCGCCCGCAGTGGCAAAGCGACCGACGATACAGTTGAGGTGAATTTGTTAGAAAAAACTCAAAAAGACAAAATGCGCATCGGTGAGGCTCTCACTAAAGATCCCGTCATCTACGCCGTTCTAGGAATCGCATTCATGATTCTCTGGTTCCTGCTTCCGCCGCACGCGGATAAAGCAGCACTCGCCATCACGATCATCCTTGGAATCAAAGGCTACACCGTATTCAAAAAGGACTCCAAAAGCTGGAGTGATTATTTTGATCGGTTATTAGAAAACTACCTTCCTTTCACCGTCTTGATTTTCTTCGCGGTCGCCATTGGCGGCATCGTTCAAATCATTCCATCCCTGATGATCAATCAATCCGCAAACATGGAAGAACGTCTCCAAGTTCCCTACACACCACTCGAACTGGCGGGACGCGATATCTATGTTTCGGAAGGTTGCTACAACTGCCATTCCCAAATGATCCGCACCCTCGTCCCAGACGTGATGCGCTACGGCCCATCTCAAGATCAAGGATACAGCCGCATGGGCGAGTCGCTCTACGATTATCCGCATCAATGGGGCTCCAAACGCACCGGTCCCGATCTCGCACGCGAGGGCGGAAATTTCATCCAAGGTTCGGAAGTCGTTCGCTCCGGTCGCCGGGACAATCTCTGGCACTTCAAGCATTTTTGGGATCCTCGCGAAATGTCAGCTGGATCGAACATGCCATCCTATCAATTCCTCTTCGAGAAAAAGACCGACTTCAAATCTCTCCCAAAACGCGTCGCCGTACAGACCACTCTAGGCGTTCCATGGCCAGCGATGACCAAACACGAAATCGAGCAAAGCGCCCGCGACCAAGCGATGAAAATTTCCGAGTCGCTCGTCAAGGCCGGTGCCTATTTGCCGAATCAGACCGACCTGCAAGATGATGAGCTTATGCGTCACCTCGCTGAAACCCAAGTCGTCGCACTGATCTCCTACATGCAGAAAATTGGAGTCTACGAAAAGGTCGAAACCGAACGCGAGAAGCAAGCCTTAGACCCCGATTCGTTCCGAAACAAATAACCCTCAAACCACCATGCTCCAACGCATCATCCACGAAAACTGGGCAAGCATCGTCCCTATCATTTCATTCAGCGTCACGGCCGGAATCTTCCTGCTCGTTACCATCCGCGCCCTCACCCTCCCGAAATCCCGCCGCGAGGCGTTATCCCGCATCCCGTTTGATCAACATTCTAACACGGATCACCGCTAACTGATCACCAGTCACTCAATACCATGCCAGACGAACCAGAAATCCGCCGCGCCCAATTCGCCGAAAAAGAAGGTGAGGTCGTTCTTCGTGAACACGAATACGACGGCATCCAAGAATACGATCAAAAACTACCTAACTGGTGGTTGGTCATTTTCATCGCCGCTCTCATCTTTTTCTTTGGTTACTGGATCGCCTACTATCAGTTCGGCTTGATGCAAACCGATGACCAAAAGATCGCAGTTGCCATAGCGCGTATCGAAAAAGCCCAGAAAAAGGCACTCGATGAAATGCTAGCCAAACTCAACGACGAAGCCCTCGTCAATGAATGGGCCAAGGATCCTGTGCGAGTTGCGTCCGGACGTGAAATTTATCTCATCAACTGCACCGCCTGCCATGGCCAGGATCTCGCTGCGAAAATCGATGTCGGAGGTGGTCAGTTTGTCAATCTCCCAGGGCGCTCCCTAACAGATGGCCAATGGGAATACGGCGCCAAGCCCATGGATATTTTCCGCATCATCAACAACGGAACACCACCCGCATCTCCCGGCCACAACAACGCGAAAATGGAAGCATGGGGCTTGAAACTCCCACCCGTCCAAATCGCGGAAGTCACTGCATTCATTATCAGTGAAAACCAAGCAGAATTTTCCAAATAAGTAACCTACGATACCTATGAAAACTACAACCACCACGCTCGGCCTTCTCGGTCTCATCACCACTCTATCCACAGCCGGAACGATCATCCCGGACATCGCTAGCTCTAATACCAAAACCACAAGCGACGGATTTGAAAGCGCACGTCGGCCCATTTCTAATCCGACGCTTTTCGATCTGGCGTTGCCCAGCACCAACCTCCATCCCATTTTCCTTCACCACCGCCTGCCGAGCAGTATCAACACTACGATCAATCCCAACCTTCCTCTCGGTGGCGATGTCCAACTCTACGCTCTCCAGTTTGAAATCGCGATTAATGATCGCCTGTCCATTGTTGCCACTAAAGACGGCTATGTCGATTTTAACCCTAACAGCACTCTCACAAAATCTTCTGGTTTCGCCAACCTCGGTGCTGGACTGAAATACGCTTTTCTTCTCGATCCCGCTTCTCAAACAGCAGTGAGCGGAACGATGACATTTGAGCTTCCCACCGGAAACTCTGATGTACTTCAGGGCGAAGGGAAGGGTGCTGTAAACCTGATTCTCAACGGCCTTAAACTAATCGATCAATGGCAGTTCGCTGCAGCCGCTGGCGCGCAAATTCCATTCTCGGATGAACAATCCACTAATGGTTTCATCAGCTCTCACGCCAGTTACGAGGTATGCTCGTGGTTCATTCCACTCGTCGAACTTAATTGGTTCCACGTCATTGATGCAGGAGACGGCGCAGGTAACTTCGGCGGCCAAGTAGGTGGTCTGGTTCCCGGTGTCATCAACTTTGAAGGTGGTGACCTATTCAACCTTGGTGGCGTCAACGCTGGTAGTAATCGCGATTTCGTCACTACCGCTGTCGGCTTTCGCTCACGCCTTACCGACGCTGCTACTCTTGGCGTAGCCTATGAAATTCCACTCACCGAGGATGGAGATAGTCTGATGAAAGATCGCATCACCCTGGATCTGGTCTGGACGTTCTAATTCTTCTTGAAGGAGCCGCTACATCTCTCAGAGCAAAACTTCACCTCGTTCCAAACCTTCTCCCATTTTTTGCGCCAAGTGAAGGGCCGACCGCAGCTAATGCAGGTTTTGCTTGGGAGGTCGGCTTTTTTCACGTGTTTCGGCATGAGGCGAAGATCGCATGAATTCTGAATCGCGCAAATCCCGCGCACATTCCGCAAGCTCATGCGGAGCCGAAAGTTCGATGCCGTGTCATGTTTTCACCGTGCCAGCTCCCATGCAGAAAAACAAACGACCGAATTTGATCTCGGTGACGACGATCAATCCGGATGGCTCGCATTACGTGTTGCACCCTGCGGATGTGAAAGGGAGATTCACCAGCGTTCGCAGGATCTTCGGAATTCTGCTAATCGCGGTCTATGTCCTGCTGCCATGGATACCGATCAATGGTGCGCCAGCTCTGTTTCTCGATGTGGAAAATCGGCGCTTCCATATCTTCGGCCTGACTTTGCTCGCTCAGGATTTGTGGGTATTCTTCTTTCTCATTAGTGGACTCGGCTTCACACTGTTTTTCATCACCGCCCTGCTTGGTCGCCTTTGGTGCGGCTGGGCCTGTCCCTATACCGTTTTCCTGGAACATGTCTTCCGACGCATTGAGCGCTGGATCGATGGCGATGCTACCGCGCGGCGCCGACTCGCTACTGCGCCCTCAAGCATCGGAAAAACCCTACGTCGCGCGTTGAAATACGCACTCTATCTAACAGCATCAGCCCTCATTGCCCATGTGTTCATCAGCTACTTCGTCTCATTGCCCCGCTTGTATCAATTCATGCGGGAAGGCCCACTCCAACACGGAGCCACATTCACCATCATCTCCGCCCTCACCGCAGCCCTCTACTTCTGCTTCGCCTGGTTCCGAGAGCAGTTCTGCATCATCCTCTGTCCCTACGGTCGTATCCAGTCCGCGCTAATAGACGAGCAAACCGTCGTCATCGGATATGATTCTGTTAGAGGAGAGCCTAGAGGAAAAGCTACTGATCCAACTGCCGGTGCCTGCATCGACTGTAACCGCTGCGTCCAAGTCTGCCCGACAGGAATTGATATTCGCAACGGTTTGCAGATGGAATGCATTGGCTGTGCGGCCTGTATCGATGCTTGCGATGACATCATGCGGAAAATCAACCGTCCCGAGGGTTTGGTGCGTTATGATTCTACCGCTGGACTTTCAGGATCCAAGCGCCGGTATATGCGACCACGGATTTGGTTATACGCCGCGCTTGGCCTGTTTGGCTTCATCGCGCTCGGCACCACGACCTGGTTCAAGGCAAAACCGTTTTTCGCGGAGGTTTCACGGATGCGTGGCGCTCCTTACTATACGGATTCATCTTTTGTTAGAAATCATTATCAATTGAGACTGCTTAACAAACGTAATCAGCCTGTGGAGTTTTCCCTTTCGCTCGATCAAGCACCTGAGGGATTCACCCTAAGCGGCACCGATGGCACGATCACGCTCGGAGCTTTGGCAGAAACCAGCCGCGCTTTGGTGATCATTAACGATAGTAAAAGTTACACTGGTCCCAAAGATCTCACCCTAGAAATCCGTGCCCAACCCGGCAATCAAACCATACGTCAAAAACTAAAATTTCTCGGACCCAATCCAAATCAAATCCACAAACCATGAATATCATAACCATCCGCCCATGGCTCTACGTCGCCGCCGCATTTCTGCTGCTCATCGCAGCATGGACCAGCCTGATTTTTATCGCAGTGAAACATTCTCCGGAACGCATCCCGATCCAAACTTCAAACTCTAAACCTTAGATCTCATAATAAGTGAATAGTCATATTTTCTATTCTAAACAAAGCTCTTTTAAAATGTTAGATACCAAAATCACGTATCTTCATTGGAGTTTAAAATTTAAAATTTAAAATTTTGGATCCCGTTCATACAACTTTAGGAGCGCTGGTCGCTGGTCTTGTGACCAGCGTGCATTGCGTGGGTATGTGTGGGCCGATTGCCTGTGGCTTATCTTCCATGCCGAGCACGGAGACCCAGCGGTTGCTGGCGATGACTTCGTATCACGGCGCGCGGCTTTTTTCATACGGACTCATCGGCGCGCTGTGCGGTTCGCTTGGACAACAACCGTTGAAATGGTTTTTTGATTCGCCCGCCGCGCTGCTGCCATGGGTGCTGGTTTTGGTGTTTCTGATCTTTGGTTTCGGGTTAGAAAAGAAACTGCCTCGCCCGCCAGTCCTTTTGAAATGGACAGCGAAACTGCGTTTTCGTCTTGGAAAATTATCGCCGGTTCGCAGCGGACTCGCGCTCGGTTTGCTCACGCCGCTGCTACCTTGCGGACCGCTCTATTTGCTTTTCGGCGCAGCCCTGCTGAGCGGATCGGCCATCCGTGGTGCGGAGTTCTCGCTCGCCTTCGGGCTCGGCACCGTGCCGTTGCTGTGGATCGCCCAACAACAACTTCGCCGCCTCGGCAAACGTTTCAACCTCGTCACCATTCAGCGTTCACTCGCCATCTTGTCCGCTTGCCTGCTCGCGTTCCGGCTTTGGGGAACCTTGCCTTTCGTTGAAACGGCTCCGGAGAAAAAATCCGAACTCCCTTCCTGTTGTCATTAAGTCATGTCCACTTGCGTCCATTGCGCCACGCCATTTTCCGCTGCCTCCAGCATTGAGAAATTCTGCTGCCGTGGCTGTGAGTATGTTTACGATCTCATCCATCACGAAGGATTGGATCGTTTCTACGACTTACGTAGTAATTCATCGATCCGACCCGTCAGAAGTGTGCCGTTTGAGGAAAAGGATTTCCAATGGTTGAAAGTTGAAGTCGCGAAAGTTGAAGAAGCTTTACCAAGTGGAGAAGAAGCCCAGGCGGAATTTTCGATGGAAGGTTTGTCATGCGTGGGTTGCGTGTGGTTGGTGGAAAAGATTTTCCAGAAATACGACGGCGCGATTGAAGCCGCTGCGCATCCCACGACAGGTCAGCTACGTTTGAAATGGAGCGCAGGCAAAACCGATCTGTGCGGCTTCGCCAGTGAGATCGCAGGGTTTGGTTACATGCTCTCCAAACATCGCGGAAGCGCGCAGCGCAGCGAGACGCGTGAGCTCGGTGCCAAGCTCGGGCTGTGTGCGGCATTCATGATGAACGCCATGGTGTTCACTCTCCCGAAATATGTCGGCATGCCAGATGACTTCGCTTTCGCAGGAATTTTCCAACTCGTCACTTTTCTTTCCGCCACCCTTTCAATGATGGTCGGCGGCTCCTATTTCATCAAACGCGCATGGCATGCGGTCCGCGCACGGACTCCACACATTGATCTCCCCATCGCGCTTGGAATCATTTTTGCCTTCGCAGGTTCCATCATCGGCTGGCTCGTCGGAAGCGAGGGACTGATCTATTTTGACTTCGTCGCGATGTTCATTTTCCTCATGCTCGGCGGGCGTTACTTGCAGTTGTCTGCGATTGAAAAAAACCGCAACCGCCTGCAGCGAAGACGTCCCGTTCCTGACATGGTGAACTCACCGGATCGCGACGCAGCGCTGCCACTCTCGGAAATATGCACGGATTTACGTTTGGAAATCCGTTCCGGGCAATCGGTTCCTGTGGCGTCGGTTCTTGAGACGTCCTTGGCGGAGTTCTCACTCGAATGGATCAACGGCGAAGCCACACCACTCACCTTCCGCGCGGGCCGACCCGTTCCTGCTGGAGCGATCCATCTAGGCAGTTCACCCATCATCGTTCGCGCTTTGGAAACTTGGGAGCAATCCTTGCTTTCACGTCTAACAGAATCTGTGCGCTCATCCGGCAGAGTTCCAGCAATTGAGAAACTCCTGAAATTTTATCTACTCGCGATCATCGTCTGCGGGATCTCCAGTTTCATTTTCTGGATGCCAACCGCAGGTTTCACCCACGCCCTGCAAGTGATGATATCGATCTTCGTCGTGTCCTGCCCGTGCGCACTTGGGGTTGCCATTCCGCTGGCGGATGAGCTCGCGGGTTCCCAGATGGAACGCGCCGGGGTGTTTATTCGCGAATCACTGCTGTGGTCGCGACTGCGTCACATCAAGACCATCATTTTCGACAAGACCGGCACGCTGACCCTTGAACGCCCGGTGTTAGAAAATCCCGAGGTCATCCTCCGGCTCGATGCAGAGTCGCAGCTTGCGCTCGCGCGCTTGAGCAACGGATCGCTTCATCCGGTTTCGCGATCCTTGTTTGAATCTCTCGGAAAATCCGGGATGGAAATGTTACAGCTAGCGCCGCCTGTTGAAATTAACGAAGTGCCGGGAATGGGTCGGTATTTTGAAATGGATAACGAAACCTGGTCGCTGGGTCGGCCCGGTTGGAAAACCGGAAACCTCGATGCCGATGCACCGCATGATGCGGAGCTCTCCCGTAACGGCCTGCGTGTCGCGCGGTTTCATTTCAAAGAAAGTCTCCGTCCCGATACGGTCACGGCACTCTCAAAACTCAGGAAACGGAATTATCGTTTGATCATTCTCTCTGGGGATAAATCCGAAAAGGTCACTGCGGTGGCGAATGCGTTGGGCATCGCTAGCGATGATGCGTATGCGATTTTGCAGCCAGACGAAAAAGAACGGATCGTGCGCGAAATTGACCGCCATGACACCCTTTACCTTGGCGATGGTGCGAACGACTCGCTCGCTTTCAATGCGGCTTTTGTGACTGGGACTCCAGTGGTAGATCGTAGTTTGTTAGAACAGAAATCCGATTTTTTTTTCCTCAGTCAGAGCCTGAGTTTTCTGCCGGGGATGTTAAATCTCGCCAGACGCCGATACCGCACCATCGCCATCGCGTTCAGTTTTGCGCTGATCTATAACGCGACCACTATTACTGTCGCTTGGATGGGTTTCATGAATCCTCTCGTCGCTGCCATTATCATGCCGCTGAGTTCGGTGATCTCTCTGACCATCATCGCCGTTGGGCTGAAAGATAAATCATGAGTCAAAATCTCCATTTTTTCCTCAGAAACAGGCTAAAAATCCGAGACAGGATCAAAAAGTTGCGTTCTCGGCCAAGCTCCTCTATCGTCCGCCGCATTGCAGCAAGGCGACAGCGAAAAATGACCAGCGATCCAGACCATTTCAACCAAGCGCTTTATGAAAAAGTGCTGCATTGTGAATTATTCACGACCTATCAGCACGCATTCCGCAGCGCAACAGGCCTGCCGCTTCGGTTCTTGAGAATAGATGCAGGATTAGAAGCCGCTTGCGAGTATGACGCAAACGGAAGTTCGTTTTGTGCAAAACTCAACCTCTGTAAAAGTGCCTGCAAAGCATGCATCGATGTAAATCAGCGCCTAAATGCTGAAGCCAAAATCAACGGCCCCACCACCTGCCATTGCTTTTCCGGAATGTCCGCCACCGCCGTGCCGGTTTTATGCAACGGCAGCCCAATCGGCATCCTGCGCACCGGTCAGATTTTTCACAAAGTCCCCAGCCCCAGCACTTTTGAACAAGTATCGAAAACTCTGCGTCGCCAAGGCCTCACCAAGAAAGATGTCGATGCGCTGAAAGAGGCATATTTTCAAACTCAGGTCGTCAATCCCGAGCGCTATCAGAGCATGGTCACCCTGCTTTCCACCTTCGCCTACCAACTCAGCAGGCATGCGGAAAAACTCGCGATCATCAGCGATCATAGCGAACCCGCCGCCGTTGCGCGCGCGCGCAAATTCATCGATGAAACCCTCGCTGATCCGCTGCCGCTTTCGCTTGTTGCCCGACAAGCTGGCCTGAGCGAATCCCATTTCTGCCGGGTTTTCAAAGAGGCCACCGGATTGACTCTAACAGACTACGTCAACCGTCGCCGCATCGAGTGGGCGAAAAAAGAACTCCTCAAACCCGAGGCCCGTGTATCCGAAATCGCGTTCCACATCGGTTACCAATCGCTCTCCCAGTTCAACCGCAGCTTCGCTCGCTTCACCGGAAACTCTCCCACCAACTTCCGCCGCGAAGAACTCGCGCGGGCAAGCTCGGTTTAGGATATTTTCCACTTATGAATTTAAAACCTCTGAATAGAGGTTAATCCTCCTCATCCTTTGCACCTTTGACTCGGATTTTTCCACGCAGCTTCGCTTCGATGAAGGAGTCGATGTCGCCGTCCATGACGTCCTGGATGTTTCCGCTCTCCTCACCAGTGCGGAGGTCGAGGACTTTTTGGTAGGGCTGAAAGACGTAGGAGCGGATCTGGCTTCCCCATGAGACGTCGCTTTTTTCGCCGTAGGCGGCTTCGGCTTCGGCGGCGCGTTTGTCTTCCTCGATCTGGAAAAGTTTCGCTTTGAGGATTTGGTAGGCGAGTTCTTTGTTCGCGCCTTGAGTACGGGATGCGGTGGACTTGATTAGGATTCCAGAAGGAAGATGGCGCAGTAAAACTCCGGTTTCGACCTTGTTAACGTTTTGTCCGCCCTTGCCGCCGGAACGCATGGTGCTGATCTCCACATCTTTATCGTTAATCTCGATCTTGATCTTGTCATCGACTTCGGGAGTCGCGTCAATCGATGCGAAAGAGGTGTGTCGTTTTCCAGCTGCATCAAATGGCGAGATACGCACAAGTCGGTGGACGCCGCGTTCGTTCTTGAGGAAGCCGAAGGCATTCTCGCCAGTGATTTTGATGGTTGAGGAGCGAAGGCCAGCGCCATCGCCGTCTTCCCAATCGAGAGTTTCGACCTTGTAGCCTTTGCGTTCCGCCCAGCGGCTGTACATGCGGTGGAGCATCTGTGCCCAGTCGCAAGCCTCAGTGCCGCCGGCTCCTGCCTGGATCACAAGGTAGCAATTGGCATTGTCGTTGGGCCGATTAAGCAGAGTGAGAAGCTCGAAATCACGGATGTCTTTTTCCAATGCCGCTGCGCCAGCGATGGCTTCTTTGGCTAAATCCTCGTCGTCAAATTCTTTCGCGAGCGACACACCTTCGATCACGTCTTTGCATCTGCCCTCGAGCGCGAGGAAGCTTTCCAGCTTCTTTTTCATTCCAGCGGCTTCTTCAGAAATTTTCCGCGCCTTGTCAGGATCGTCCCAAAATGCCGGAGCACCCATCGCTTCTTCAAGCGTCTGGATCTTGTTTTCTAAAACGGGAACGTCAAAGGTACCTCCTGAGTTTTGACAGGCGGCTGGAAATGCCGTCCGTATCAAGCGCCAGGAGGTCAGCGGTAGGAAGTGTGGACATGAGAACCGAGAACAAATCCCAACTAGGGCAAGCGAGCAAGGATAAAGCAAATTTCCAAGATGGTTCCTGCTTTTTTAAAACAGGGAGGGAGGAGAATCGGGAGAAGAGGAGTATGGAAAAACTATAAATTTTAAACTTTAAATCTCAAAAGATAATATGGCTTCACAGGCCGTATTAGAAGCTTTTCATCTTCTTTTGGAATTTAGAGTTTAAGATTTAAAATTTGGCATTAGCCTCCCGGCACTATGAGTCACAAAATCGTTCCTACTATTTCTTCCGGCACCGCCGGTCCGCTTGGTGTTCTTCATCTTCCACGCCTCTGGCAAAAAATGTGCCTTGGTGCGGTCGGTAAGCTTGCTGATGGCTATAAAAACTGCGGCCCTGGCTATGACATGATGGTGCTTGATGCACTTGGTGTGAGCCAAGAGGCATTGGTTTCATTTGTTGCCAGCAACAAGCCAAACTACACCCAGTTTGAGAAGTTCTTCGCCGAAAGTGCAACAAAGCTCAACGCCGCTTCCATTGCTGAAATCAACGGAGCGATCGCTGGTTACCAACACAAAGATGAAACCCGCCAATCCATTCTTGCTGCTGTGGGTCTTCCGGATGGAAAACCCACCGATGCCGTCAACCTGAACAACCTCGATGACTGGCAGGAATTCTACGCATCGGAAATCGCTTAAGCGAATTTAATAGGCTGTGGGGTTGCTTGGGCGATTTTCTACAGGGAGGGAGGAGAAGCGGGATAAGAGGAGAATGAATGGGTAATGTTTATGAATCCCATCTCCTCGCCTCCTTACCCTCTTCTCTCCTTGTTTTAAAATGCCCGCACCTATCTCAAGCTCTGAAACCTCTCCACACCGAGCTTAATTCCCTCCGCTTTATGCAGGGTTTCTTGGTATTCCTGTTCAGGGATTGAATCCGCCACGATCCCCGCGCCGACTTGGTAACTAAGTTTTTCTCCATCGCGCACAAGGGTTCGGATCGCGATGTTGAATTCGCTTTCGCCATTGAAACCCAACCAACCGATCGCGCCACAATAGACGCCGCGAGGTCGTTGCTCGAGTTCACTGATAATTTCCATCGCGCGTTTTTTCGGTGCACCGGTTATGCTGCCGCCGGGGAAACATGCGGCGAGAGCGCTCAGTGAGTCTTGATCTGGACGTAGGGTTCCCCGCACGGTCGAAACGAGATGATGCACTTGAGCTAGGCTTTCCAACTCCAACATTCTACTCACTTCCACGCTCCCGAATTCACACACCTGCCCCAAATCGTTTCTTAACAAATCCGTGATCATCACCAACTCGGAAATCTCTTTCGGCGATGTCTGCAACTCCACCGCAGAACGCCTGTCCTCATCGGAATCTCGGAACCGCGGACGCGTTCCTTTGATTGGTCGCGTCTCAATTCCTCTTCCTGAAATTTTCAAAAACAACTCCGGCGAAGTGCTTAAAATTTCTTTCCCGCCCAACGCCATCCACGCCGCCATCGGTGCAGGCGTTGCTTCACGCAGGGTTTCATAAAGCGCCAGCAACGATCCTTCTCCACATATCTCCGCCTCAAATGCCTGCGCGAGATTCACCTGATAGATATCGCCCGCTGCAATCCATTCCTTTGCTCGCTCCACGGATCTAACAAAATCATCTTGCTGGGTTTGTGGAATGAAACTTATTGGAAAAGCTGAGCTCTGTAACGGGTCGCTGATTTTTGCGGATAGCCCGCCAATCTCCCACCAATCGCCGCTCTGCTCATCACGGATGAGCATTTCGCGATATTCGCCGAAAACAAATTCACCTTCGTAGGTCACCCAACCGCACAGGCCACCTTGCGGAAATCCATGATCGCTGGCCGCGCCCGCATTTTTGCGCAAACTTTCGCGCAGCATTTCGACATCGGCCTCTTGAAAAATATCTCCCGTGAAAATTTTGGTCGGTTGCGCCGCGATGACCGAACAAGCCCTACCCCAGCCGCTCGGGATATTTCCCACGGTATCAAAAAACACCAAGCCGCCCAGCCACTCCAAGCGCTTGGCGACATCCATCGCCTCCGCGCCATCCAACCAATGCGCCCTGCGCAAAACGTTTACCTGAGTTTCCACGCCCGGAAGCTTGACCAGTACTCGGCATCGCTCAACCTCAAATACACAGAGTCCTACCGATTCGTCTTGAGGATGAACTTTTGTAAGTTGATGCGGTATTGTCTCGGCGTGACGGCTTCGATTTCGCGGAAGCGTTTTCCGAAATCGCTGGCATCATAAAAGCCCGATTGATAGGCAACTTCTGAAAGCGGCAGGTCCGTGCGCGAAAGCAGGTCTTTGGCGATTTCGATTTTGTGGTGGAGCAAATATTGGCGTGGGGATTGACCGGTGAGGTCGCGGAAAATTCGGTTGAACTGGCTTTCCGAGTAGTGACAGGCAGCAGCCAGTTGCGCGGTGGTGAGCGAGGAATGCAACTCCGAGTGGATGAGTTTCAAAGCCGGCTCGATCCTGGCGAAGGGCTCCGTCATTCCTTTGGCATCAGAAATTTCATACATCACCCCCGCGATTCCGGAAATTTTTCTCGCCCCTTCATAGGTCGGAAACTTGTTAGAAACCCACCACCGCAGCAGGCCCTTCGCGCTGGGAACCAGCCAGATGCGGTTGGTGGCGGGATTTCCCGTTTCCATGATTTTACGATCCTCCGCGCGGTATCGACTCGCGATAGCTGGATGATGTAGTGAAAAATCATCCAGCCCGATCGCCGCGCCTTTGCCGAGCCCGTGAAACTCCTCGAAGCGAGGATTACAGCGGGTAAACGCGCCCTGCGCGTCTTTTACGTAGAATATCACCATGGGAAGATGATCGAATAGGCCGAGAATCGACTCATTCATGATAGGGATTGCGGGTGGCATCATGCGCGGATTATACCATAAAATGACGGTTGAAGCATGGAAAGTTTTAAACAAAAATTGTAGTATACTCCCAATATCATGCGCTGGCTTCCCATACGTTTCCTTTTCGTTTTAATCATTCATTCAGCCTCAATGGCTGGGGAAATCGATTTCACCACGCAGATTCAACCGATTTTATCCGAAAACTGCTACGCCTGCCATGGTCCGGATGATACGAAAATCGAAGGCGGCCTACGGTTGGATGTCCAGGAGCTTGCCTTTAAGGGCGGCGATAGCGGCAAAGCGATTGTGCCTGGGGATGCAAAAGCGTCTTTGATCATGGAGCGAATCTTACACACGGATCCCAAGGAGGTCATGCCGCCGCCGGAAAAAAAGAAACGTCTCTCGCCCGATAAAGTGCAACTGATTCGGGACTGGATCAATCAAGGCGCGAAGTGGGGCACGCATTGGGCATTTGAAACACCCGAGCGTCCGCCGGTGCCGGACGTGAAAAACAAAGCATGGGTGAAAAATGCTATCGATGCCTTTGTGTTAGAAAAATTGGAAAGCCAGAAATTATCTCCCGCACCCAATGCAGAGCCCACGACCTTGCTGCGTCGCTTGTCATTGGATTTGATCGGTCTGCCGCCGACTTTGGAAGAACTCGCGGCGGTGGGGGATGTGCAAAAGGAAGTTGATCGCCTGATTGCCAGTCCGCATTTCGGTGAGCGCTGGGGACGTGAGTGGTTGGATGCCGCGCGTTATTCGGATTCCGCGGGCTATGAAAAAGATCTGCCGCGTTACCATCATTTCTATCGCGACTGGGTGGTTTCCGCGATGAATCAAAACATGCCCTACAATGATTTCGTGGTAAAACAAATCGCTGGCGATCTTTTACCAAACGCGACCCAAGATGATAAAATCGCCACCGGATTTTTACGCAACTCCATGGTCAACGAAGAAGGAGGAGCGAAGCCTGAGCAGTTTCGCGTTGAGGGAGTCTTTGATAGGATCGATGCGATTGGAAAATCGACGCTCGGCCTGACCGCTCAATGCTCGCAATGCCACACACACAAATACGATCCGCTCACTCACGATGAGTATTACGGGATGTTCGCGTATTTGAACAACATCAGCGAGACATCGATCGCAGCCTACACGCCGAGTGAGAGAAAAACGGTGGATCAGTTGTTAGGTGAGATATCAGAGATTGATAAAACTGTGCGGAAATCATCACCGGTTACCGAAGAGAAATATCAGGAGTGGCAGCGTGAAATGCTAGCTCTGCCGCGGACCGAATGGGAAGCGCTTGAGCTTTATCAGCTTGGTGATTCAGGACAGAAATTTTGGCCGCTAGCAGATAAGTCCGTGATCAATATGGGCTACGCCAACACTCGTGGCGGTGAGTCGTTTACCAGCTCATCTGATTTGACTGTGATCCGTTCTGCCCGTCTCGAGGTGATGAACGATCCCTATTTGCCGATGAACGGGCCTGGTCGATCCACTCGCGGAACGGGTGCGCTGACTGAGTTCAATTTAAAAGGAGGCAAAGACGCGGCAAAAACCGAGAAGCTGAAATTTAAAAACCCAGTGGCGAGTGTGAATCCACCGGAAGTTGCGTTGGATCCGAAACGTTTTCCCAGCAGTGCGGAAGGAAAACCAGATGATCGACGCACGGGGCCAGTGGCTTTCGCTTTGGATGGTGATAACAAAACCGCATGGACACATGAGAGAGATCCGGCACGCAATAACGATCCCGCAGTGCTGACTTTTGAATTGGAGCAACCTTTGGTGGGAGAGGGAAAAACCTATCTCAATTACACGCTTTCGCTAAATCATGGTGGTTTCAATTCCGATGACAACATGACCTATAACTTGGGTCGCGTTCGTTTATCCGTTTCTTCTACTTTACCGAACGCGCTTGATCAACTGCCACCACTGGTTTTGGAGGCGTTGGAAACTCCTGCTGACAAGCGCAGTTCCGAACAAGAAGCCCGCTTGTTTGCACATTGGCGCGAAAACCAAGCAGAGTTTTCCGCGCAGACCAAAGAGATCGAAGCGCTATACGCGAAAGTCCCGCTAGCGACATGGGCCTTGGTGGCGGCGGAATCGAAAACCCCGCGCGAGACACGTTTGTTCGAACGTGGTGAGCAAATCCATCCCAAACACGTGGTGAAACCTCACGTTCCTGCTTTCCTGCATCCGCTCCCGCCCGGCGATCCTGAATCGCGCCTGACGTTTGCGAAATGGTTGGTCGATCCGAAATCTCCCGTCGCTTCACGCGTGTTCGTGAACCGTGTCTGGCAAGCCTATTTCGGAACAGGCTTGTTAGAAACTTCAGAGGATTTCGGGCATCAAGCGGCGCGTCCGTCGCATCCGGAATTGCTGGACTGGCTCGCTTGTGAGTTCGTGGAAAGCGGATGGGATATGAAACACCTGCATCGCCTCATCACCAACAGTGCGACCTATCAGCAGGACTCTTTTGCCTCCGAAGAACTGCGTGACATGGATCCGAAGAATCGCTTGTTGGCGCGTGCTTCGCGTTTCCGTGCTCCTGCGGAAACCGTGCGAGACATCCAGCTCGCGACCTCCGGATTGTTAGACACTTCACTTGGTGGGCGCAGTGTCTATCCGCCCGCACCGGATTACCTTTTTCAAAAACCCGTTTCTTACGGACCGAAAACCTGGATTGTGGAAAAAGATTCCCAGCGCTATCGCCGCGCGCTCTATACCTTCCGTTTCCGCTCGGTGCCTTATCCGATGCTGACCACTTTCGACGCGCCGAACGGCTCGGTTTCGTGTGTGCGCCGCACGCTTTCCACCACACCGCTTCAAGCTTTGGTGACGCTCAACGAACAGGTTTCAGTCGAGGCTGCGCTCGGTCTCGCTCATCGAATGCTGACGGATTCCGGTAGTTTGGAAGAAAGAATTTCCCGTGCCTTCCAACGCTGCACCGCACGTGTCCCGGATGCGGATGAGATCGCTGCTTTGAAATCCCATTACGAATCGTCCCTGTCGACCGATCCCGAACAAATGAAGATTTTGTTAGAAAATTACAAGCCGGTCACCATCGATCTTTCCGCGCATCCGATCGACCACCTCGCCGCCGCGACTGCGGTATCGCGTGTGCTGTTGAACCTAGACGAAACCATCACGAAGAATTAAACTTTATACTTAAAATCTTATATCTTAAGCAAGAGTAAACCTAACTCCTGACCCCTGACTCCTGATTATATGCTCCCTCCTTCCATTCTGCACGACACCCAACGTTCTTTCTCGCGCCGCTGGTTCATGAAAGATTGCGGCCTGAGCTTGGGCTCGATCGCGCTCGCTTCGATGCTTGGAAAAGGCACTGCCTCAGCGGCGCAGGTTCTGGCGAATCCGCAAACACCCAAAGCCCCGCATTTCCCTGCGAAGGCTAAGAACGTGATCTTCCTTTTCATGGGCGGCGCACCAAGCCACATTGATCTTTTTGATAACAAACCTGTGTTGCGGAAGCTGGATGGCACGAATCCTCCACCGGAATTGTTGAAAGGTTACCAATCCGCATTCATCCGGCCGGAGAACAAACTGTTAGGTTCCAAGTTCGGATTCAAAAACTACGGCAAGTGCGGGATGGAAATGGCGGATCTTCTGCCGCACATCGGTTCCTGCGCGGACGATATCTCGATGATCCGCTCCATGCACACGGATGCGTTCAACCACGCTCCGGCCCAGATTCTGATGTCCACAGGATCCCAGCAGTTCGGAAGGCCATCTCTTGGTTCATGGGTTTCCTATGGATTGGGTTCGGAAAACCAAAACCTGCCGGGTTTCGTGGTTCTATCGTCGGGTAACAAAGGCCCGTCCGGTGGAAACAGCAACTGGTCTTCCGGTTTCCTGCCGAGTGTTCATGATGGCGTGAGCTTCAACTCCACCGGCGAACCCGTGCTCTATCTTTCCAATCCGAAAGGCATCACCCGCCAGCAACAACGCCAGACGATCGATGCGATCAACTTGCTCAATCACAAACGTTTCGAATCAGTCGGCGATCCGGAAATTGCCTCACGGGTTGCTGCGTTTGAAATGGCTTTCCGCATGCAAGACGTCGCGCCGGAAGTGACGGATATTTCTCTGGAACCCGAGTCGGTGCAAAAAATGTATGGAGCAGAACCTGGAAAAAGATCGTTCGCGAACAACTGCTTGCTCGCGCGTCGACTCATCGAACGCGGCGTCCGTTTCGTGGAGCTTTTCCATGAGTCATGGGATCAGCATTTTAATCTAGTCGGCGATTTAAAAAAGAACTGCAAAGACGTCGATCAAGCCTGTGCCGCATTGATTCAAGATCTCAAACAACGTGGTTTGTTAGATGATACACTCATCGTATGGGGTGGCGAGTTTGGCCGCACGCCTATGGTGCAAGGCGGCAACGATGGCCGCGATCACCACCCAAACGCCTTCACGATGTGGATGGCCGGCGGCGGGGTAAAAGGTGGATATGAAATCGGAAAAACCGATGAGCTAGGCTTCAACTCGGTGGAAGACAAAGTCCACGTTCACGATCTGAATGCGACGATTCTTCACTTACTCGGTTTCGATCATACTCAACTGACCTACCGTGCTCAAGGCCGTGACTTCCGACTGACTGATGTTCATGGAACTGTGGTGAAGAAGATCTTAGCTTGATCAGAGCGGCTCATCCCAACTAAGAATCTTCAATCCTATTCATGACGTTCTCACGTAGAAAATTTCTCGCGCTTGGAGGGGCGACGCTTTCATCTGTCGTCACAGCCCGCGCAGCTGAGGGTGGAAATGCTGTTTTAGGGCAAGGTGATTTCCGCTACCGAGTCGTTCCTGGTTGGGGTGTGCTTGGTGAGAAGACCCCAGTTAAGAATTGTCATGGCATCGTCTGCGATGCGGAGGGAAATATTATTTTACTCACTGATGAAACTTCTAACAATTTCATCGTCTATGATTCATCCGGTAAGTTGCTTCATAAATGGGGAACAGCATATCCCGGAGCGCACGGTCTTTCCTTGGTGAAGGAGGGAGAAAAAGAAGTTCTCTATTTTACAGACCTTGAACTTCACAAGGTTTTCAAAGCCACCACCACAGGCGAAATACTGGATGAATGGGGATTTCCTGAAGCTTCTGGAAAATATATGAAGGCCGCACAATACAAGCCGGCATGGACCCTTCATCATCCGGAGGGTGGATTTTACGTGCTCGATGGTTACGGCCTCGACTTCATTTCACATTATGATGCCAAAGGAAAATATGCAGGAATCTTTGGCGGCAAGGAAGGTGGCATCCCTCATTGGGGACCTCATGGCGGCATCCTAGAAACGTCCGAGGCAGGGGAGCACAGTCTGCTCATCGCCATGAGCGATCAACAAAATCTCCTACGCCTCGATCTTAACGGAAAGCAGATCGCCACCATTCCACTGCCTGGCGGTAATCCGCGTCAGATCGAAAAGCATAAAGGTCACTACTTCATTCCTCATCTCGCTGATAATTGGCCCGCCGACCGCGAGAGTCGTGGTTTCGTCTCCGTGCTCGACTCCGAATTCAAAGTCATCTCCAACATTGGCGGCAGTCAGCCAGAGTATGACGACGCCGGAAAGTTACGAAAAATGAAATCCACCTCGGACACATTCATTCACCCGCATGATCTCACGATTGGAAAAGACGGTTCGCTATACGTTGCGCAGTTTCTTTCCGGAAATACCTATCCGATTAAACTGGAGAGGATATAAACACATGAAGATGAATTGCTCTTTTGATAAGGAAAAGGTCTGTGCTGATGTTTATCAGCGGATCATGGCGCTTGTAGCTGGTGAAACGGATGAGGTGGCCTTGATGGCGACTGTGGCATGTGAGCTTCATCACGCTTTCCCGTATTTCAACTGGACGGGGTTTTATCGGGTGGTTGAGCCTCAAGTTTTAAAGGTCGGCCCTTACCAAGGTGGTCATGGTTGTTTGGTGATTCCGTTCGAAAGAGGTATCTGCGGACGATGCGCCCGCTTGCAAAAAACGCTGAACATCCCGGATGTTCATGCGGAAGAGGATCACATCGCGTGTTCGGGAACGACCCAGTCTGAGATCGTGGTTCCAGTGTTCGATGCGGCCGGAAATTTACGTGCGGTGCTCGATGTCGATTCGGATTCGCCAGCTGCGTTCGATGAAACGGATGAGAGATTTTTCGAAAAGGTATGCGACCTGTTTCGTCTTCCGGAGATAATATGGTATTAGATTAATCTCCCGCCATTCTTCCCACCACCTGGTCCGAGTTGGATGAGGTGGTCGGCGGTGGCGATGACATCGGGGTGGTGCTCGATGATGAGAATAGAGTGCCCGGCGTCGCGCAGTTTGAAAATGGCGGTTAGAAGTTTTTCAACATCGCCAAAGTGGAGGCCGGTGGTTGGCTCATCGAAGAGGTATAGAGTGTGGGGAGAAGAAGGTTTGGAAAGTTCGACGGCGAGTTTTAACCGTTGGGCTTCGCCGCCAGAGAGAGTGTTTCCAGCTTGGCCGAGCGCGAGGTAACCGAGCCCAAGTTCGTCCATGGTGTGAAGGATGCGGTAGAGTTTTGGAATGGGTCGGAAATGAGCTTTCGCATCGGCGACAGAGAGTTCGAGCACATCCGCGATGGATTTTCCTTTGTAAGTAATCTCTAACGTTTCGCGGTTGAAGCGTTTGCCGAGGCAGGCTGGACATTCAGTCCACGCATCAGGCAGGAAATGCATTTCGATTTTCAGTTTACCGTTGCCTTGGCAACGCTCGCAGCGACCGCCTTTTGCGTTGAAGGAGAATCGGCCTTTGCTATAGCCGCGTTGTTTGGCGAGCGGGAGTTTGGCAAAGAGATCGCGTATTAAATCAAATGCGCCCATGAAAGTCGCGGGATTGGATCGTGGGGATCGGCCAATGGAGGATTGATCAACGAGAATGAATTTCTCTATCGATTCAAGTCCGCTGATGGAATCATGTGCGCCGGGTTCTTCTTTGGAGTTGTGAAAATGACGAGCGAGAGCTTTCGCTAGGATGTCGTTGGCGAGGGTGGATTTACCTGAGCCGGAAGGACCGGATAGAACGACGACTTGGTGGAGGGGAATTTCTACTGTTAGATTTTTTAGGTTATGTTCTCTTGCGCCGACTATCTTGATTGACGATTGATGATTGACGATTTTTGATTTTTGATTTGAGAAGCGAGGAATCTCGCCGCGGAGCCATTTTCCTGTGGGAGATTGAATCGAGGCGGGCGAGCCTTCGGCTAGGATTTCTCCGCCGTGTGGGCCAGCACCGGGTCCCATATCGATGAGATGATCGGCGGCGCGGATGATTTCTTCATCATGTTCTACTACAACTACCGTATTTCCTATATCGCGTAACCTGATGATTGCGGAGATGAGTTTTTGCGTATCAGCCGCATGCAGGCCGATGGAAGGTTCATCAAGGACGTAGATGACTCCGGATAGTCCGGCGCCGAGTTGTGTTGCAAGTTTGATACGTTGAACTTCACCGCCGGAGAGCGTACCTGAAGAGCGATCTAGCGTGAGGTAGTCGAGACCGACTTCTTCGAGAAACGTCAGGCGTTTTTCGACTTCGGTCGCGAGTTCGTGGATGGGTGCGGGGTTGGGTTTTAAGGAGGAGATCCAGATCTTTGCTTCGTCGATTCCAAGTTGGCAGAATTCCATGATGCCAAGAGAGTGCCGAGTGCCGAGTGAGCAGTGATCAGTGGAAGGAAGGGAGACTTTGACGAATTGGAGTTCTTTTTTTAGGCGGAGATGATTGCAGGTTTTGCAGCCGATGCCTTCGCATTCTGGACATGCTCCTTCGAGGGTGTTGAAGGAAAAGTGGCGGGGTGAGAGATCGCCGAAAATTTCTCCGGTGCGGGGATTTCGGTAGGAGGTTTGGAATGTGAGTTCGCGGTAATCTGTTTCGCCGGGAGCCATCAGTAAGACTCTTGCCTCCGCTCCGCAGAGGCGCAGGGCGAGTTCAATCGAATCGGCGAGCCTAGAAGCGATCCCTTCACGAATCACTAATCGATCGATGACGATTTCGATTTGGTGTGGGCCGAGTGTCTCAAATTTCACTTCGCTGATTTCTTGAATCTCACCGTTCAAGCGGATGCGTATAAAGCCTTGGCGTTGGAGATCACCGAGCAAACGCTCAGGCTCTTCTGTTTCAGATTCAGGCACGGCGGCGAGAAGGATGAGCTTCGTGCCTTCGGGCTGTGCGGTGAGTTCGGAAATGATTTCCTCGGGGCCCATGCGAGTCATCGCTTCGTCCGTTACCTCATCGTGCGGCACACCAATCGCTGCCCAGATGATGCGGAGGTAATCATAGATTTCTGTCGCTGAGGCCACGGTCGATCTAGGCGAGAGCCCGCCGACGCGTTGTTCAATGGCGATCGCGGGATTGAGTCCTTCGATGGAATCAACTTCCGGCTTTTCCAACTGCGCTAGAAACTGGCGTGCATAAACGGAAAGCGACTCCACGTAGCGGCGTTGGACCACGGCATAGAGCGTATCAAACGCCAAAGACGATTTTCCTGATCCCGAAGGTCCGGTGATAACCGTGAGTTTCCCTTTCGGAATCGATACCGTGAGATTTTTCAAATGATGCTGTCGCGCACCACGGATGACGATTTGATCCATTCGGAGGTGAGCGTAGGGAGAAAATCTCAAACCTCAAATTTCAAATTTCAAACAAAAGACCGGTAATTCGCTTTCACCAAAGAAACCAATTCCGAAATGGATTTAGATGAATCGAGCTTTAGCGCATCGGCGGGTGGTTCTAGGGTTGCGAGTTGGGAATCGAGCAGAGAAGCCGGCATAAAATGCTCGCCGGATTCGTGGCGGGCGGTGATGCGATGGCGAAGGGTTTCGGGATCGGTGGTAAGGAATAGAAAGACGAGTGACGGAACTGCTGCACGGAGAATTTCGCGATAGCTTTGTTTCAATGCAGAGCAGGCGATGAATGTGGGGGAAGGATCATTCGCATGAGCGGAGATGATTTGAGCGATGGCTTTCAACCAATCTTTCCGATCCGCATCGGTGAGTGGGATGCCTGCTGCCATTTTTTCGCTATTAGCGGCGGAGTGGAAATCATCTCCGTCGAAAAATAATCCACCAGTCGCATCAGCTAGAGCTTTTCCCAATGTGGTTTTACCCACAGCGGCAACGCCCATGAGGATGAAGATGTTGGGGATCATGAAAGTAGTCTATTTAAACCTTACCCAAAGCGATTTTCAGGAACGGTGCAGTGCGGGAGGTTTTTGATTTGATGATGGTTTCCGGTGGGCCTTGGGCGACGATTTGGCCGCCGTTTTCACCGGCCTCGGGGCCGATGTCTAAAATCCAATCGGCCTCTGCGGCGATGGCCATGTGGTGTTCGATGACGACGACTGTATGCCCTTCGTCAACGAGGCGATGGAGGATATCGATCAAGCGGCAGATGTCCTCGTGATGGAGGCCGACGGTGGGTTCTTCGATTAAATAGAGATTCGAGATTTGAAATTGTCGATTTGTGAGTTGCGCACGTGCGCCACGGCCTTTGATGAGTTCGGAAACGAGTTTGATGCGTTGGGCCTCGCCGCCGGAGAGAGTCGGTGAGGGCTGGCCGAGCTGAAGGTAGCCGAGTCCGGTATCGGCCATGAGTTTGAGTGGGGCTGAAATGCGCGGTTGGGATTCGAAAAAGTTAGAGGCTTCGTCAATGGTCATTGCGAGCACTTGGCCGATGTCTTTTCCTTTGAAAGTGATTTCCAAGGTCGCTGGGTTATAGCGCATACCGTTGCATTCCTCGCAGTGCACCCAAGTGGATGGCAGGAAATCCATTTCAAGTTTCACTCGTCCATTGCCTTTGCAGTTCGGGCAGCGGCCACCATCGGTGTTAAAAGAAAATCGCGAGGCATCGAATCCGCGCATACGCGCCTCGGGAAGTTGGGCGAATAGTGCGCGGATGTGATCGAACACTTTTACGTAAGTGGCTGGGCATGAGCGCGAGGTTTTTCCGATGGGGGATTGATCGACTTCGTAAATGGCTTTGATGGGTTTCTCTCCGCTGACTTTATTGAAGGGTTTCTGTTTGGCTTTTTGATTAAACACTGCGGCCACGCACTGATGCATGATCGTGGATTTACCAGAACCGGAAATACCTGTTAGAACGGTGAGTCGTGAAAGCGGAATGGCAACGTCGATGGATTTTAGATTGTTGGCGTGGCAGCCAGTGATTTTCAGAAATGGGTGGGATTTGGCGACCGATCGGCGTTCACCGCGAATGGGGTGGATGATGGGGTTTAAAAGTGCACGGAGAGTTGGAGAAGAGATTGACGATTGATGATTGACGATTTTTGATTTTTGATTTTTCAGAAGAGGCGGCTTTCCTTCGTAGACGATCTCACCTCCCAAACGTCCCGCTCCTGGGCCTAGATCGATCAGGTGATCGGCCGCCGCAATGGTGTCTTCGTCGTGTTCGACGATGATGAGTGAGTTTCCTTGATCGCGAAGGGCGGTGAGGGTTTTGAGTAGGGCGGCGTTATCGCGTGGGTGGAGACCGATGGTAGGTTCGTCGAGAACATAAAGCACACCGCGTAGATTTGATCCAAGTTGTGCTGCAAGGCGGATGCGTTGCGATTCTCCGCCTGAGAGGGTGTTTCCGGAACGATTTAGATGGAGATAACCAAGCCCGACTTCTTGGAGGAATGACAGACGTTGAGAAATTTCTGGAATGATATCGCGGGAGATGAGTTTTTCACGCGACTCCGTGAACTTGAGATTTTGGAAGTGGGAAGAGGCTTCGTTGATAGAGAGTTGAGAGAGCTGTGCGACTGAGGTTTCTCTTAATTGGACAGCTGAGCCTACGGGATTGATGCGTGAACCTCGGCAAGAGGGGCACTCGATGAGTTCGGTGTCTTCCATGCGGTCGATGGATCGATCTGCGTCCATCTCAGCTTCGAGGACGGAATCGAAACGTGAGGCATCGATGAACTGACGGCGTTTTGGAACTTTACCGTGTCCTCTACATTCTTTGCACCAACCATGAGGAGAGTTGAAGGAAAACAGGCGTGGATCGAGTTCTTCGAATGAGCGGTTGCAACAAGGGCAGCTTGCGTGGGTGGAGAGGAGGATGAATCTTTTATTTATGGTGAATAGTTTGATCAGGCCTTTGCCTATCGTGAGAGAGCGGGACAGCACGTCTGCTAGATCTTTAGGTTTGGCATGGCGGATATAATCCGCCGCCACGACATCAATATCATGTTCGACGAAGCGTTCAAGGCGGGTGAAATCTTCGGCTTGCTTGAATTGCTTATCTACTAGGAGTGTCGTAAATCCATGTTTGATTGCCCACTGAGCGATTTCCGTATGATAACCTTTTTTGCCGCGAATGAGTGGGGCGAGTATTTTAACGGGACCTTTTTTAAGTTCCGCGCGGATATGGTTTTCGATGGCGGCGAGGGATTGCTTTTTAACCGGAACGAGACAGTCCGGGCAATAGAGAGTTCCGAGTTTTGAATACAGTAAGCGGATGAAATTCCATAGCTCTGTAACTGTGGCCACCGTGGATTTCCCTCCGCCTTGCGAAACGCGTTGCTCGATGGCGACGGTGGGAGGGAGGCCATGCAGTTGGTCGATTTCTGGTTTCTCAAGTTGCTCCGCAAACTGGCGTGCATAGGCCGACATGGAGTCAAGGAAGCGGCGTTGGCCTTCGGCGAAGAGGATGTCGAAGGCGAGGGTGGATTTACCTGATCCAGAAAGTCCGGAGATCACAACGAGTTGATCGCGTGGGATATCGATGGAGATGTTTTTCAGGTTGTGATGGCGGGCGCCGCGAAGACTGATTTGAGAATTGAGATTTGAAATTTGAGATTTGGGATTGGAGCGAGTCTGGAGACTCGCGGTCCCAGCTAGAGTAGCTTTGAGGTAATGGCCCGTGGGAGATTTGTGTTTGGCGATTTCTTCGGGGCTGCCTTGTGCGACGATTTGGCCGCCGTGTTTCCCTGCTTCTGGGCCGAGATCGATGATCCAGTCGGCGGATTTGATGACGTCAAGATTGTGTTCGATGACGAGGAGGGAGTGTCCGGAATCGACGAGTTTTTGAAATACGCCTAACAGATTTTCGATGTCGGAAAAGTGAAGGCCGGTGGTGGGCTCATCCAAGATCAAGAGCTTAGAGCTGGGAGCTGAGAGCGAAGAGGAAGATGATGCGAGGAGTTGGCAGAGTTTGAGACGTTGGGATTCGCCGCCGGAGAGAGTGTTGAGGGCTTGGCCGAGTTTTAGATAACCGAGGCCGACTTGAAGTAGTGGAGCGAGGGTGGTTTGGATTTGCTCGATGAGTCGTTGATCTTTTTTTGAATGGCTTGAATTCCGATGAAAAACATCTGTTACGGCTTCAGATGCGGTAAGGTCGAGGATGTCGGCGATGGATTTTCCGTTCCAAGTGTAATCAAGCGTAGAGGATTTGTAGCGGCGGCCGTTGCAGTCGGGGCAGGTGACGTAGAGATCGGAAAGAAACTGCATCTCAACTTTTTCAAAACCATTTCCCGCACAGCGATCACAGCGACCTTCACCGGAGTTGAAGGAGAAGAACCCGGGTTTGAGACCGGCTGATTTCGCGGCATCGGTTTCGCAGAATAGCTGGCGGATCGGATCGAAGGCACCGAGGAAAACGGCGGGTGTCGAACGTGGGGTGCGGGCGACGGCGGTCTGATCAACTAGTTCGACGCCGCTGAGATACTGGGTTCCTAGTATGTCTTTAATGGGCGCTGCTTCTTCATGGGTTTCGATCCCAAGTTTACGCGCAATGTTTTGATAAAGTACTTCGTGAGCGAGTGTGGATTTTCCGGATCCAGAAACTCCTGTTAGACAGGCGAAGAGGCCAAGTGGGAGATCGAAATCGAGCTTGCGAATGTTGTGGCGGGTGGCGCCTTTGATGGAGAGTTTCGCTTTGCTAGGTTTGCGGCGATTTTTTGGGATAGCGATGGATTTCTCTCCGGTGAGCCAAGGGAGAGTTCCAATGGAAGATGGATTGACGATTGATGATTGTGGATTTTTGATTTTTGATTTTTTTAGTGCGGGCGAGACGCCCACGCTCCCTTGGTAGATGACGCCGCCGCCGTGCTGCCCTGCTCCTGGGCCCATATCGACGAGGTTGTCGGCGGCTTGCATGACGGTTTGCTCGTGCTCGACGACGACGAGGGTGTTTCCTTTGTCGCGTAAGCCGTGCATGATGCCGACGAGCCGATCGATATCGCGCGGGTGGAGGCCGACGGTTGGTTCATCGAGGACAAACAAGGTGCCAGTGAGTGAAGCACCGAGGCAGGTGGTGAGGTTTACGCGTTCGACTTCGCCGCCGGAAAGGGTGCGGGTCTGGCGGTCGAGGGTGAGGTAGGAGAGTCCGACTTCGTTTAGGTAATGCAGGCGGGAGTGGATTTCTGTTAGGACGAGCTTGAGAGTGCTGTCTGAAGAGATTGACGATTGATGATAGTTGATTGATGATTGTTGATTTTCAAACCACGGAAGTAGATCGGAGATAGGAAGCGCCCAGATTTCAGGTAGTGTTTTTCCTTCGACTTTGAAGCAGAGCGATTCGGGTTGGAGGCGTTTGCCGCGGCAGGCATCGCAGGTGGTGTAGGAGCGGTAACGGGACAGGAAGACTCGAACGTGCATCTTGTACGCTTTTGTTTCCATCCAATCGAAAAATCCTTTCACTCCATACCAACCGCCAGATTTCCAGAGTTCTTCTAACTCTTCAGGTGTGCTTGTTCTACGATCTCCATAGTAGATCCATTCTTGAGTATCCTCATCGAGGTCTTCCCATGGAATATGAATGTCGATTCCGCGTTCTTTGCAGTTACGAATAAGATCGCGTTGGCATTCTTCTCCACGCTCACCTTGGAAAGGTTTGATCGCACCTTGTTTGATGCTGAGTGTGGGATCTGGGATAGATTTTTCGAGATCGATTCCGATGATGCGTCCAAAGCCTCGGCATTTTGGGCAGGCGCCTAGTGGGGAGTTGAAGGAGAAGAGGCCTGGGGTCGGAGGTCGAAGGGTGAAGCCGGTTTTTGGATTGGTCCAAGTGTTAGAGAATGCGTGAGAATGTTTTGGATGGATGATGGATGCGTGACCTTTACCGAGATGGAAGGCGGCCTCGAGTGCTTCGAGAAGGCGAGAGGAATTGGCGGGTGTTAGTTTCAGCCTGTCCTGAATGATGAGTAGGGAGGGGGGAAGTTTCGCGGGGGGCGCTTCATCGGTTCTCAGAATTTCATTTTTAATGAGAACTCGGAGGTAGCCCTGAGAATTGAGAAACGGGAAGAGCTCGTTGGCTTGCGTGTCTTTCGCGATGGGGATGGGAAAAGTGATGAGGATGTCTTCGCCTTTTAGATGCTCGTTCGCCCATGCTGCGGCGGAGTCGGAGGAATCGGGTCGGATTTCATCTCCGGTGACAGGATCGAAGCCTACCGCGAGGCGCGCGAAGAGGAGTTTTAGGTAGTCGTTGATTTCAGTTAACGTGCCAACGGTTGATCGGGTGGTTCGGACGTGGTTTTTTTGCTCAATCGCGATCGCTGGGGGAATGCCTGTGATCGAATCGACATCAGGTTTATCCATTCGATCGAAAAACTGCCGGACGTAGGGAGAAAAGGTCTCCACGTATCGGCGTTGCCCTTCTGCGTAGAGCGTGTGGAAGGCGAGGGATGATTTTCCCGATCCCGATGGGCCGGTGACGACCGTGAGTTTGCCAAGGGGAATATCGAGATCGATGCCTTGAAGGTTATGTTGGCGGCAGCCACGCAGGGAAATGCAGTTCTTAGTTCCTTGTTCTTGGTTCTTGGTTGGCTCCGCTCTTGAGCATGATTTTTTTTGCGGAGCAATTTCCTGAAATTTTCCCGATTTTTTAGGCACGAGCAGAGAATAGGCAGAAAATCCACCTTCGCTAGTGGAAGAATTTGCAATGAATCATTTTTTCTGGAAATCCGGGCATTGACAGGGGGCGCGATTCCACGTAATCAATCGCCTCCCGCGCCGGTAACGGCGGAGTCGCCAAGTGGTAAGGCAATGGTTTGCAAAACCGTCATTCGTGGGTTCGATTCCCACCTCCGCCTCCAGCGTTTTTACCTTATTTCATATAGGATTCAGGCGATTTTTTCACCCCATTTTCGAGGTCGCTGAAGTGGCCAAAATATGACAAAAAATGCCACTTTTTGACACCTTTACCAATAGGTTAACGATAGGTTGAATTTGGCTGTTTTGGAGTAATGTCATCGCATTGTGGACGTAAGCTGTCGAATGGTTCGGGTAGCGGTTCGCAAATTTTGTGTGTTCACGCCAAGTGTTAACACACGGTTTTCATGAACAACATCATTTGATGTCATCGCTGATGTTGATGTTGAGGGCTGACGCGAGATTGCCGAAGAGCTTCCAGGTGTTTTTTGCATTTTTACGCAAGTAAGGCATCAAAGTCTTGGTTTGAAGAATAAACTCTACAAGCTTTCGGGCTGCGGTTATTACCTTGTCTCCAGCCGTTACTTCTTTCTTCAGCGTCTCAATTTGAGATTTATGCTTCAGTGCCTCTTCTTCGTATTTTTTTCGTGTTTCTTCGCTCGCCAGTTTTTCAGCAGCAGCAATTTTTTTAGCAGTCTCGATTTCGGCTGTTTTCGCTTTCTCTAGAAGGTTGTCAATTTCTTGCTGCTTTTGTTTTGCTAATATCAGAGCATCTTTTTTTGCGATACCGGAGGCTTTTGCCGACGCTTCGGCTTTGCTAACTTCCGCTCTCATTTTTTCCAACTGCTGGTTCGCTTTGCTCTCCAGTTTCTCACGATACAATTCATTTTTTTGGGCGTTCTCTTGGATCTTTAACTCCAGTTTGTGAGTTAGTTTATCCAACTCTTCTTTTTTATCTTCAATGTGCGTTATCTCCACGGCGGTCGTGCCGAAGGTAGCGTAGTCACGCGCGGCATTCACGCCGTCAGCGATCAATCCGTTTCGAATTTCTTCCGGTAATTTTGACGTGAGGTTTTTTCTCCACTCTCTCTCAAGCCAGAGATCCAAATATTTGTTATTTAGTTGCTCATCATCGATTGCGGCGATGGGAGCAAAGCGTCCAAATCTCTCATCATTGAGTTTGGTTACGTCACTGGCTAATTTGTCTTCGCCTCCCGCCTGAGCCGCTCTGACCAAGTTTAATTTTTGGCGAAAGGAATATCCAAGGATTGCTCCATCGCCTATATCCCTGCGACCTGAAAACTTTCTGAATTCGATTCCAGCCACGGGCTTTGCGCTAAGTTTTCCCTCGGCAATCAGGCGATTTTTTCTGGCACCTATTGCTACCGAACTTGGCTTCTTAATTTTTTCCAGAGCCAGAGATTCTCTTGCCATCTTCGATGCCAACTTTTTCCAAGGGGTTAATCGCCGCCCCAACATGTGTGTGGTTTCCGTAACAGCCCGAACCATGGTATACTGAACGTGAATATGGCAGTCCCTCGGATTCATTCTGTGGACTGCAGCTGTGACAACCTCACAACCCGTCGCCAACTCAAAAGCTCTGACAGTTTCATCCATGGCGATGGCCAATACAGCTTCATCATCTTTAATCGATTCGAAGGCAATCCCTTCAGTCGGCATTAGCCGAACCATGATAGATTTCAAAATTCCGGGAACGACCCGTGTTTCAACTTTTCTGCTTTCATTTGTGTCGAACCGTTTCAACTCAGTCCCTACAGTCACCATCTGGCCATTAAGATCACGATAATGCGCTCGCTGTCGGCGTGTTTCTCGGTGGATTGCACAAAAAACGTCTTCACTGACTTTACGTCCAATGATCTCTCCGTTGGTATTGAGTTCGTAAGTCCGCAGTGCCAGTATCAAGGATGCTTCTCGGGCTAACTCCAGGTCATTCTTTTCCTCAATGATTCGCTGGCCAATATCATCTATCGTCTCCGGCTTGAGCTTTGGGTCGACCAGTGAGAGAGGGAGTAATTTTTTCTCGGGACGTACCTTCTCGTTGACATGGCGCTCCATTTGGTCGTGCGAATCAATTCGTAGTTGCCGCCTCCTGCCCATGTGATCGTCCGATCGGTTTGAATTCAGAGTCTTATTTGCGCGAGCCATTTGAACCCCATGCCTCTTTGCTGATGTTGCTCTAGTTTTCATGGCTATACTGAATATATATGGCTAAAAAATATTGAATAGTCAATTAATAAAATTATTATGCTAAGAGGAGGGCTAGTAAAACTGTCCAATACTGCGTCTTGTCGGTTTTTCTAGCCCTTGTCCTCTCGCACTCCGTGGGCTGCTCTGTAGGCGCTGTGCCTATTTTGTTAACCGCGGCGGAGCGGTTAACTAATCGTCGGGCTCTGCCCCGACACCCCGAGTTGTGAATCACAAACTCGCGATTGGAATCTGAGTCCGATTAATCGCGTGGGTTGGAATTTCCAACCGTAGACAAGATTCCGATGATGCGTTATCCTGCTAGTAAAGTTGGATTTTGTCATTCCAACTTTCCATAGTTGGAATACGTGTTAAAATCCAACTATGAAAAAATCGAAGCTGGACCCGCATCATGAATGGATTGTTGGACAACTCAAAAGTGGTTTCAACATTCGTCAGGTCCGAGACCTTCTTGCAAAGGAGAAGAATTGTGACGTGACTCACGAAGCACTACGCAAATGGCTCAAATCTAGGCAAATCAAGTATAGCCTTCCTAAAAATCAAAAGTCCTCTAACTTCAGCTTTTTGGAAAACTTTCCATCTTCGGATTGGAAGTATGATGACTTCCCAAAATTTCTCTTTTTATTAAACCCGCCTTATAAATACAGTGATCCTCACGAAGGCCTTAGTCATGCGTTTGGTGGTCTCGGTTTTGAGATTGATATGAATGAACCTAGATCAAGTTGGAGGCTGCCTTCTGAGAAACTCAAATCTCTGTGTGATTTAGAAATCTGTTTCCTCACTTACCTGCTTTCCGGTGATGACCTGCACGCTCTTTGCGAACCATATGACATGCCATCGTTTCTAAAAATGATCGCTAAGACTCTTGGTTACGCGCAGAGACTGAAGGTAGCGATTGCTGAGGAAGAGTTCGTTGAGGTGGGATCAATATTTTCTGCTGCATCTGTCTGATGGGTTGGGCCTACGCTTAGTTTGGCTTTGTTATGATGTTTGGGGCTAGTATGGGATCATAGATTTTCTGAATACCTGCTGTGGATTCAGAAGGAGAATGATTGGCTGAGGTTGAATGAACCTAGGATGCATGGCTTGTCGCCATGCTGCAAGAATCTCGGGGCTCTACGCCCTTTCAGGCGTTTCGACCGAGTTAACATCTCTAGTAGTAATCTGATTATTTCCTGACGTTCCCGTTGGGGTTAGATTCAAAAAAATACAAAAACCAAAAGACAATAATATGAGAAAACTAATTGAATTCCAGACACACACACCAGGCGAACTGTCGCTAATCCAAGCGATGCCTGAATCCCACATCCCTTTCCGGGACCTTGTTCTTAAACCTGACTATACTGGGTTTAAATATTCGATACCGAGGGGTTCCTCAGTATTTCGGGTGCTGCCCGCGATCACAGAAAATAAGCAATGGATGATGCAAATCGACGCGATCAGCCATGCGCATGGCCGGCACGCTAATCCAAAAAATATCGAGCCTTCGGCCGTTTGTGTTTTTGATCTGGCTCGTAAGTGGATGAGTAAAAATAGACCCGAATTGGTCTACAGTAATAAAAATCCATCTGGATTTAAGCTATGGGCATCGAAGGTCGCGGCATGTTGGGTAATTGTCGGTGATTCGGACCATTACTCACTGGGCATTCTGCTGACCTCAGCTTTCGCGGGGTCAAAGGAAAACTCAAATACGGGCTTAGGTTATCAAATTCAAAAACTCGTAAGTCAGAACCCTGAGTTATTGGATGCGGATGCAGGCTACCAAATTAAAGCCACTAGATCATTTTCTCCCGGCAGTAAAATCCCGCAAACCGAACTCACGGTATGTCAAAGTGAGAAAACTTTGAACGAAGCTTTAGGCGAATTATCTGCGGAAGATCTGAATCTTATTTGCCCGATTGGAGACACGATCAGGCAGGTCAGTGTCGATCTCGAATGGGTGCTGCTTGCGGCCACCATAGGACAAGACCTAACAGATAAAATTCGCGCCGCGTATACAACAGCGTAATCATTCTCCGGAGGGAGGTGTTCGGGCTATAAGCCTGGGCAGGGCAGGGGTCGAGCCTAGGCTCGGCCCCTGTTTCTTTTTCACTTTTACTTCGCCCCTCAATCCCCCCGGGGACTTCACCCCATTCCCGTTTCCCCACTGGGGAAAGGCGAGGGAGGTGTGGGTTTACTTTACCTTCTATCAGTTTTGATTCAACTACTTACAATCGGTTTATGATGAATGAGCTGAACACAAACACCACTATGATCGCTTAATCTCATGCCATCAGTTCTCGTTCTTTCCCAGGCATCAACACTGACGACACTGGCAGCTAAGGTCTCATCCATGCACAAATGATCGACGGTGTGACGATCTTTAAGTTTTCCAGTCTTAACAAAGTCTTCCTCTGTGACGCATTTCAGTCCTGCGTCTAACAGGGCTGAGCTTAGTAGATCTCGTCCTTTTCGCGTGCCATACCAGCGTGCTCCATCTCGGTTCTGATTGTAATCGCCACCCGTGATAACACGATGCTTAGGAAACTCTTCACGGAGTCGCTTCCAGTCGCGGCCATGCCATTCGATGAAACGGTAGTGTTCCTCCCACGCAGGGGACTTGCCGTCGGGTCCTTTGTATCCTGCGTAGGCAATGATCGACCCATAGACTAGTAGTGGGCCGTCTGGATGAGCCACTTCTACACAGACTGCTTCGGTAGGATCGGATGTTTCGATCTGTCGCAAAATCGGCCAGCGGCTCCAGATAGTTGCGCAGGATTCTCCGAGTCGCGGTTTACGAGCGGATGGCGTCGTCGCAGCACAATGATGCGTATCCGACAGGTCGATCACCTCGTGTGTTTCGGTAAGAATCCAGAGATCAGCTCCAACCTCACGAATTTTATCCATGCGAGCTTGATTGAGTTCCTCATCAGCGGGATCCGGTCGTTCTAGATTCCATGTGGCGATAAGCATGCTTCGTGGAGAGTGAATCCTCATTTCTGATTTGGCAATAAATCCTTGAACACTCCAATCTCAGCTCTCGAAAAATTTTCCGATTTGTTTGAATGAATTTTCAACGGTCGGTGCCTATTCTTCCTTCATGGAAGAAGGAGTTGTCATTGCTCCATACTCGGCTGGATCTCTGGTGAACTTTTGTAAGCCTCGGCCCTTGGTGACAACTAGTGCCGTTCCGTTGGGGAGTTTACCTAGTTCAGAGGAGGAGAATTTCGGTAAGCGTCTGGTGTCCGTGGAGCGGTTAACCAAGCGCATGGCGGCTGGTTCGACATAGGTGTGGTTGGGTAAGCGGAAGCGTGCAGGTGCGACTCTTGGCTGATACGTAGAGTTGACTACTTTACGGTCTTCTTCTCCTCCTAGGCGCTCATAATATTCTGATGTTACGGGGCAATCATTGGAGAAGAAAAACTTCGTTCGGCAGTTGTTCAAGAGATGGTCACAGAGAGTAGCACTTCCGAGGACGGACTGGATAGCACTGATGCCCTGGGTGGCGAGTATGCACATGCAGCGAAACTCCCGTGTGCGGTCGAGGAAGAACGCTTCTCCTCCGTTGCCTGTGGAGAGTGTGGTGTGAAACTCGTCGCATACATAGATGACGGGTCGGTGCTGGTTGATCAGGCGTGGCTTATCTTCCTCCATGATACAGAGGTGGACCCGCTGGAGAATGCGTTCACAAAACGACTTTTTGACGGCCATTCGGAAGGGAGTTGAAGCCTCACCATAAATTGCCGGACTCAAGCTAACGATGACGATCAAACCACGGTCAATAATCTCTTCGGGAGTGATTTTCATTTTTGTCGGATCTGGCTCGAAAAGCTGACGCAGTGCCGGTTGAGAAAACTGCGCGAGGTAGTTTCTAGTCATGTTAGAAATCGTGGCCCATGTATTAGGAGCCCCGTTAGCTACGTCATAGGTAATGTATTTTTCAAAATCGCTCATTTCAGAAGTCAAAATCCAACCCTTTTTGTAGCCGGCTCTTGCTCGATCAATCAGTTTCGATTTTTGATCACTCTCATCATCGCTACAGTATTCTGTGGGGCTTTTAATGGATAGAATCGTATCTACGGCGTCGGAGATTCCAGTGAGACCGCCCATGCTCTCGCCGTGAGTTGACTTGGCGAAAATGACGGCTGAGCGCATTAGGCGACGAGCGTTTTCTTCCCAGAAACTTTCATTCGCACCACCGCGAGTGAGTGCGCCTTTGCTGGTGCGATCCTCAAGGATTTCAAATAAGAAATTCGCGACCTTTGTGGGGTCTCCGTCGAATTGATCAAATACGGCATACCAGCAGTTGCCGCCTTCACCGAGAATATACACGTCTTCCGCTCGGCCAGCACGTCTTGCGCACTCAACTGCGAGTTGTGCCATATCACCCTTGGCGTCCATGAGGAACATGCCGGCTTTTTCATCCGCGCTATTACCAAAGCGTTGAAGGATTTTTTCGATCAAAGGCATAAGAAACGAACGTGTCTTACCACTGCCCGTACTGCCAGTTGCTAAGACATGTTCCAATAGATCAATGGGTCGGAGAAGAATCCCGCTAAGATCTATGGGTTCTTGATAGAGGGGGCTTTTGTGAATGTTGGTTAATAATTTAGATTTCATGATGTGTGTTTGGTTTAGGCTTAGATGCTTAGGATGGATTCTTGAGGAGTGGGGGTTTGGATATTGGCTGATTCGCTGGGTTTGGTGATTACGGACGGTTGGGAAAGGCAGGTTAAGTCTTTGGAGGCATTTTTAAGTAAGGCTGATAATTCATTGAGAGATTGGATTAATGAATCGGGTTTGGATTTAGCGCCCTGTTGGGAGAGTTGGTTAACGAACTCATCGACTTCGACTTTGAATGCAGCACATTGGTTTTGAATATTTTGCAGCGTACTTTGATAACCTGCGCTCAAGAACCATTTGCCCGGTGTTTGCTGGGGTAATAGTTCGTATGCATTTTGGAGGCGTTTCAATTTATTCGTGATAGTTCGGCAAACTAGATGAGACTCGGTTTGTTCGTCTTTCAAAGTGATGAATTGGTGCTCAAGAAAGGCTTGCGCGTGATCCAGTAATGGACGGGGAAAATTCGGATTGGGTGTAGGATTATGTGTCATGGGTGTATTTTTAGTGATGGTTTTTATTTAGGAGTGAAAGGTTGTGGTGTCGAATCTAGCAGGTGATCGACTAGGCCGAATTCCTGAGCGGTTTCTGCGCGCATCCAGTTGTCCACACGGGATGCACTGCGTATGGTGGCAATGTCTTGGCCGGTTGCTGCGGAGAGGATTTTATCGCAGTCATTTTCTAACTCGTAATGGTAGGCGAGAGTGGCGCGCACATTATCTAGATTGCCGCCAGCGCCTCCGCTGGCTTGGTGGATCATGACCCGCGAATGAGGTAATATGTAGCGATGGTCTTTTTCACCGCAGGCTAGGATCACTGCTGCCATGCTTGCTGCATAGCCGATTGCATACGTGAACACCGGCGAGGTGATGTGATTCATTGTGTCGATGATGGCTAGGCCAGATACCACACAACCTCCGGGGGAAAAGAGCTGCATATGAATAGGCACGCCAGGATTAGCAGTTTCATATCGAAGCAAATCCGTTGTCACTACCATGGCTAACTCCGGAGTAATGGGTTGGCAGATGATGATGAGGCGTTCACCGGAATCACCGGATTCGGGTTCTACTTCTGTGCTGTCGGTGTTCCCGGGTAAATGGACAGGATCGGCTTTATTGTCTCGGTTCGTATTTATTTTTAGTAGGGGTGTTTGCATGTTTTGAGAGGTTATCAGGTTCATGTTTCATTATCTGCATCGTTGGATGGATTAGGTTCGCGCCAAAAAATCTGAGAAAAATATTGTGAGGCTGCTGAGGCGTGCGACTGCCTGATTTTGGAGAGGCGGAAAAAGAGCCGCATTTTGTTACTCATCCGAAAATTTCACTTCATGAGGGTTGTTTTCCGCTTTGTAGGCTTTCAACAGAGATGCCGCGCGGCGTGCGAGTTCGAGGGTTAGACCCGTGTCCGGATTAGTGAGTGAGAGGCGGCCAGCCAGTGGGGATGCCAGAGGCTTGTCATCGAGAATTATTACCCCACCCGCATGCGGATGATCGTCTAGCCACCCTTGGATCTCGTCTTCCCGGTAATCGTCGGTGTCGTAGTTCACTAGTAACTGAGTAAGGCCTATGATTTGCCCCGCCACTTCGGCGAGGTCGTTGCGGGTGAACAGCGCCCGCATTGCCACCAGCCCCACCCGCCGGTGCGTGCTCGTCACAACTACAGACGCTCCCGTGCGACGCACGAGCCAGCTCAGCGCCATGACGGCTTCAGGCACGAATACCTCGCCACTGCGATGCCGCAGGCAACTATCGGTCGTGTTCATCACGCCGTCGATGTCGAGAAAGATTAGGGGAGTAGTGGAATTGGATGCGTTCATATCTTCTTCATCGCGATTGGGCAGCATGGCGCGCCAAAATAGTTTGCTGCGTTGTTAAATAAAAAAAGCCCCTCCCCGTTGCCGGGGAGGGGTGGTGCATGGCCATCTTCCATGTTACATTAGATACTCACGGGCTGCTGTCAGTGAGTGCGTGTTGGCCCGCCGCCGTGAGGTATCAGGAAGAACTTGCTCATCCGGGCGATCAGTCTTGTCACATAGCCCGAGGGCTTCTTTGACTGGTGACCAGTTATTGGCCATAACCGCGTTGACATTGTCCGCGGCTTGACTCGATTTCCAGTGAGCCTCGCCTTCTTCGAGTCTAGGGGCCAGGCCATCGAACATTGCGGTAAGCTCGTCAGGCATCAGGCCTTTGGCGGCGAGCTTGTCGATGTAGTCAATAAACTTCCACTCGGCATCTTTACCCACGCGGGTTTCGAGCGGGACAAACTTTGGCTCGCGCAGGTTCTTGCGCGACACGTCAATGATGGCACATTTAATGACCTTGCCAAAAAAACTTCTGCGCCTCGAGGCTGTGGTAAGGCCTGGTAAATAGCCGAGCAGGCGTGCCTTCACCGCACCGTCGAACAGCTTCACGGCCACTGTCTGAGCAACGTCCTCGGCTTCCTGCAGTGCCTTGCCGTATGAGCAGAGTGCAGCCAGCTTATTGAAGACGGTGGCGTGCGCGGCATCGCGTGCATGGACAAGCGCATCATCAAACGCGCGTGTGGCATTCTTACCAGTGGAGCGTGAATGGATCGCCAGCTTGCCTGCGAGCAAGTTCATGGCGGTGGTGTAACTGACGGACGGAACTGACTTATTGTATGTATTATTCATAACAAAAGAGTCTTTGTGTCCAGGCGGCGAGCGAAAGCGCTGCCGCGGGCAATAGATCGGTCACGTTCACGGAACGGGCGTGTCAGGAAGAGCTCGGCCCGATAGGGCGCGGTTCACCGCGATCCTTCGGGCTGTAGAGAGCCCGGGAATCCGGGCCTCATGGGGGTTTGATCTTGACAAACCCAATTCATAGAATATGAATTTATAATATAATCCCGCTGGCGCTTGCAGGCGCAGCGGGATTTATAGTTGCACCTTTTGCACTTGCACTAAATCAGCACGTTTCTGCTTTGGGTGCAGGACCAACGCAGTAAGGAGTTTGTTTGTTATTCGGATTCAACTTATAAATCCATCCACGATTTGTCCATTCGTTGATTCTGGTGATAGCTGTCCGTGCTCCACACTGAATTTTCTCTTCCACCAATATTTTGAGCTCTTTGTGAGTTAGTGGAGTTTTAAGTTTTTGTTCGAGCCATGTTTTTAACTCCCGATCACTTTTGGTAAGCTTACTGTCTGAATTCGATTCATTTGGAGTCGAGTTAGTTTTTGCTTCACTTCTTTTGGGATCATGCAAGAGGTGACGCTCGCTTTTTTTGCACCAACTGATGGGGATCTTATGATCTCCTGGGAGATTGGCGCCACGTGCGCGCTCGATCGTGATGTAGGAAATAGCATCCGGCTTATCACCCGCTTTGGCCACTCGAAGGTTGGTTTCGCTTTTGCGTTGGATCTGAGAGCCTAGGTGGCCACGAGCCTTGCCGGCATCCCCGGGGTTTTCGTGAACTATCGTAATGACCGCACATTGTTTTGACTCGGCCAGACCATGTAGCCATGCCACCACAGCGAATGACTCATCAGCATTGTTGGGATCGCTGACCAAATCAGCCACGCCATCTAGCATCAGACAGGCTAGGTGATTCCCTTTTTTCTCTAACTCTTCGATTTTTTTCTCAATCAAGCTTTGGCGGTGCATTAGATCGATGCAGACGAGGGAGTAGGAATAAAACGGAATGTTAGAAGCTTCCTTTTTATCGATGTCCGATCGCTTGAGAATGTCCATCGCTAGTTTGTAGTGGTGGTAAGAGGACTGCTCCGTATCGAAGTGTAGAATGACTTTTTGATCTTTGGCGGTGTTCGCGGTAAGATCACTGGTGAATCCCAATGTTTCCAAAAAATTATCCGGTTTCTTGCCTGTGAGTGCACGCAGCATGGCTGCCATAGCCGCTCCCATGACCGAACTCTTTGCGCTCTTCGCTTGACCTTGAATATTACTGATATTGCCCGGTGTGCATAGAGAGACGCCATTGAGCGATAAGATCGACTCAGGCTTCTTAATTTCCTTGCTCGGATTGAAGCGAAATCTCTCCAGATCTTGAAGGGTGGGAGCATTATTGGAAATGCGGCTATCTTTTTTGACCATGAGGATTTGATAGCTGGCGTTGTGGTATAAGGCGATACGAAAATTAGAAATACGTTTCCTGATTTTGACTGTTTATCGGATTCTCATACGGAAGCGGGTTTTCTCTGACGGCGGCAAATCAGCCAAAGGAAGATAGTTACGACTCGAATAAAATGCATCGGCTTTGGCAAATTCTCTGTTGAGCGTTTTCTTCCAACCTTTGCCCTCGTTGCAGCCGTGTAGTTCGCCTTCTATGCCGGTTATCTCGCATGTGCGGGATGAAAAGACTTCAGCCAAATACACGATGCCATCGACATAAGAATTATAACGATATGCGATTAGCCGTGCTTCAGGAAACGAATGATCACCGTAGGCTTGTTCTTGGAAGCGTGGCTCGAATTCGAGCTGATAGTAAAACCGTAGAGTGCCGAACTTTTCCTTCACCTGGCGCGCGATAACTTTCGGAGGTTGAACAACCAGGAAATACTCGGGCGTCGCACCCTCTCTTTGATTATGTGGGGCGATGTCTAGTGCTTTGGCCAAGGACTCACTGATCTGCATCCGTGTTGTGTGCAAATTTGCCATGGTATGGCACATGGCATCGATGATAGCGTACCAACCATCGTCCGTCTCAATCGACCAACCTGTGGCGTATTCCTCGGGCTTGTCGGGCGTTGGGAAGATGCCGGGATAGGTTTCGTGAAGTTTCTTTTCTAATTTAGGGCTCATGTTTTCGTGGGATGGATTTCAGATTCTACCGCCGAGATTCTGCTTTAGTTTGGCTAGGCTGATTTCGGCTTTGTTATCCTTTTCATCGCTAACACATCCCCGAACGCGCCAAATTATTTCGATAAATTCGCCGTTGTTACTTTTTCTCGACACGAAATTGAAAGCTGCCAGCGTGATATAAATTTTAACCATGGAGAAAAAAGAAATTCGCGCACGGCTGGAGGAATCACTCCGCAGTCTTTATCCTGACGCGCTGCTGGAAGGTCATCATCTTGGCTTCGCCGAGGTCGATTTTTTTTTGGAGCAATGCGTGGTCACCACAAAACCTGACGGGGAGTCAACCAAACGGCGAGTCATTGTCCTTATCTCAGCGGAATGGGCAAGGTTCGCCCAAAACTTCAATTACAAGGTGTCAGTTGACTGGTTCCGGTGGAATGAAATGATGAGGCAAGCCAGAATGAAACTCGGTCATTTGCCAGAGTCGCAAGTGGAAGTCGAGGCGAAGAAACTGGTGAAGCAGGTCTTGATCCAGCGCTACGGAAAAGAAGCCTACGATGCCGCCCGAGATACCGGTGCCTTCCTGGTGGAGCATGCGGATTGGAGCCAGATTGACGCCTTAGCCAAATCCATTTGCGACAAACTTCAAATCCAGCCGGATCAACTGACTATCGTGATGGTGGCAGAATCGCAGAATAATAGCCCTTGCCCCCAGGTGCAGGGACTATGTCGCCATGGGCATGAGTTAAGATTTTGTCTGGTGGATAAAGTAGAGCAAGCCATAGAGCGTTACTTCTATGAGAAAGAAATCACCCAGAGTGCCCAGATGCCGCTTCGGCAGAATCCGAATGATCCCAAACTCAGTTTAAGAGAAATTCTCAGGGCGAAGCCAGGTGTCGTCGGGTTTGAGAAATCATTTCCCGATAGATTCAGGGTTTGAACATAGATTATCTATTTTTCTCGAATGTCTTGGATGAAAGAACTCCTGCTAGATGGACGATTCCAATCATGAACCTTGAGCGGAAAGGTGCAGGTGGGTGCGATTTTTATGACAAGGCAGGTATTGGATCTGTGTTTTATCATTCGCCCAATCGCTATGCTTGGGATTTCGCTTCATTTTTAATTATCGCTGAGTAAATTACTTTTACTGGACTCTGGCATTGCTTGTGACTAATCCTTTGTTACATATGGTCAGTGAAAATAATTTTTTCGTAATCGCAAGCTACAATATAGGAGAAAGAAACTGCTGCTTGGGATCTTTTTTGAATGTTGATAAACGCGATGAAGAGCTTGGAGCTGAACTTCCTGATGTCATCTGTTTACAAGAGTGTTCTTGGAACGCGCGGTTGCCTCGCATCAAGATGATGGGGAGTAGAGGTTACCGTCTACTTGGTCAGACGCGCGGCGGTAAGCGCGATTCAATTAACATTTGTAAATATTGTTATACGAAATCATCAGTGGGAGAGAGTGAAGCTGATTATGTCTGTCTGGAAACTTATGTGCGGGACTCCGCGCGTGAGGACAAAAGAATAGTATTAGACGGCGAATCCTTTAGGACTAGCAACTGTTCTCATGAAGTACTATATGATCTTAACGCCATCGGAGATGATTGGCAAAGCAAGCGAAGGCATCATATTCTAGCGTGCAAAGTCAAATTTTATGGTGAGGAAGTTTGGATTTTAAATATTCATCTTCCTGCTGGCGGAAACTACAATTCATCAAGTAAGAACACGTGGAAATGGGTTATTCCTTTAATTGAAGAATGGTATTCGGAAAAAAAATTAATAGTTGCTGGTGATTGGAATTTTGATGCTCCAGCCGCATTTTGTGAATATGCTGTGGTTGGTGATTCTATAGAAAGGCAATTTGAAATACGTGCAGAACATCTTCCAAATTTTAAGATAAAATTAGATTTTAATGACTCATCAACACCTACTTACCGATTTTGTAAACAAAATGAATCGGGTCCAATTGTGGATAAATTGGTTAGACTAGACGCTATAGCTGTTTCCTCATCTCATTTTAAAATGACGGATTATATAGTGTGTAATGATGACCTAAATGAGGGCGAACACGGTCCTGTCATAACTAAAATAGTGAAAAATGTTCCTTGAAGCTGATCATTAGGATTCGTTGGAGGCGGTGCCCTAGAAGTAGTTCCACATCTTTTCGGTCAAGCTATCGATATTATCCATGACAACGATTCCGCTTTGCTTGATGCGTTTATATAAGAAATTAGCTAATGACTATTGACTCCCAACTCATTGAAGCCGTGAAGCAAGGGCACATAAATGAAGTGAAATCCTTGCTCAACAACGGGACAAATATCCGGCACGACGGAGATGCAGCCTTGCGCGAAGCTGTCTTGAATGGTGATGCCAAAATGAGGGAGTTGATCATGATTTGCTACCCGGAAGAAGCCACGCGCGAGGAGGCGGTTGAGCGGGTAGCTGCTGAGCTAACAAAAATGATCGATGGCGTGCGAAAACGACACAAGGAGTTGATTGCTCGACGCATCTTGAAGGAATTGATCGGACCTCCAATAGAGTTGTAAAGATGAAAGGCTCAGGCAGAATGTAAGACTTAGCCAGATTCCCATATGCTTCCCAATTCTCTTCCAACTTGAACCATGCAAACCAAATCGACGTCCTCCATCTCCTCCACTTCCCAACAGGACATCATTAACCACGTCATTGGCACACCCTCGACCGACACCCTCGTCATTGCGGGTCCGGGCAGTGGAAAGACGAGGACTTTGGTGGGCTCGATTTGCGCGTTGGTGAAGAATGATCCAAAGGTCGCCGATACTCTGGTAGCCATCAGTTTCACTAACAACTCGGCAGCGGAGTTGAAAGTGAGGCTTGCGCATCAGGCTAAGCAACACGACTTGCCGGCGTTGCACCGGGTACACGTTTCCACTTTTCATGCTTGGGTAGGTCAATTGCAGGCTCGGCATGTTGTGCCTTGGAGTTATCCGCCTATCGGGCTGAAGTCAGCGAGTCTGGCTGTGGCACTGGATTTAAAAAATCATGATTCTGTCGAGCATCACTTCAGCAAAGCAGAGATCAGTGCCGCCGATCGTCACATGGAAGGCTGCGAGACGTTTGCTGCTATGGAGGTGCGCAAATTCAACCGGATTGGCGAACCAGGCAGTGACGGTGACAACCGAATTGGCTTTGACTTGCTCAAGCTCGCTGTTGAAGAGTTGGAGTCGTCGATGACTGAATGCCAGATCGGTACCTTTGGCACACAGATGAAGGCGGGGGCATCGTTGGCAGTTCATCTCAAACCAGGAGATATTGACTGGTTGTTCATCGATGAGGCGCAGGACATGAACACGACGCAGGCCGAGTTTGTACGTGCAGTGCAGGAGGCCACGAAGTGCAGGGTGTTTGTTATCGCGGATGACGATCAGGGAATCTACAAGTTTCGTGGTGCCAGCAATGCCTTCTTGCGTGATTTCGGAGGTAAGGCAACCACACGGACATTCGAACTAACTCAGAACTTTCGTTCTACCCAGCAGATCGTGCAGCTTTGTGTGAATTGGATTCGACCTAACTGGGAGGAATTGCAGATGAAAGAAAAAAGCCTGTTGTCTGAACGACAGGGTTTACCCGTCGTGGTGCTAACTCATCCGGATCCGAAAGATAGAGGTAGGCATGCTAGAATTATCATTGAGGCCTGTAAAAAGGCCGACGTGCTCAAATCCTACGGAGAGGCGGCAATCCTCGGTCTTTCTGCCGCTGCGAATGATTGGGAGATCGAGGAATCTGGACTGTACATACATGCGATCTCGGATCAGGGGCTACCACAGGATATTTTGGATGCGTGGATTGAAAAGTTGAGTGCGAGTAGAGCTAAGGATAACTGGCACCACGCTCTATGGCAGGAATTTCTCGATGAGGTAACGTTGGATCAGCAAGCCGCAGGTGATCCGCAGATTGGATACCCCGGACTGAATGATCTCTATGCTGCCTTGGAAGTATGTCGTCGCCTGCACCCTGAATATTCTCCCTCTTATGTTGCCAATGTATTGAAGCAAACCACTTGCGGCTTCACCGATGAAGCCAAGGCGAGCAATGGGGCTTGCTATGCCTTTCTCGGGAGTCGTCCCGATCCGGACTATGCAGGCGACAAGGTGAATTACATTTCCTTTCACTCCAGTAAGGGAATGGAATTTCCGGTAGTGTGGGTGACCGGCGCACCGTTTACCTTCGCTCCTAAAGATCCCGACAAGAGTGAGGGGCAACCGAACCTGTTAGGCGAGCTAGGTGAATACGCTCTCCAAAAAGGGAAAGCGGTGATGCGATGGGTTAACGGCAAGACCGAGATAGACGAAGAGAAGCTTAATGAGATCGCCGAACGTATGGAGAGTCGTCGACTTCTGTATGTCGCGATGAGTCGGGCCTCGGACTTGCTGATGATTTCAGCACCGTCGCAGATGCCCAATGCTCGAAATAAAAAGCAGCAGGAGGATAATGAACGGCGCAAAATTTACATAGACGCACTCAAAGCCGCTTTTGTAACGGGTGTTGAGTATCAGTTGATACGAGATGATGCAGATGCAGAGGAATTTGCTTCCTCAATCCTTGCTAAGCACCGTAATCCGGACTGGCAGGCACCCAAGCGCTATCGGGTCGAGAGTTACACGTCGCATACTGGGCAAATTCTTCCGGGAGAGGTGCGCGAAGTGGAGATTCCAAAAAACCGCGAATACCCGCGCCCCCAGACTGAGTCGGCCATGGCGGGAGATCAATTCCATCGCATCATGCATCTTCTTTGTTTGGAATCCGATCTATTACAGGAATACCTGAGCTGTAACAATCACGAGCAAGTTGTGACGCGGGTGGTGGCAGGTGAGCCTCCTGCGCGTTTGGTAGAATTGGTGGAAAAATATTTCAGTGATATTACCAATAAGCCCTATGAGCTTTTGCTAAGCGGTAACTGCCGAAGCGAGGTTCCCTTCTCGGTGGTTGAAGAAGATATAACAGATCCGCCCACCGATCCGCCTGATGAATATTTGGTCAAGGGCTTCATCGACTTAGTTCGCTTCAATGACAGGGAAGAACCGGATCTTATTCTCGACTATAAGATCGGGAGACGCCCAACGGATTCAGATATTGATGCCAGCCATGCAGAGCAGTTGGTATTTTATCGCAAAGCATTGGCGACTATCTATTCGGTCAAGCCAGAGACGATCAAACTAGCCAACTATTACGTTGCCGATCAGCAATGGATTGAGAGAGTGTGAGAAATATCATAAATCAAGGGAATAGAGACAATATGGATATGAATGATAATCAAGAGCAACTGGATCAGGACGAAGGCGGTCATACGAGTGCCTCCACCATAGACCGCGCTATGGCTTTGGAGCTGATCGAATCAAGGCCGGGATTTATTTCTGCGCCCTATGCCGTGCGTATTGATCAGGATGCCTTTGCAGTTCTGGCGCAGTGCACAGGTGCTTTGCATTTGGACGGGCTGGTGCATCTCACTGATGAAGCAGCAAAGGCTCTTTCGGGCTTTCGGGGATTTTTATTGAGTCTGAACGGCTTGAAATCACTGGAAAATCAAGCTGCAAGCAAATTGTCCGATTTGCAAATTTTTGAATTGCAGCTCAATGGTCATTCCGAATGGAGCAAGGAAGCGGCGGACGCACTCGTCAGTTCCTACGGCATTAAATTTCTCACGTTGAATGGTCTCAAGCGCTTGGATTCTGACTTGGCAGAGGTTTTGCTGAATGGACGGATCGTAATATTATCGTTGGATGGGGTCGCGCGGTTGGATGATGATTTTTCTGAAATCGAATGCAGGTGTCCGGTTCCTTACCACAAGGTTTCTCTGAATGGCCTTGCGGAGTTTGGGGTAAAAGATGCGCAATCATTGGTGAAGTTTGCTAATGAAATTTCCCTGAATGGCCTAACACATATCTCGGACGAAGTGGCAGATATGCTATCCAGCCAGAGTGGCAATTTTTCTCTCAACAATGTTCAGGACATCACGGTGGCTGCGATTTCCTCACTGGCAAAAAGAAAAGGATATCTTTCACTGAACGGGTTGCGGGAATTGACTGAAGAGGCCGCCCAAGCTTTGTCTAAGTTTGCAGGAGGAAAACTCGAACTCAACGGACTTTCTGATGCGTGTGATGATGTGGTGGAGGCATTGGCAGGCATATCAGAGAATTCTGACTTGAGACTGGGAATCACCCGATTGAGCGAGCGAGCCGCTCTTGCCTTGGCTAAGAGGAATGATTCTCTATATCTTGATCGCGTTGCAGATATGGACTCAGCGGCTGCTATGGCGCTATCGAGATTCCGAGGCCGGTATCTGCATCTTTCTGGTCTGACGGTGCTGCGGCCAGAAATCGCTTCCATTCTGTCAGGATTTCAAGGTACCAGTTTCTTTTTGAGCGGGCTTGGTTCCTTGAGTAAGGAGGTTGCTGATGCGCTTGCTAGTTTTCAGGGTGAGTATATCAGCCTTGGTGGGATAACTTCACTTCATGAGGGAAACGGGGAGGCTATCGCATCCCTTAAAGTGTCGTCCATCAGTCTTCGCGGTATCACTTCATTGACTCGGAAAGAAGCGGAAGCCTTGTCGCGTTTCGAAGGGAAAAAAGTTCATCTTGATGGTTTGACAGAGCTAACAATAGATTTCGTATTGGGTCTTTCGGGTATGAAAGCGGACCTGACCCTGCTTGGGATTGAGGGGGCTGACGAGGAAGCTTTGTCCATCTTGTCCGACATGAACATTCAGATAAATGGATACCCTGCTGGTGAATGGGTTTCTAGGTCTTTCGAATGAGCCTGCCCTGCGGTCATCTCCGCTCAGGCGACCGCGAGGTCACTAGCTCGCCGTCAGCCGCGCGCGGTAGTTGCTGGCGATGCTTACGATGATGAAGTGAGAATCTAAGAATGTGAACATCAAATCTAACCAGAAACAAGTTCCCCATAGCCGTATTCGCCTGATGCTTACAAAACTTCTTGAAAGAAATGGTCAAAGAGAAATTACCAAAATGGAAGTGTCCGTCGCATTAGATAATAGAGATTCTGTGAAGTTGGCAGTTTAGGATTTGGTGTGTGAAGGAGGATTTGCTATAGTCGGCTAACAGAACAACGAATCAAGAAATGAAAGACCCCGAGGATAATCGCAAGAAACAGAGCGAAAAAGTGGCAAGCGAGTTGCCACCTCCGACCCGTCAGGAAAAGTCGGAATTCAAACGTCTGCACATGATCGTCGTCGATGGAGGGAAAGGCTTCATTGAGGTTGGCGCTGCGCTCATGAAAATATATGACCAAAAATTGTGGCGTGTTGGAATCTGCAATAGCTGGGAAGATTACTGCCGAAGCATTGAAGGGATGTCTCGCAGCCGCGCTCACCGATTGATGGCGGCAAGTCAGTGTGCCGTCGAGTTGCAAGCCATCTCAGGGGTGTCTTCAAAACCGGAATTGGAATCTCATGTTCGGCCGTTGCTTGCCTTAAAAAGCATTGAGGACAGACGAGATGCATGGGAGTCAGCTGTCCGCAGAGCACAGGACAGGAAATCTAACGGGAAACCTACGGTGCAAGATGTGAAGCGGGTGGTTGCAGAGCGCATTTCCTTTCTTGACGGTGGAACGAAGTGAAAGTCTGCAGTGGTAACGTATCAGTGCTAACACAGATTCGAGGTGATGAGGTCTGAAGTTTTTATCGTGGCTATGCCATCATTCTCATTAGCGCGATGGCGGTAGATTTTCCGCAACATGGTTAAAATCGTGCATTTCTTTGATTTCAGCAGAAAGCTCCTGTAATCGATCTTCAAGTCTCTCATGGTCCTCGTGAGAGAGATCGGCTCTTTCACGTTCAGGAAGGAGACTGTTGTATTCGCTCACTTTGTCTTTCCATTCATCGTGATTGATTTCATCGCGGTAAGTAAGCTCCTCATCTCTATAGGGAACGCTAAATTCATTGTCGTCAAAAGGAGAGGAGTCGTAGTCTGAGTTCCCAGTATATGCTTTGGAATCCTTGTGATACCATGGAAGTTCCGATGTTACGTCAGAATTCTTTGCCGCAGGAGCCGGTTTTGTAGCTTCTATTGGTGCTGTCTGTATAGCGGGGGGCTCGGTAGGAATCGGTGAAATAAGGTCAACCGCTAACGTAGATGTGGGTGCAGTGACGGCACTGCTGGAGGTGGAAGCATTAGGTTTATTGAAGAAAATGATATGATCGGCGACCACGCTGTGTTTAGTGCGCGGTTTTCCTGTTATCTTGTCTGTCCATTGATGAAATTGCAGGCGACCCTCGATTTCCACGCGGTTGCCTTTATCCAGAAAATCAGCGGCGTCTACTGCATTTTTACCCCATGTAACAATATCAATGAAAACTACCGTTTTACGTTTTGCTCCGTCCTTGGCTTGAACTTCACCATTAATAGCAATCGCAAATTCGGTAACGATATAATTAACCGGAACTTTACGCACAGTAGGCTTGTTAGTGAGATTGCCGCTAAGAATGACTTTGTTGGTATTTATCATAATGACTCGAAATTAGTTCCTAAGTAATGAATTTTCAGGATGAGTGAATTCTATTTCAGAGGATAGCTACAGTCTTGGTAGACGATGTTATTTGCCAAGACTTTTTTATCGAATTTTTCATCAATTTCATCCATATCATTTCACGTCCTATTCCTAGTAAATGCCTCTGCATCTTCGATTTTTCAATAAGCCGGCCTCGATCACATTTACGGAGCCTCGCCAACGGACAGTCTATTCATCGCTGGGTTGGGGGGCTGGAAGCTCGATATATAGAGTGGTGACATCACGCGCCTATCGAATTGAAATCAGCGAGCAGGGAGGTTGAGCTAGATCTGAACGATCCGGATTCTGAACATGGCTATTTCAGTAAGGAGGAAATTAGTGTCTTGAGCCGTGCACGACAACTGCTGGCGGTGCTGACGATGAGGATGTGAGAATGTGTGCCGATAGATTTTGATGCCTTTGCCGATTTCGACTCGACGTGGACGAGGTAATATTCATGATTCATTCATGATTCAGGCGATAAAAGAATTCCTGTATCGGGGGAAACTCCGAAAAGCGACTTTCCATATTCTGACCTGGGATCTGCAAGGTAGGCAGCCTGACTGGAAGCTTCTCGATAAGGAGGCGTCGGATTGCTACAAGGGATACCCGCCTGATCTGATCTGCTTGCAGAGCTTGCCCGTCTCCGCGGACGATCCTGATGGTAGTGCGTTCATTCGGTCTTTGCCGTCAAGTTTGCGTGTCGAATATTTCCTGCAAGGGCCGGTTATTGAGAACGGACAGAGCTTTGTCACTTTGCTGCGAAAGGAGACTATTCATTTCGATCCTATGTTCGCCGAACCGTCCGCAGCCATACCGATTCATGCCGATGGAAATTTGATAGGCATCAAGAGCACTTTGCGAATGGACAAATTCCCCAGAACCAGCCTCTCCATCTGTAACTGCAACATGGCTGCGAAAACCTCCCCGGATCATATTCTTCGTCTTCAGAATGAGAATATTTGCCTGATCGCTGGCATGTTTGTGTTGGCTGGAAAGGACATTGCCTGGCCGGCGATTGGGGTGCTGAATATTAAGGATTTTAGAGGGACGGCTGCCGCTTGTCCGGCTTCTTGTGCCCCCGGCACTCCGTCCGCATCCAGAATCTTTTATTATTCTGCGGGCTCCACAAATAAGGATACGAACTGTGAGCTTCAAGGATGGTCGTGGCAAGAACCCATGGAATCCGGCGGTGAGTCCTGCTTGACCGAATTGGGAAAAGCGACGTTCGGCTCCTCTATCCTCTGTATGCCTCCAACGGGATGGGATTCGAAAGATTGAGGCAGTGCTGGAGCACTCGCTAATAAGGATTTTTTCGTTAGAACCCAGTGATAAACTCGTCCAGTATAAACCTGCATGCCAGCCACCCTCATCACCATCCACCCGCTAGATGATCCCACCCGCCCAGTAAACGAAGCGGAAGCGAAGGTGGCGGATGCCTTGATGAAATTGGGCGATGGCTTTGCGATTCGCTGGGGATTCTATTACGCTAACGAGAACGGCTCGGTTCAAGGCGAGGGGGATTTTCTGGTGTTGGGCCCTGATGGTAATGTGCTGCACATCGAAGTCAAAGGAGGCCGTTGCGAGTTTGACCCTAAGACCGGACGGTGGGATACGGCGGATGGTAAGAGCCCGATCGTTCAGCGAGACAAGGTGTGGGAACAGGTGCTGGGTATGTTGAAGCGTCAGTCTGTGGTTGGAAATCGGGTCGAGCCGATGGTTCTGCGAATGGTGGGTTTGCCGGAGGTAGAGATTCCTCATACAGTACCAGTCTATCAGAATTTGCCGCGTGAAGGAATTTTAGATAAGACGGATCTAGATGGTATTGGGGATTGGTGGAAGAAGCAGTTCATTAAAAAGTGGAAGAACGTGGAGGAGCGACGGGCGGTTTTTTTAGAGGTGTTTGCTCCTCAATTACAAGCTGGTGCTTCCAGGGTTGTGCTTTCGCTCACTGAGCAGCAGTTGGAGCGACATACAACTGCGCGTTTCGAGTTGTTGGATGCGCTCGCGCAAAATGAACAGTTTCTATTTCGAGGCGGTCCTGGAACGGGCAAGACTTGGTTTGCGTTGGAGCAAGCGTTCCGTTGGGCGAGAGAGGGTAAGCGTGTGTTATTTCTCTGCTTTAATCTCCATCTAGCAGAGATGTTGAATAATTTTATTATCTGCAAGAAGATAGAGGGAATTGAGGTTTATTCTTACGAGGCTCTAGCGATGAGGCTTTATGAGCTTGCGGGTGAAAATTTTCCGAAGGTGGATGGACAAGATCGTGAAGTGGCTAAGCGATTCTACGAAGTCGATATGCCGTCGAAGTTGCGCGAGATTGTGTCGCTGTTGGAAGACGAGCACCGCTTTGATTCACTGGTTGTTGATGAAGCGCAGGATCATGATACGAGATTTCATGCTGATGTAGGAGCGTCTGAAGATGCGCCGGGTTGGTGGGAGCTATATGCAGGTTTATTGAAGCGGGGTAGTGATGCTCAGGTGGCCTTGTTTTACGATAAATTCCAACGGCACCACGCACGACAAGCAGAGCAGTTCAATCCCGAGCGCTTGCGAGGTCTCTTTCCTCACATGGTGCGCGTTCGTCTGAAGCGGACGATGCGCTATACTCGACAGATTTTGGATTTCCTTCGGGGCATGGAACACCCAGAGATTGATGAACTCTTGCTTGATATGGATGTCCATAGCTCTCTCCCAGAAGGCACGGAACCTGTGATGGATGAAGCCAGATCGGTAGGCCAAGAAAAGACCCTGGTTGGCAAGTGGGTCAGTGACTGGTGCAAGAAAGGCGACTGTAAGCCGGAGGATTTACTCATTCTCTACCCGACTAGTGCCTATCGTCCAGACTGGCTGAATGAGGAAAAGGTCAATGGCTTGCCGTTGGCTGGTCCTGAGCGTGTTGGGGGTATCAGAAGTTCATCCGTGCATAAGGCCAAAGGATTAGAGGCGCAGGCGGTGATCTTGATCGGCTTCCCACCAAGAACGGAGATGCTCTCGGCATCGGCTCCTAAAGGATCAGTCTTCACTTGGTTCATGGGGGAGAGTCGTGCTAGGCAGTTGCTGGCTATCGTCGAGCGGACTGATCTGAAAGCTGCAGACTTGAAGACGATGTGAATTTTACGAAAACTTAATACGCCACCATCTAACTTATGTCCCAATTTTTCGATTCCCTACAACTCTTCGGCGGTATTCTGCTCACCGTTGGCTACATCCCTCAGATTCGGAAAATTCTTCGGACAAAAAATGTCGAGAGTTTTGATTTGATGGGATTTTTGATCATTGCCCTCGGCATTGGCTGCATGGAGGCGTATGCGTGTTATCAGTGGTTCGTGCGAGGTGTGGCAGGGGCTTTCATGATTACTAACAGCATTGCGTTTATCATCGCCCTCATTCTTGTCGGCTTGATCCTGTATTACCGAAAGGACAAGAGATGAATATTCCGTTGGTCATTTCTTTCGATCTGGATGGCACTTTGTTGTGCGATGGTAATGAACATCTAGCGGATCCGGGGGTGCCGACCCTGATGGGGCCATTCGGTTGTCGGGAGGATAAGCTGCGACTCGGAGCATTACCCTTGCTAAGAGGTTTGGCGGCTGAGGGACATCAGATCTGGATCTACACGCAGTCGCTACGGGGTAAGAGTGATATGACTGGTTGGCTTGAGAGTTTGGGAGTCTCCCTAGCAGGGTATGTGAACTTGCCGCTACATGAAACTGCGTGTGAAAAGCACGGGATAGTGGGCAGGCGTCCGAGGAAATGCCCACACTTGTTCGGTATTAATGTGCATGTGGATGATGACGAACAGGTTGCGGCTGAATGTCGGGATACCAGTTGTCGTGTGATTGTGATCCGGCCGGAGGATGTGGATTTTGAAGCGAGCGTGAGGAAGGAAATTGGGAATTTGAAATTTGATATTGGATGGGTGAACGAACCCTAATGATCCAATCGCAAATATCCCTTCATCCGCAGGCCGTGCGCCAAAGGGCGTTGAAGGTGCGTAGGCACCAAGCTAGAGCATTAAGGAAGTAGCTCACGGCATAAAGAGCGAGGCCGAAGATGATTTGGCAGAGGCCAATGATGGTTTCAATAATGGCGCGAGCAAGAAGGAATAGAAACAAGGTGCCGAAGATAAGAGATATGAGGAAGTGCATGGTATGTGGAGTATTGATATTGGACTGTTCATATACCTCATCGCTAGGAGGGCATGCTCTGCGCCAAAAAATCTAATTTTTTTTCTCAGCCCAGGTTTTATTGACCAGCGTGACACGGAAGTGAGCTGGGCTTTCCCTTCCTCTCCGTAAAGAGAGGAAGGGGTGCCGATTGGCCTTAGATCTCCAGCTCGTGACGAATGTCACTGCGGAACTTTTTCTCCCAGTTCTGGCGAGTGCGGACGGGCACTCCCTTGCGAGGCACTAGCTTCTTCGCCTCTCCGCCCGCCACCTTGCGGTTTAGGGCGAGTCTGAGAACCAAGTCTAGTGACGTGGTCCCCACTGAGGAGGAGGGAATTTTGATATTCCCATCCCGAGCTGCGTTGACTGCTTTGGTGAGGCGAATCACCTGCGTTAGCCAATCGGACTTTCTGGCGTCCACTGCTGCCATCACTGCGTCTTCTTCGAAGCTGAGCCACTCGCGTCGGCTTTTGCGGAATTTCCAGGCCTGCTCTCGCACTCCATTATGGAAGGTGTGATTCAGGTAGCCTCGAAGCTCGCTAGGGTTCCGCTCAGTGGAGTCGAACATACCCGTTCGATTTTTCTCCTGCTTGAGCAGTCCTTCGCAGAACGCTGCCGTGATGTCCATTGCGTCTTGGGTGACATCCCCCTTCCAATTTTGTCCTCGCAGGTGATACTGCGTTAACCTCTCGGCTAATTTCCAAACGCTCTGGTAAAAGCGCTCTCGGTGAATCCTCGACCACTTAGGATCCTCTGGTTTCGATCGATAACTCACGAATTCCTTCGCGATCTCATCGATCGGGTCGAACCGATCTGGGTTACTCCGACTTCGCCGTTCGGGTTTCCCTCCGCTTGGTTCTGGCGGACCGGCCTTTCCGACCGGTTGGGTGGTTTGAATCTCCGTCTTCTCAGAGATTCCCGGCGTTTTATCCGGACTCAACATCCCGAGTAGGGCCAACTTTTTGCTCATATGTTCTCTGGGTTACTATGTAATTCACCTGCGTGCGGAATTGCCGCTGGTGAATCGAAGTGTCAGAGAATGAAGCTTTTAAGTTGTGCTCATGGGCGTGTGCTGGAGAGGGAGGGAACAGTCGTCAATTACGACGATCTCATTTATACATAGAGTTCGTAAAAACGCAAGATAAATAATCTAACAGTTTCCGATCGAGTTGTTCATTTTGCCTACTTCATTTGAGTTATTCTTCTTCGATACGGGCTTTGTAGCTTTCCAAAATCGAAGATTTTCTCAGTTCTAGTTCGAGGCAAGTGATTGGGATAATGAAATCTGGGTGTTGGGCGGCACGCGATGGATCTTCTGCAAGATAGTGAGAGAGTAGGGTGATTTCGCTCGAAGAAAGAGACGGTGACCAAGGGGATGGTGAGGAGTCTAAATCTTCGAATATTCGATATTCTTCCCGGCTCTCTTCCAAACTGGTTAGCCAGAAATCTCTTTTCCAAAGTGGCAGATCCACTGGCTGAAACTCATTGAGAATATCGCGCAGGCGCTGGCATGACTCGATCGTGGGGTTTGGATTGATTCGGAAGGCCGGAAGTTCCAACGTTCCTCCAGCAGCGAGGAGATTTTCTAATAAGATAACATCGCCTGAATCGATGGCGGCATGGATTGGAGTGTGGGCTATGATGTCTGTATCGAAAACAACTCTATCAAATGCACATGATGAACAAGGAGTGGTATATTCGTTGGGTGATGCTCCAGCGCTTAACAAAAAAGGAATCAAGGCGGATTCATTGGCGATATGAATGATCAATGGAGTATGGCCTGCATTGTTGCGGGCGTTCCATGAGCTAGAGTGAATGAGATCTTGGTAAAGGCGTAGCGATTCTTCGTTCAATAAGTGAGCGCAAGTGTTGCCGTCTATGTCACGGAGTAAGGGTAAAGGGGATTTGAAAAGCATCTTTGCTGTTTCACGCGACAAAGATCCGTTCTCAAAAATCCTCGTTCTTTTCATTTGTGGACTTTGTAGATCGGCACCGGCTTGTATCAGGGCTTTGAGAATTTCTGTTTTATCATAACGCACAGCCGCGACGATGGGGAGATGCAAGTAGTCACCGCTTCCACCGTCCAAGATGCTTGGATCGAATTCGAGATTTGGATCCGCTCCGGAATTGAGTAGATATTCCACGGCAGCGAGATTTCCTCCAACAATAGCTGCTAGTAGGGGACTACCCCAGCCATCGCAGGTGAAATTGATTGGCGTGCCGTCTTTGACTTCTTCACGCATTTTTTCTAGATCACCTTCTCTGGCTGCTTTTGCGAGGCGAGTGAAATCACGAGCACCATGATCGCGAAGGAGAGTGGCAATGGAATTTGCTATTTCGAGGTAGCTCGCAGGCACGCCCTTGCCTCGTATGTCGTCGGTGATACAACCTCGATAGAGGCAGAAATCGTAACATTCATAGGTGAGAGTATTCGCATGTGTCATGGCTGTGATAAGTGCTTCTCCCATGATAGTGGGATCTGCGGGCAGCAGTAACTCGACCAAGGATAGGTCGTTAGATTCTACCGCTTGTAGAAGGAAAGGGCTTGGATCGGCACCAGTTGCTTTGAGCCAGCTTTGCACGAGTCGCTCTATGGCAACCGGGTCACCTGCAGGTGGGTTGAGTAATTCCGGTGCGTGCTGATCTGCCCAATCGGTGATTGTATGGCCATTGGTTATGTAATTGAGAAAGCGGGTGCGAAATGGCACGGGATTTTTCTGCTCGAAATCAGATGGGCTTTTTCGATCCAGTTTGGCGAAATATTCCATCATTCGGGTATCTCTTGCTGATAGCTGGATGGGTTCGGGTAGGGTTGTGTAACCGCCTGTCAGAAGAGCATTTTTGGCCCATTCTGGCGCATCTTTATGTTTCATGATTTCTTGATAGTCTTCATTTGAGAAATGATACGCTGCTTCATTGAGAAGGATGTGAAAGGCTTCAGGAGAGTTTGCGGCACAGGCGGCAGCATGCGCGGAAATGTTAGAACGGTTGTTCCACATCGCAGAGAATGACTCGGGCGGCTCGATTCCTAACCAATCCTGTATGTTTGCATGCACGCTGCAATCGGCTCCCTGATGAATGAGCCAGCGCAGGCAAGCGAGATCTTTGCGGAATATTGCAGCGAGTAGAGGAGTTAGGCCATCGGGAGCCTGAGCATCGAGTGGGATTTCCTTGAGAAGGTGTGACTTCGCTAGGTCGAAGTTACCATTTTTGAGCGCATTGCGGAAAGGTGCAAAATCTTGTGCGCCCGCTTCGCTCAGTATTTCACGGATGCGTGCAGCGCGAACGGGATAGTCCGTGCTGTCGATTTCTTCGAAGCTCCAACGCGCTTCGTAATCTCGCTCATCTGCTTGATAGAAACGCAGGGCATGTTGTGATCTCATCGCCACCGCGAGTGAGAGAAGATCCATGGCGTAGTATTCTGAGAGAACCGGGCGGAAGAGATCAGCCCCTTTAGAAAGAGCGTTTGCTGTGGCATCCACATCGAGATCAAGCAAAGCCCAGGTGAGCAGTAACTGCGAAGGAAAATGGATCATCTCACCCAGCGTGTCTTGGATGGCACAATGTCTGAATCCGGGAGTCTGGGTAATCTCGAACCAATGAGAAAATAAGGTCTTATGGTGGATTTGAGGAAGCTCATACGTCGTGGTGTAGGCACAGAGGTGGCTCCCATTATTTTCGATGTAGAGAGAATCGCTGGTTCCGGAACTGTCGGTGGCGAAGAGAAACCACTCTGGGTAATCAGAGCTGTTTCTTTTGCTTGCGAAGTAACTACTGACTTCGATCGGCTGATGTTCAAGGCTAATGCTTTTTCTGCGGGTGGGCGTGGCTTCGGGGTTCATAGGTTTGATGAATGTTAGGGATAATGTGTTAGGGAGTCAGGTAGGCGTTTGAGATGGTGGCGAGGAAGTTGGTGCTGAGCTGATAGGCGGAAGATTCGAGATCTTCGTGATCCAGGATGATCGATTTATGGACCATCAGGACATTCAGTCCCTCGGCAGCGAGGCGAAACTCCGCTTGATAGGTGGCGACTGCGACGACACAATTTAGATTCTCCCAGGAGAGATTTGCGAAATGCTCGCTGGTTTCGATGGGGCCGTAAGTCCAACATTGAAACGAGCATTCGTTGATTGGCCAGTCTTGGGAATTGAGATACTTGCGCAGAGGATTTGGGTGAAAGTAATCTTCGGACAAGCGCTGAGGAATGTCTGACGCGGGAGCTGTTAGGCGACGCGCTTTGATATGACCTGTTTTCGTGACGTGGTAGAGAGATTGGTTTTGGTAAGTGACTTTGATCAAAACTATCCAAATGCCGGGAATATTGGAGATGCCGTGGAAGGTGAATGATGGGGTTGATTTCATGGTGTTTCAGAAGAATGGCACGCCTTCGAATTCGGAAATATCGTAATGGTCATCCGTGCCGCGCGGCATGGCGTCGGGGTCATAATTGGGCGAGTAAACAAGGCCTCTGCGCTTGCATGAAGAGGGCATATCCAAGCGGATCACTTGTTCATGAAATGCCCGACATTGCTCTTCGGTGGCAGCATGGAGACGGTAGAGTTGGTAGAAGATCACGCCGTGATAGTTATCGGTATAACGTTGGTTGGTTCCAATGGTGCAACGTGCGGCAGATGCCATAATGGTCAGTAGTCTTGGGAGATCCTTGCAGTGCGACATCGGGTTTCCGCTGTATGGGAAATCTTTACGTGCTACAGAGAAGGGATCGATTTCCGGACGAGTATAGCCTGCAGGGATGATGTAATGCATTGCGGATACGCTATGAATCAGGTCTCCGGCCAGTTCGCGCCAAGTTGAGATGGCAGCATCGCGGATCTTGGATTTTCCCGAAACCTCTTGCATGGCCTCGTCGAGGGTTTGCAAGCAGGCGAAAATTTCAGCGGCGCGGAAGGCGCGCATCGCATCGCGCTTGAGGATACGATTCTCCAGAAGGAGCACAGTATCGATAGAATTTGGAACGGTGTAGGGCGAGGTATGCATGTTGTGTGTGAGTTAGGTGTTTTTAGTTGATCGAACGGGTGTTCATTATTCTTCATCGTTTGGTTCGTAGTTAACGCGCCAAACTTTTTGAGATTTTTTTTCTAGGCATGCGCAGAGCACCGCCTCAAAAAATCTTTATATCTGAGAAATCGTCTTCTTCGGGTGCCTCTCCACAGAGCATGGCACGGACGCTCAGATAGTTGAGCAAGGTGCGACTGTGCTCGGCGGCGTAGTCCACGAATTCATGTGGAGGCACGTCGTCGATGCCTGCCGTTGCTTCACGCATTTCCGCCATAATCGCATGGTCGGCGAGTGCGAGGAGATTCTGGATTTGATCCTCGCTGAGTGTGTCGACGAGGTGGAAGGAAAGCACCTGCGGATCGAGTTTCTGCACAGCTTTAAAAATAGTGGATTTGATGGAGTTGGATGATTTCATGAGATGAGCGTGTTTGGTGTGAAATGAGATGGGCATGAAGCACGGGTTACGCTGCCTTGATCGAGGGTTCCTCCGGATGATTTTGTTGTGGAGGATTGGCGTTCATGATTCGCTCGATCATTTCTTGGATGATCGGGTTGCTGTTCCAACCTTTGATGTCGATTGGGTGTGAAACTCCATGTTCAAGCAGGTCCTTCTTGATGCTGTAGAACAATTCGTTATTATTTTCTCTTTGAAGTATATCTTGGATTCGTGGCAGGATATTCTTACGAAGAATCTGACTCTGTATTTTTTCAATGGGAGCAGAGACGAAGCCCACACCGATTATAAGTTCTACAAGTGGCCATGATTCCGTTCCTCGCTTGAACCAGATTTTAATAGGTCCTCCTTCGGCTGTATGATCATATGTTCTTAGGTGGATGCAAACAATCGATTCACACCTATGCAAAGCGTATATTTCATCAATCAGGAGTTTCCGTTTGTTGTTGAGCCGGTAGTTTTGAAATTGGCTATATAAAGTTACTGCAATGATAATCGGCCATAGTCCTGGTATGTGAAAAAGAACAACAAGCACGGCTAAGATGAGGTAGATGTGCGCGGTTTGGGTGGTTCCGATATTGTAGGCCTTTATGACCTTTTCTCTCTCTCCTTCCTCTGGTGAGAGATGGCGGAAGGTTTTCCACGCGCTCCATGCGACGATGATACAAAGCAAGGTGGTTGTGAAATGGGATGCGGTCATGAGGGAGTTCAGCGAGGTAAGGATCGAGGAGTGCATGTGGTTAGGTAGTTAGGTTGATTGAACGGGTGTTCATCATTCTTAATCGTCATTTTCGCTGCGAACGCGCCAAACTATTTATGATAATTTTCCAGCCCCAGAAATTGGGGTTGCTGTGGCTCTCCTCGTGGGGGCAACACCAAACTAATCAATGTGTTTATGCAGTTCGCAGACACGCAGGATGCGTGTTACGCAGTTCTCATGAACGAGGCTCTGGCTAATATGGAAATGGCCAAGATACCAGTGCTTAGGGTGAACGATAGCGAAGGCTTCCTCGTGCAATTTACGCTCTTCATCAAGCTGAGCGATGAGGTCGGTGTTGAACTTGCTCTCGCGGTCGGCGAACATACGCACGATTCCGTTGCTGGTTTGTGGGCCGATCCAGCTTGGTCCGCTGTGAGTGACAAGGACATCAGCCGGTGTCAGTAATTCAGGACGAAGTTGAAATTCTTCCTCTTCCCACCAGTCAATGCCGGGCAAGCGCTCGATGCGGTCGATACTGATCGCTCCGCCGATGAGCAGCCAAGATTTACCATTTACGGAAAGCCGGGTGTAGTCGGGGAGAAGTTTGTAGTTCGGTAAATCGATGCTGCCATCGAAGAGTTTTGGATCACAATGATTACCGCGTATTCCCAGAAAAAGCAGGTTGAGTTTAGCGAACTTTTCATTGAGCTCATCAAACTGGCTGGGACCAAAGTAAACACCTTCTTCACCATCGCCCACATGGAGAATGACGGCATCGCGGACAGACCGTTTGGCGATGGCATCAAAGACATTGCCCATATATCCGTGATGATCGCCGAGTAAATAGATGGGGCGGTTAATTTCTAAGGTGGGTGGTACAGACATACGTGGTGTGGATTTTTAAGAGTAACGAATGATTAGGCGGGCCAGGTCTGGAGAAACTTTAGCGATTCGCCGTCCCAATCGAAAAGGGCGGCCCAGCCAGATTGAATGTTCCATCCATGGGACATTTCTTTTGTGGTGATGAGGTTAAGTGCCATCACCTCGGTGGTCTCTATGGTGAATCTAGCTGATGTGTGATGGTGGCCGCAGCACAGAAATCGAGGTTTAAGGAATTTTAGAATATCCGCTTCTGGGCGGCTTCCATGAACATCCACAATATGGTCAGGCGGAACTGGCCAGTCATGCAACAGGACTAGGTGGGGAGTGAAATCGAGATCGTAGAGTTGATCGATCTCATGCTGTTTGTAGTAGGTAAGTCGCTTGCGACTGATTGCTCCAGAGTGCGCAAGCTCTACCATCTCAGGCCATGATGTGGGGTGGGGAGTATTTGGCAGATGGGCTTCGCCATCCGTGTTGAAGTTCATGTGCTCAGGATGATGAATCCCACTTAATCCGGCGACGCATAGCCCCGGAATTGAATGATGAAGTATGCCGGCATCGGTATAATGCAATTTATTGGAAAATACTGCCGGATTCCAATCACGCAGAAGGTGGAAGGGTTCGTGATTGCCGCCAATCATCGAGAGAGGCCATTGCCACGCAGCCCACGCGGCACTGATCTTTGTACTGTTTTCGGGGCTGCGGTATTTGGTCGGACCTGTTAGGAAATCCCAATCGCATTCATTGAGAAAAAGCCCTAAGTCGCCCACTGAGAAAACCTGTGCAATCGGTCTGCCAGTTTCGATTTCGATACGTTTCAATCCTTCGGCCGCGAGACCGATGTGGTGGTGGACATCTCCAATGACGGCAACAAGCTGATGGTTCACGTTAGTGGATTTCATGGATGATGTTGATGAAGTTCGCAGACTCCGAGGATGCGGGCCTTGCAACCCTTGTGGCTTTGAGTCTCTGACTGGTGGAAATGGCCGAGGTACCAGGATTTCGGGCGGACGAGATCGAACAAGCGATCATGCAACTGACGCTCGATTTCTAACTCATCGATCAAGTCGATGCCTCGTTCCATTTCACTGTCGGCAAAGATTTGGACGAATGGGTTGCGGCATGGTGGGCCGATCCAGCTTGGTCCACTGTGGGTGACGAGCACGTCGGCGGACGCGATCAGTTCTTTCCGCAAAGCAAAGCGCTCGTCCTTCCACCAATCCACGCCGGGAATAAGATCGATCCGATTGATGCTGATCGCGCCGCCAACCAGCAGCCAGCGCTGTCCATTGATGAGTAACTGGGTGTAGTCCGGGATGAGTTTGAAATGTGAATAGTTCACCCGGCCATCGAAAAGCGCCGGATTCGAGTGGTTGCCACGGATGCTGAGATATTCGACGTTGAACTCTTGAAAGCGGGAGTTCGCGTAGAGAACTCCATCATCACTCCAATCCTCGCAGCCTTCATCGCCGTCGCCAACATGGATGATAACTGAATTGCGCAGGTTTCGTTCTGCGAGCATCTCGTAAATTTTTGCATAGAATCCGTGGTTGTCCCCTAATACATAGACAGGAGATTCAATGACGCGGATGGAATCTTGATGGAGTTGTTCAGTAGGTGCGGATTTAGTTGGTTTTTTTTCCATGAATTTACAGATTAAATAATTTTATGTTAGGTGTTGGTGCTGAGAACTTGCAGGATGTCGACTGAGGTAATGTGGATTATGTATTCGGGGTAAGAGTTGGCTAGAGATCGGTCTTCACAGAGTCTGATCATGAAGCGAATCCACTCGTTTATATCATGAGTAAACGGGAGCTTGAGGTTGTGGCAATACGGGCGAAAAATATTCTCCAGCCATTCTTGATGAGAATCCAGAGGCTCGATTTCTATGAATGCATCACTATCCCCATATTTTCGTTTGTGGTGATTAATGAACGAATAGAAAGAGTCGTTTTTGTCCGGTGAGTAGGTGGTGCCTAACGCGGGAAGATCTGGGCTTCCACCTGCGGACATGGCGGCCTTGAGGAAATCCTCTCGTCCTCTGATGATTGCGGCATGCACAGGCGTGATAGCTACTAGGTTAAGATTTTCACAGGCTTGATGACGGGCAGCCCAGCATGTGTCGAATTGTCCGTGATAGGAAACCGTTGAGTATTGATTGGGATCGGCTCCCGCCTCTAGCATGGTGATGAACTTTTCGTCTGATAACATAATAGCTGATACGAGTGGTGTGCGACCAAGCTCATCGCGTTGGTTCAGTGGCGAGTTTAATGAATCAGAGGGTGTCATGATGAGTTCGATTGGATGAAATGATGGCTACGTAATAAGAAAATCAAGAAATGATCTCCTTCCGCTTAGTCACACTTTGGGTTGATGCGAGCTGGTAAAAGAACAAGAATGATCCACAAGACGCAGAAGGCTATAATGCCAGTGGTGACATTTTAAATTGTGCCGAGTTTTTGACATAGAGCGAGGTATGCTGCGCTGTTCACATCCACTTGATTGAGAGTCTCCATGGATTCTAAACGTGCGGTCTGAACTTCAATGATAGTCAGCATAGCGATGGCGCATATCATCGCAAAGAGGCCGGCTCCAATCAGGATGGTTTGTCCTTGGGTGAGCTTTTTCCTAAGGACGGATAGGGTGGGCTTTGCGTCTGTTACGGTCTGGGTTTTGGTTGTTGGTTTCATAGTTTCTTTGGGTGAGAGGGTTTTAGATGGATTAAAGCTGTGGATGGGTTGCGTAGGTATTTCCTAGGTATGGATTAGAATGGTGAGTCCCAGTCAACTTCCTCTTTTTCATCGGAAGCTGGAGGGACTGCAGCTGTGGATTGGGAAGATTTGTTGGAAGCTGGTGCGCGATGGCCGTTGCTTGAGGTGGATTCGAGGAAAGTGATATTGTCACCGACGACTGCTAATTTTGAGCGAGCTTGACCAGTGGCTTTATCCGTCCAGCTATCCATTTTCAAACGGCCTTCCACACAGGCGAGGCTGCCTTTATTCAGGTATTTGGCAGTCAGCTCTGCCGTTTTGCCCCAGAGTGTAATATCGACGAAGGTGGTCTCTTCGCGTTTCTCACCAGATTCCGATGTAAAATGGCGGTTGATGGCGAGGCTAATGTCCGCACAGGGAACTCCCTTTGCAGTGTGGCGGACGACAGGATCACGAGTGAGACGACCGATGAGGATGACTTTATTGAGGTTTGACATAGTAGGTGTGTGTTTGGGTTGGATTATGTGGGATGGGGTGTTTGGTTTGGGATGGCTGTGGTGGCGTATCTGCTCTCGAATCATTGTTTTCACTCTCTTAATCGCGATCTGACATCTGGGTGCGCCAAACTATTTTGATTATTTTTTCTCATGATTGATTTTGAACTCAGAGGGTAGGTTCTTGATGTCTTGTGAATGTTAGTTATGCTGTGATTGGATGATGTTTTTTAGAGGGTGCTTTTATGGATAATTTGACGTGGAAGATGTTTCTTCCCCTGCTCGCACGCCGCGTTGCTTGTTGCTCGCTCCCATCTCTGCGGGGGCGGCCCCCCGCAACGCCCCCCTGAAGAAACTGCGCCCTGCCCACGGATATGCGGGATCGCTTGGGGATGGGTCCCGATTCCCCCCGAACCCCCGCCTTCCCGGCCGGAAAAGAGTATTTTCCGGTCGCCCGGGAAGTCAGGCTGTCAGGGGGATCCCCATCTCAAAGCGCTTTCCTCATCCGCTGGGAAATCTAACAGGGCTACGGTTTTTTTAAGTTAGGTTTTGAATGATACGCACGCGTGCGCGCGAGAACTTTAAATTTTTTTATAATTTCATCGACAGGTTTTATTTTTTCTGCTGATGTGATATACATGAAGACTGTTTTTATAAATTTACGCTGCCCCCTCCAAAGGGGTTTGGTGGATTTGTTTTTACAGTTATCACTAAACGCCAACCCCCACATGTCACCGTTGATGCCCCCATCGGTTTGCAGCCAGCGAACATAGATTAAACGATCCATATTTTTTTGAATTAAGGGCAACGCCTTACGTCTTCTTCCCCCAAGAATATCTGTTTTTGATAGATCCAAATCTACGGGATCTAGAGACGGTCGCAGGCAGTGGCAATCCGCAAGCATGAGCATAGTTATGACTTAGGCTTGGGCTTGATTGGAAGCCGCGCCGCCCTTCCTTCTGCCCATTTTCTCCGCCCGGCATCTCCGTGCTTAGAAACCAAAATAACAACAATAAAACCCATGAAAACCCACACTAAAAACAAAACCAAAACTAAATACAAGCAAGCGGCTCTCTCGGAGCCGAATCAAACTCCTCCATCTACTAAATCCATTCCAAACGATCCGGTTGAGATTCCTAGGACTTTCATTTCGAAAAAGTCCGCTGAAGTGTATGCCGAACAGATTAAGAAATTGCTTTTTGGCCTAGGGATTGATTCCACCAACAGGCTACCTGCTATGCTAAACCTCCTCGATGATTATAGTTCGGAACCGGAGGTAGTGTGGCCAGTTTTCCATGAGGTCTGGAATTGCTGTGAACCCACTTGGGAACATTGTGATAAATTACTCGAATTCCTAGAAAAGACGGAGTATTCATACGATGGAAAAAATGGTTGCCCGAGGGATTATCTGAGTAGTGCGGATAAAGAGGAGTTCAAAACTCTACCTGAAAACATTCAGATCTACCGAGGCTGTAGTCTCTCCAAAGTCTATGGATTTTCATGGACTACTAATCGGAAAATCGCCGAGGGCTTTGCAAAGGGCTATAGAAGTATCTCTGTTCCTGATCCAGTTATCGCAAGCTTACTTATTCCCAAAAGTGAAGTCATTGGATTCTATACTAGCCGTAAGGAAAGCGAAGTATTTATCAATCACAGGCACTTTGAAAAAAGTGAAATTACCATCACCAAATTCTTCCCGTGATAAAAATCTAACCGTGGATTGGCTCCTTGTAGTGGCGATAAGTTTCACTACAAGGAGCCTTAATTCTCAGAACTATTTCGGCAATTAATCCCTCTTTCTCAAAAAATTTCCGTCTCGTTTGAATGAATTTTCAGTGGTCACAGTCTTTGACTTCATGAAGACAGTTCTTTCCTCGGCCTTGTTGGTGTTCAGTTTAATCAGTGTGTCATCGGCTCAAACTTGCCGAGAGGTGGTGCGTGATTCTTCGGGTCGAACGGTTCAGACGATAGAGCGTCAGAAACAAGCTGGTGGGACTGAGCGGGCAGTGATCCGAGATGTATCGGGGAGGGTCATCGGCACTGCCACCACCCACTCGAACTCTGGCGGCAGTGCGCGCACCGAATACCGTGACGCAAGTGGTCGGTTTACGGGTTCGGCTTCTACGAGACAATCATCTACCAACTCTTCTGAAACCACCTACCGAGACGCCTCCGGGCGAGCGACTGGTAGTGCCTACACGCGAGAACAATCTGGAAACAGCAGTCACACCCAATACCGCGACAGTTCGTCCAGGTATACCGGCAGTAGCTCCAGCAACTCCTCTCACTCAGGATTTCACACCAGCACCCAACGCGATGCTCAAGGCCGGTTGATCTCTAACTCATCTGGATCAGGAAAATGCCACAGCGGGGCAGGGGCCACAGTTGCTCTGATGAATACGAAAAGGTAAGAAGCTATTCGAAGTACCTATTTCAACTTGAGTGCCTCGGCTAAGTTCGTCGCCGCTCGTTGGGCGATACCCGAACGATCTAGGCTTCGTTCGTTTGCGATTAGCACAAGCATTCGAGGTTTTAGTGCTTCGATCTTATCAGACTTGAAACGTTTCGGATCGAAATCCACCGCCGCCATTTCTGGGAGTGCAGCAACGGCATCTCCAGCTTGGACGACTCGTGAGAGAGCGGCGAAGGAAGACACGCGTGACGTTACCTTCGCACGAATTTTTTGACTGCTAAGCCATTCGTGCCAACGCGTTACGAATTGTCCTCCTACTTTGAGATCAGCAACGGGTGCTTTGCTGATGACTTCCTGACTTGAATTACAACCTCTCCAATGCGCATTGGCTCCGAAAAGTGCGTAACCTACGCCACCAAGACGCCAGCGTTTGGTTTCTGGTGGTAACGCATCTTCGCGAACGATTCCAAAATCTAATCGACCATCCGCCACAGCTCTAACCGTATCCAGTGACCTCATTTGTTCCATCTCGATCATCGCGTTACCTAGCGCAACACGAACGGCGGCGAGTCGTGGCACGAGCAGCCAATCGATAACGCTACCTTGCGATCCAAAGCGGACGCATACTTCGCGTCCAGCCATCGCTTCTCGAAATTCATCGAGTTCACGGAAATGCCGCCTGATCACTGCAGCTAGAAGGTGACCTTCATTCGTAATCTCGATTCGGCGTCCGACCCTACGTGTGAAAGCAGCACCAAAGAAACTCTCCAACTCTTTAATTTGGCGTGAGTATTGCGACTGCTTGGTTGCATCTCCATTGGCCGCCTTGGATAGGTTACCCGCTTCCTCGACCATTAAAAACGTGCGTAACCGATCAAGCGAAAGGCCTGAAAGGTCAAAAAGACGGTCAAATTGATTCATGATTACAAAGTCATATTAATTGCATAATACTCACTTACAAGAACCGAATAAATCAGTCATCTTTTTAGCGTATGAAAGAACCAATCCACTACGACATTATTGCCGACGTCCACGGTCGCTTCGATAAGCTACAGGCTATCATGCAGCGCATGGGTTATAAGGCGGACGGTGACGGCTTCGTTCCACCCGCTGGTCATAAGGCACTGTTCCTCGGTGACTTAATCGATCCCAAGCCCGGTTATCATTACGCCGGCGGTGTTCGTGACACGTTACTTGCCGTCAAGTCCATGTGCGACCGTGGCGACGCTCTCTGCCTGATGGGCAACCATGAACTAAATGCCATTTATTTTCACAGTAAGGGGCCGGACGGAAAATGGCTACGGATTCGCGGGAGTAAAAACATCGCCATGCACCAAGGTACGCTTAATGACTTTCCCGACTACGATCAACCAGAGAGCGAATGGCATCAGGTCTGGATGCCATGGATTAAGCAACTTCCCTTCTTCCTCGAAATGGGATGCCTACGTGCCGTTCATGCGACATGGCACTCTGAAATGATTGAGCGAGTGAGAGGACGTAATCTCGAATGCGCCGAGTTCTTTCTGGCTGCCTCAAACAAGCACACAAAAGAAGGTGGAGCGCTTGAAGTGTTACTCAAAGGCGTAGAAGTCGAGTTGCCTAACGGAATGAAATTCATCGATCATACCAAGGCCGTCCGTGGTAACATCCGGGTTCGTTGGTGGGAATTACCGAGTCATGGAATGGGTTACGATGATCTTGTCTTTCCGGCGAGCTCCTCGATTCCATCGGACGAAGTGAATCAAGAGTTTTTTAATCAGATACCCGGCTACGCGATGGACGAACCTCCCGTCTTCTTCGGTCACTACTTCAAGCCAGCAGATTCACCCTTACACCCCGAGCGTGACAACGTCGCTTGCCTTGATCACTCTGCGGCTAAGGAAGGCCCGTTAGTCGCTTACCGTTGGAAAGGCGAAGCGAGCATCAAACCCGAACACTACATGATCTGATTTCGCACAAACTTGCCGATGAAATCTTTACATCTGTACATGGACGACTCTGTTGGTCTCATTTGACATCAATTTAAAATCAGAATCTTCCCGTTTGAGGCGGAGAGTCGTATCGTCTCACCTGCTTTGACTTTTTTAGTCACGATAGCCTCAGCAACTAAGTTACCCAACAAATTATCCATCGTTCGCTCAAGATTCCGAGCGCCGTATTTTTCACTGTATCCCTCATGCAGAAGTAACTCTATGGCTCTTTCATCTAGATCAACCTTCACGTCCTTGTCTTTTAGACGATTGTTAAAATCGTCTATCAATTTATAAAGAACCTCCCGCGCAGTCTCAAATCCTAAGGGTTGGAAATGCACGATCTTAGACAGACGATTTATCAACTCAGGTCTCAGATGTTTACGTATGGCTTCATCCTCTCGTTTTGCTACAGCTTCGTTTGGCGAATCTAATGGCTTGTCAGCATCTGAGAACCCGATGAATGGTTTTACAGGCCCATCGCCAGAACCAAGATTGCTAGTCAGAATAATTACCGATTCTTTGAAATCACACTTTCTTCCCTGTGCATCAGTGAGTGTTCCTTCATCAAACATCTGTAGAAACAGATCGAGCACTTTTGGATGTGCCTTCTCTATCTCATCGAACAATACCACACTGTACGGGTGAGTGCGAATTGCATCACTAAGTTGTCCACCCTCGTCATGACCAACGTATCCTGGAGGCGATCCTATTAATTTCGATACACTGTGCTCTTCCATGAATTCGGACATATCAAAGCGAATCAAACGACGTTCATCATGAAATAAATTTTCCGCTAACGCTTTGGCTAGTTCGGTCTTTCCAGTGCCGCTGGGACCAACAAATAAAAATACACCCATGGGTCGGTTCGGCTTTTTGAGCCCTGCTCGTGCCATACGCACCGCATCAGCGACTGCTGAAATTGCCAGAGGTTGTCCTTTGACTCGTTTGCTTAGATCGCTTTCCAACTCCATCAATCGAACTCCCTCATCTGCTGTAAGTGTACCCATCGGTATGCCACACCGCGCCGCTACCGCACGTGCAATGTCTTCTCTCCCTATGACTGTAGAGGAAACACGCTTGCCGGGGGTAAGGGTTTGAAATCTTACTGCGGCACAGGCTTGATCTACCAGATCCAGCGCTTTGTCAGGCAAACGGAAGTCTGGAATATAGCGGATCGACCACTCCACAGCAGCGCGCAACGCAGCTTCATCAAGTTGGACACCGTGGTGGGATTCTAATCTGGGCTTTAATGCCAAAAGTATTTCAACGGCTTCATCTGCACTAGGCTCTTCAATTCTAACTGACTGAAAACGACGTTCCAACGCACTGTCTTTCTCAATGCTTTGTCGATACTCTTTCGTTGTCGTTGCGCCAATCACTCGAATCACGCCACGAGCTAAGGCCGGCTTGAGAATATTTGCAGCGTCCATACTACCGCTCGCCGATCCTGCTCCCAGTAGTAGGTGGATTTCATCAATAAAAAGAATCGGTTTCGGATCCTGTGATGCCTCTTGGACAATCGCTTCTAAGCGTTCCTCAAATTCGCCACGGTATTTTGTTCCGGCAACAAGAGAGGTCAACGAAATCTCGATTACCGCCGGCTTACCTAAGTCCTTTGGTAGCTTTCCATCGACCAGCAGTTGGGCAAAGCCCTCTACTATCCCTGTTTTACCTACCCCAGGTTCACCAACCAGAATCAGATTATTTTTTCGGCTTTGCAGCAGGATCTGAGTGATCTTGAGCATTTCTTTTCGCCGTCCAATTAGAGGCGGTAAAGCGCCCTTCTCTGCCAAATCAGTCAAATTTCTGCCGAAACGCTGAAGGGCAGAATCTGGTTTGGATTTTTTCTTAACTACTTTCTCCTTAATCACAGCGTTTGGGCGCTCACATTCAAAGCCCTTCATCAAGCGCGAGCTTAACTTGCTCAATATCTCTCCGGCATCATGGTTGAGCTTGTTTAGAGATGAGGTAACCACAGGATCACATTTCTCGATCATAACAAACAGTAGGTGAGCAGGCCGTATAGTTTGATTCTGGAGCAAGGCCAACTCATTAGCATCATTGAAAATCACCCGCAAATTTTGACTCCGAGGAAAAGGCCGTGCAAATTTTTCTGCTTGAATACCAAGTTCTGATCTTATTGTACGGCGCAAAAGCTTGGGCGACAGATCGGCTCCGGTAAATGCGTCTCTCAATTCGAGTAAGTCATCTTCAAGTTCAGACTTTTGATTCTGAAGCTCAGGAGTGCCTACTCTCAATAAATCGGATATTGAGAGATCGACAGCTTTGCATATACCCACCCAAAAGTGCGCTACTCCTATCTCTGAAAACCCAGCATGTGCAGCCTCTGCTTCAGCGAGGCGCTTAGTAATGTCGATACTAATGCGGTTCATTTTTTAAATTGTGTCATGTTGGAAAAGGGTGGGTGTGAAAAGTTGTGGAGTGATATTATGGCCAAGTAAATAGCAATAGCCTGGTAGAATTCATTATCAAAATTTACGTAGATTAATCTTTGGTCCTCGGATTTGAGATTTTCATGCTTGAACCTTTTCAAGTAGTCTCCTTCTTCTCGGATGTCTGCCGAAGTTAGGAATATCCCCGCTCATCATTAAATAGCGTTGAGCATCATCTATACGAGACTCAGAAATTGCTTGCTCAGCCTTAGTCATTAATCTCGTAAATCTGACTGAATCGTATGCGAGATCTTCACCCGATATGGGTGGTGATAACACTAGGTTACTCTTGCGATCTAGACTCAACCCCCACATCTGCTCTATCTCTTGGGCGTTTTGAAATTGATCAATCTTGGTTGCCTTTTCTAAATAAACAGCTGCATCCTTCGGGCGACCAGTCAGATTTGCTAGACAAGCCAGATAGAGCCATGGACGGTATTCACCCTCCTCAAATTTCGTAACATTCTTTAGGTTTAAAAGAAATGATTCCGGAATATTTTTGTTCGAATAGTACCCGATGAGAGCCAAATTAAAATTTGATTCTGGATGGAGCAGGTCAATCGCTAAAGCGTCATTAAGTAACTGATGAACTTTAGATGTTTCACCCAGATCATAGTGTGAGACAGCCCTATTATTCAAAGAATCAGCCGAAATAAGTTCTATATCCTGCCTCTGTGCAGGACATGATTCTTCAAAGATTTCCTCGTAAATTTCACAAATTCTTAATGCAATTTGCTCAAAATTTCTGATTCGTTCGGTTGGTGAATATTTTAAGCAATCGGATAGTAACTCGGCAAAAAGAGCTGGCATTGAAGGAATTCGATACGCTTTGGCACCATCATCAACAAACTGTGAAAGTGCTGCACCACATGCAGCACCGTTTTCCCAAGTTAAGCCACCTGCGAACATGGCGAGCATTGAGCCGGCCCAACTCCAAACATCTGCTGCGGTAGTGAGCGATTCCCCTCTTATTTGTTCAGGGGATGAAAATGCTACCGTTAAACCCTTTGCTTTAACTTCTAACTCAGTCGGGCGGAATGAAACGGCCAACCCAAAATCAGAAATTTTGGCAGTTCCATAGTTAGTCAATAACATGTTTCCGGGCTTAACATCGCAATGAAGTAATTGAGTTTGATGAGCTCTCATCAAACCCCATGCCGAAGATGCAGCGATTGTCAGTAACCGTGATAAGCAGTTATTTTCATCATCTTTGTATAAATCTTTGCTGTGAATTGCATCTTGCAAGCTTCCTCCTGGGAGGAATTCGGATACAACACAAGGCATTCCAGCTAATACACGGCTGTAAAAACATGTCGTCACGTAAGGATCCATTCCCAGTGAAGCCCAAGTCGCACATTCCTTTAAAAAGTCATCGATTTGATTTTGAGATCTCAGAAACTCGGGACGTGGATGTTTAATGGCCACATCAATATTCCAAAGAGTGTGACGAGCTAGATACACAATGCCCATTCCTCCGCTCTCAAATTTTTTCTTGATTTGAAAAACTTCTCCGAAATTCATAAATATTATTTTAGTTATCCCCCTTCAACAGTAAGTTACTGGCTTCATTAATAATTTTTTGTATTGTAGGGGCGGATTCAACTTTTTCAGGGATACTATTTTCCCCATAAAACATCTGATTCATATTTGAAATGGCCTCTAATATGCGACCAACTTGTTCAATTGCTGGAATACTAGATAGCATTCTAGCGTCTTCGAGAGCACCTTCATAATCTTTCAGTGAAGATCTGCAATAAAATCTCCATATTCTGGCTTCTATACACTTATGATCAATATCGAGAGCTAATGTACTATCAATATTTGCTTCTTTAAAGTTAGATAAGCAATAATTGCAGCAACTTCTTAAAACGTAGTCTTCTGCCCTTACTATACTGCTAATATCAATTGCATAGCTGATTTCTCTAAGCGCTTTGTGCCATTGTTCTTCAGACTTACTTTTTAGTGCTTTATTTCTAAAATCATTTTCTACCGATGCTTTATCTGGCGTTCTTATTTTTAAGATATTATCTATTTTAATACTTCTCTTAAAACTGTCATCGTTATTTATTATTCCACGCTTTTTATCGATCTCATCTACACCTAAAATACGCTTAAAGAATTCTAAAGGTTTTAGAGATGGAACTGATTCATTACAGTATGAATACCATGGAATTCTGAATCTTTGATATTGATCGATAGTTATAGGTGAGTCAGGTGGTTTAAAACCTGTAATGGCCTCGTATGTCTTACTATTGACGATGTGGATAGTAATACTCCTCTTTATTTCAGAGCTCCATGATTCGATTCCGTATGTATCTTTCTCAATCTGTTGCTTTATATTACCTCCAGCAGCTATACCCATTATTGAAGCTGGAGAAACCGCTCTTGAATTCAAGACGAAATTTGCTGAACGTATGCTGATCGTAGCGGGAATACCAGATTTAATGCGCTCTCTTTCTCTCTGCTTTTCAAGACGCGCATTTTCTATCCGTTTGTCAATTTCTGGATCGCGTTCGGGAAAAAATCCAGGAATGCAATCCGCAACAGTAATTTGGAATCCACCAAATTTTTCCTCATCTGTGATTTGTGCCTCAATGGTATAACCTTTTCCAAGTGGCATGGCAACAAACTGCTTCACTACACCTTGACTGAAATTAATGCCATCAAGCCATTTTTGATTAGGAATAACAATATAGTCCTGTTTGGGAGATGTAATTCCCTCCGATAATGTCTTTCCTGTAATAGCATTCACTTTGCCAACAGAGACCTTAGCAATAGTAGGATGCCAACTGGGCCCTTCAAATTGCAAAAACATTGCCTCTCTCTGATAGAGCGGAATAAAAAAACCTCCTTCTTCGAGCCACTTTACAGGAACCTTATCGGCATAGTCCTCTACTCGGTGGATTGGAAATCTGCCAAGTCCTGCAGGTAATGGATAATCACGACCATTTTCTGGAATTCGCAAAGTTCTGTTGAATGAAATTTTTGTGAAGCGTCCAACGAGAATTTCGTCAAAAAACTCATTCTGAGTTTTCTTGTCTAGGCAAATAGTTAATGGATCGTGAATCATGATTTTGAACGCTTTAAATCAAAAAGGATTTTGCCTCATTGCAAATTTCCGCTGCACGAGTGTGTTCGGGCCGTTTGCTTTTTAAGTTCATGGCGGCACTAAAAGCATCAGCATATCTTCCTGCCATTAATGCTGCTTCCGCCTTCATTTCTAGGCCAACTAGTTCTGTTTCTGGTGACTTCAGTAAGGCGCTCGCATCTTCATCAAGCTCTTGATGATCGCCTAACATTTTTCTGCAATAGGCACGCCATGACAGAGATTTGAGGCATTTTTTATCTTTCTCAAGACCAAGTGTGCCGTCGACGACACCATCCCTGAACCGTCCTAATTGATAATTACAACGACTTCTAAGTGCGAAATCATTGGCAACGACATCAACATTAAGATCAATTACATAACTTATTTCTCGAATAGCAGACTCCCAACGCATCTTAGTTTGGCTCTCGTATGCCCGACTTCGAAAAATACTTGATGCTTCGATCTTTTCGGGTGTTCGTATTTTTTTGATCTGCTCGATCGCTAAATTACGAATTTTCACATCTTCGGATTTGGCAATACCTCGCTTCTTTTCGATTTCCGCTACGCCCAATATACGTTTGAAAATTGCTAATGGTTTCAAGTGTGGAGAACCTTCATCATAATGAGAGTACCAAGGCAATTTGGCTTTGCGATACTCCGCAGCTGTTACTGGAGATTTGGGTGGATTTAATCCAGTGATTTCCTTGTATGCTTCACTGTTTACAAGATGGACTGTTATGCTTCGCTTTATGTCGGAACTCCAAGATTCAATTCCGTATGTGTCTTCTTTAATTTGCTGCTTAATATTACCTCCAGCGGCTATGCCCATCGTGGGATCTTCTATTTTTTGAAATCGAATAGATCCTTGCAATTGCACGGAGCTAGAGCCGAGTGGCGGCGTAGATGCCCCAGCGGGTGATAGAGGCCGCGTAGACGCCCCCAGCGGTGATAGAGGTTGATTAGATGAAGGCGATGAAGGTGACATCGGAACATTTCGAGGTAATGGGATTTCCGAAATAGTATTTTTACGCCGATTATTTATTTTACTGTCGATAGCAGGATCGCGTTCAGGAAATCTACCAGTAGCTGAATCAAATGCCAAAATTTGAAACCCTCCAAATTTTTCTTCATCTGTAATTTGAGCTTCGATCGTATAGCCCTTACCAAGTGGCATGGCAATAAACTGCTTGACTGCTCCACTACTATAACAGATACCATCTAGCCATTTTTGCTCTGGAATTACGATGTAGTCCTGTTTGATTTCGGAGAGCTTTTTTGAATATAGCTTTCCTGTAATTGCGTTCACATTTCCAACGCAAACTTTCGCAATCGTTGGGTGCCAATCTGGACCTTCAAACTCCAAAAACATCGCCTCCTTTTGATAGAGCGGAATAAAAAAACCTCCTTCTTCAAGCCACTTTACAGGAACCTTATACCATTTCAATAGTTATCTCGTCGGAAGGCATGGTTTGTGCTACAAGTTATTCATGTCCAGACCACGAACTAAAATTGATCCACTAGGAGTCGGCTCAGAACTTCTTGCCCGCTTCAAAAACGAAGCCTCAGGCTGGCAGCGCGAACGCATGCTCGCCATTAAACTAGCCATGGAGGGAACCGGCACCCAACAGGTCGCCGACGATCTCGGACGCAGCCAGGCCACCATCCAGACATGGATCAATCGCTTCCGCGCCAACGGGATCGATGGTCTGCTCGACAAGGGCAAAGGCAACGGTCCACAAAGCCGTCTGACTCCCGAAATGGAAAAAGCCATGACCGCCGAACTAGCTAAAGGCAAGTGGCGCACCGCCCGCGATG
>JANPEG010000083.1:0-3332 GCA_031431855.1 Akkermansiaceae bacterium | reverse complement strand
AAATCCGTGCAAGCCGTCACCGCGTGCCTCGCTCATGAGCGCATCGAAGTGGAAGACAGCATCGTCGCGACGGTGGAGTTTGAAAATGGTGCGCTCGGTGTGATTGAATGCTCAACCTGCACTTGGTCGAAAGCCGGACATCCCGCTCGCGTCCAACTCGCCGGAACCGATGGATCGGTTTTCCTCGCTGACGAAGCTTTCGAAATTTGGGATTTCCGTGAAGAGAAACCCGAGGACGCGCAGATCAAATCAACCTTGATGAAAGGCCAGGAAGCCGGGCTTGGTGCAAACGATCCGACAGCGATCAATTTCTATCAGCATCAACGCAACTTCGAAGAAGTCGTGCAATCGATCCAAGAAGGCCGTCAGTGCAAAACCCACGCGGGAGAGGCCCGTAAAGCAGTGGCACTGATTCGTGCGATCTATGAATCCTCACAGAATGGCGGGAAGAAAGTTTCTGTCTGAGTTGATTGTTAGATTGGTAGGGTGCCATCGACGAGGGCACTGCGCAAAGTGGCGAATCATTTAATAATCTTTTGCGGAATCATTGAATCGGCTGCCTCCCCCGACTTGTCGGGGCTACCTTCATGAAACCTATTTCCAAATCGGCAAACTGGAAGCCGGATTCATAATGGACGGAGGTTCAATGGAAAATTCTTTTTCCTCGCCGACTCGGTATGGACCGTAGGCGATGGGGACAACGGTGATTTTTAGAGCTTGCTCTTCATCGACGATAGTTTTTGCAATATAGATGATGGCGGCGCAGTTCGGGTTTTTATTCACCTCAAGAATGTCGCCTTTATTGAACTGATAGACGGCATCTTTGTTGTCAGTTGGGAAAATGTATTCCATCACCACGGGGAATCCGACCGCTTGCGCAAAGTCGTCTTGTTTCACCAATGCTTGAGCGCGGACTACGAAGCCGGGGTATAGGAAATCGCCCTTTTCAAGCTTGGTTACATCGGCCACTTGATAGTCGCCTTCCGCATAGGTGAGCAGTAGGTTTTTATCAAAATTGCGCATGTAGTTACGCAACAAGAGTGAGTTGAGTCGCGCGCGCTTTTTTTCGGTTAGTCCGAAATATTTTCCATAGAGCTCCGTGGGATTCAATGCATTTCCGTTAGGGACATCGAGGACGGTGTAGCGTTTAAGCTCGGGGAGACGACCCAGTTTTTTCAGGATGGCGTAGTTCCGTGGGATTTCCGGATTGCCAAAAACATACAGGCAAAAGACCCAACTAAAGACTGCGAAAGCTCCCGCTAAAATATTTGCAAGCATCCACCAGTAGTATGCCGGCTTTGGTGGCTCGAGTTCTTCGCTCTGGGGTTTGCGTTTCTGAGGCACGAAAATTACGCCGCGCCTCCCTCGCCACAAACTTCCCCGTCTTCCGCGCCGCTGCCTTCGGGTTCATCCTCCGGTTCGAACGATGTGCCGCATCCGCAGGAACGTCGCGCTTTGGGATTGTTGATTTTAAATCCAGCATCTGTTAGATCATCCGAGTAATCGATTTCACAACCCCGCAATTTATCGAAACTATCCGCCGCGATGATGACCCGCGCCTCGCCTTGCTCGACGATTTCGTCTCCCTCTTCCGGCTCGGCGACTTTCATTTCATACTGCCAGCCCGCGCAGCCGCCTTTGCTGACGCCAAGCCGCAACCCAGCAGTCGGCGAGGCCGCTTTGCTTTTCAGCAAGGACACGAGTTCCGTGTTTGCTTTGTCAGTGATTTGGATCATAGCGAGAACTTAGCCGTTCAATACGAAGTTGAAACTCCAAATTTCTGGATTGTAATTTTTCAACGCAACGCCGCAGAGGTTTGTGAAGAGTGATGCGTTGATCGAAAGTTTGGTAGGGCGCCATCGCCGAGGGCGCCGCATGAAATGAGGAGAAAATGGATGTTTAATGGCGTATCAAACACGATTCGCTACGCGCGGTGCCCTCGGCGATGGCACCCTACCTTTAAAAATCACAACTGGAACAAATCCTCTGCAGGGGTTTTGCCCATGGACATCTGGGCTTCGCCGTTGTTTGCGAGGTGGACCAAGCAGTGATAGACCGATTCCTGATCGGCATCGACTTCGAAGGCGACCTGTTCTGCATTTTTCGCTTCGGAAACCAAGCGCCCGCGCACGCGGCTGAGCAGATCGAGGAAAACAATAGCAGCGGCTTTTCCAGCTTCGACGCCCGGTTGGTGATAGGCGTTGATGTTGACCAAGGATGCGTAGAAGGAAACCGCGCGCTCAAACAAGGCGATCAGCATTCCAAGCGTGAACGGAGTGACTTCGTAAATCGAAATGGTCAGCGAGTTGCGGCCGTTTTCGTAAAGTGCGTTGCGGGTGCCGCGCAGGAAACCTTGCAAGTAATCCTGGCTGGTGTTCCCGGGATCAACCTCGATGGATTTTCCCTGACGGCCATGGCGGACTTCGATGAAGGTCGCGAAGAAATTGTTCACGCCTTCGCGGAGTTGCTGCACGTAGGCGTGCTGATCGGTTGAGCCTTTGTTGCCATAAACCGCGATGCCTTGGTTCACCGTATTGCCGGCGAGATCTTTTTCTTTACCCAAAGATTCCATCACGAGCTGCTGGAGGTATTTGGAAAATAGGACGAGCGAATCTTTGTAAGGCAATACGACCATGTCTTTTTCGCCGCGTCCTTTGGTCGCGCTGTGCCATGCGATCGCAAGCTGCATCGCGGCGTTTTTCGAGGCATCGCGCACACGGGTTTTTTCATCCATCGCAGCGGCGCCAGCGAGCATCGCATCGATATCTAGACCTAGCAGAGCGGCGGGCACGAGGCCGACGGTTGAGAGCACGGAAGTCCGTCCGCCCACCCAATCTTCCATCGGGAAACGGGTGATGAAACCTTGTTCCGTTGCGTAACGATCCAGCTTCGAGCCTTCACCGGTCACTGCGACTGCGTGTTTCCCAAAATCGATTCCGGCTTTATCGAACGCGGCTTTCGCTTCGAGCATGCCGTTGCGGGTTTCGGGAGTTCCACCGGATTTTGAAATGATCAACACCAGTGTCTCAGAAAGTTTCAGAGTCGCGAGCGTTTCATCGATGCCGTGTGGGTCGGTGTTGTCATGTCGTATCTTTCAGATGTGCCGCGAAACGCCGCCGGAAACTTCCAGGCTCGCCCCGGTGATGTAGCTCGCTGCAGGAGAGCCGAGAAACAGAATGGCCCGCGCCGCTTCATCTGGCTCGCCGAGACGACCCAGCGGAATGCCTTTCGTCTTGGCGAGATCGGCAAACCAAGTCTCGCGTGAAACAGCCTTATCTTCGCGCGCTTCAAAGCGCCGTTGCCATTGGCTGCTATCGACCAGGCCGAGCAAA
>JANPEG010000082.1:0-27908 GCA_031431855.1 Akkermansiaceae bacterium | reverse complement strand
TGCCGAAATGTAATCTAACGAAACCATAAAGTGAGAAGAAAAAAGCCGTTCCCAGCGCAACTTAGGAACGGCTTATGATCACAACAACAAGGGGTTTAATTATTCCCAGCCAAGGCGAACAACAGGATCACCAGTTGCTTCATTTTGAAGGTCAAGCAATGCACCATCCACCGAGAAAGCGGTATAATCCCAACGATCACTAGCGATTGCGCGCTCTGTGGCGTTTGGATACTTCAGCTTGATCACAGTTTCATCCTCTTGATTGACAAGAAGAATGATCGAATCCAACTCCTCCTCAGCCTCAGCAATAGCCAAAATGCCATTGATCAAAGCAAGAAGAGTGAAGCTTGGAACTTTGGGAACAAGCAGACCGTTCAAGTATGGATCGGTGGTAGGATCGCCGTCTAACCGGACAGTTTGAGTGACAATAAAGTCAGGGGAAGTGATTTCTTTCGTTTTGGAAAGAGATGAAACAGCTTCAAAAGTGAGAGCAGCTGGAGGAGTTCCCGCTGAATAAAGTAAGCTGGCATTCGTGCCAAATTGAGCCTGATTGAAATTACCTTCTACCAAAAGAATCTTTTCGGAGCAGATAGCGAGCGTTACAGCGCCTGTGAATTCACGCAGGACATTGGAAACGAAGGAACCGACACTCATTCGAGGATCATCGGCAGGTTTAAGACCGAGAGCCTCATTCAGGGTATTCAGGATCCCGGCGGCGACAGTGTTTTTTACGATATTTTTCATAACGACGAAAAACTACTGTTCAAATGAACATCTTTCAAGTTATTTTTCAGAAAATTCTGAAAGTAGCACGCGGTAAACATTTTAAGCTTTTGAAGCCATGAGAAAGAAAAAAGAGATCACTGATGATGAATATTATGGGGAAATCGTAGAACGGTGTAAGGCTTTTAAGAACAAAGATTTCCTTCAGGAATTTCTGATTGATACCGAACCAAAAGGCGAACGCCCAACGCATTCTAGGATTGTATCAATCGCCACGGCGGAAGCTTCGCAATCTGAATTCTTTAAAAAGATGTATCAATTGATTGCGAAGAATTCTCGAAAGGAATGGATGCCGGTAACAGATCCAGAGATATCGAATTTTTCACCCTTACCGGATCACACGAAAGAACTTCAACCGCTTGGCTACTTCGCGATTGGTTCACAAGTTCCATCAATCTAAAATTATGCCATCAATACTAGACGTGCCACCGGATCAACTCATTTGTCCACCCGAGATAGATACAGAATTTGAGAAGCTATGGGAAAAGGCTGAAAAAATAAGAGAAGCGGCAGGAGAAGAATTAAGGATTGCAAGAAAAGCAAACGTAAAGCTATCAGAGGGCGAAGTGATATCAACAGGGAAAGGCATTTTTGCGTGCATGTCAGCAGCCCTAACAGCTTTAGGAATAGCGTTTGCCATAAAGGATTTAATCGACGTAATAACGGACACAACGACCAGACAGCCAAGAAAGACGAGAAGGAGAAGACACGGAAATAAATGTGTTTTATTAGCCATTGAAGAGCTCGAAGCACTTCAAGCCTCATTAACAACTTCAAAAGGAGTAAGCCTAACAGAACGTCACGCACTGGTCACCGACGACACCGAAAAAAGAAAACGCAGAACCTTTAGATCAAGAGCATGAGTGAGAGCAAAAAAGACGACCGTAGAGTTATAACATGGAGACAAGCAGATTACAACCTTTGCTTAGTTGCCGCTGAATTCATCCAATCAATTCAATGGATCAGAACCGAAAATGGAGAAACAGAATGGCAACCTTCGCACGATTCAGTAGGAGAGATAGGAGACGTGAACGAAATAGAAAAAGACTATGAAGATTATGGCTTTTTTATCTGGCAAAATGAACCACATGACAGCACCGGCAGACAATTTCCAAGAGGAACATGGACGAACCACGAAAACTCCACGATTTGGACGGGAAAAGCTTTCGGATGTCCTCAATGTTTTTATTCTCTAGTGAATATCACCCGCCTTGTATTAAAGAAGCAAAGGCTCATGCTTTACAAGAATCTCTTTGGTAAGGGTGAAAAATCCAAAACCTCGAAACAATCTAGCAGAAATCCAGAGGGAAGAGGAGAATCAAAACACGACTTTAAAAACGATTAGATAATCCAATCTAGCAGTTTAGGAAAATGTAAAGAGAAGCGAGCAACCAATTTCTGTCTAATAGTCCAACCGTGATTATGAAGTATTTCAATTTGAGCAGTTTCAATCGCAATTTCCCAAGCCTTTTGTAATTTTACATTTGCTGCATATGCAGGGGAATAGGCGCGAAGCTCTCTGACATGTCGGTAAAGATCGACCCCAGAAGAGCAGGTCTTGTTGATGTCTGGTTTTTCCACGCACGAACCCTAGCAGGATCGCGGATACTTCCAAGTATTTTTCTATACGATTCAGCACCTTCAAAACAGACCGGGAATGGTTGCCCAAATTCTCCGATCATTTTAGAAGGAAGGAACGCTTGCAGCTCTTCTAGATTGGCTTCTATCATGTCCGGTTCCTTTGGTGGAACGCCTTTGGATGTTCCCCAAAATCTGCCGACATTCCTATATCCGGTGGGAACGATTTTTTGAAAGGTTTTATAAGTTTCCTTTGCAACGTAACGAGCCATCCCGTCCCGTTTCTCGATGACTTCCCAAGCCGATCCGGCGTCTCGATGCTTTTCATCACCCGAACCGACAATTTCAAACCAGCGATCTGAAACCCAATCTTGATGTTCCCAGTTGACACGAACATCCTTCACCCTTCGCCCTGTAACTCTCTTCATTGGACGGAGAGGGGAAGGCAGCTCGTAATCAAGAAAGAGGTGAATATGAGGCGCACCGCGTTTCTGGAACTCTAAGAACCAGAGATACTCAACACGCCCTAAATGACGCCGTAGAGCGGTAAGGAAGGCGTTTAAATGCTTTTTGACCAGTTTCCCATCCGATGGGTAGTCCTTGGGATAGGTGAGGGTCAGAAACGACCGGAATTCCACTTCCGTATTGTTCGCAATCAGTGAAAGACGCCTAAGCGACTTCTTGGAGAGGGAAACAATCTCGCCACGCTCTCCGATATTTTCCGGTTCATTGGCTATCCAAGCTTTACGGACAGGAACAATATCCTTTTTATAAACACGGAAACCGACGATTCTAGATTGAGATAGAAACCAGAGTTTTTGTTGGTTTTTGGCTTCAAGTTTGGCTGCATCGGAGGGAATCTTAGGAGCTTCAGGAGGATCAAAATTTTCGTCCTGTTGAGATATGGAACAATTGACAAGCCCTAGCGGTGCTGAAATCGAAAGTTTTCGATTTTCGCACGCGGTAACGTTTTCACTCATTTGAACACTGTTCATATGAGTAGCGACTTTCTGAGCGGCCGCTTTTCGAGTTTTTTCGAGGTTTTTCGACGCGTCAAATTCAGGCTTAGAAAGCCGGAATTCAGGAGGTTTCCCCGCTCTTAGTATTGTGTAATTTCTAGCCATGGAAAGCCAAGAAAAGAGACAAGAAAACGCTTAGAGGCGACCCGCGGCCATGATTTCAGCACCTTCTCCAAAAGTGGGAAGTTGCCAAGAATCGGCGTTGCCGTGCTTCTCTAATTCGTCCAGGCACCATTCAGAAATGGCGTGAAGGTTGCGCGGTGACAGGTCAAAAGAACCAGCCATGCGGAGGAGGTTAAGGATTGAAGGTTTCGCGCCGTCAGCTTCTTCAACTCGACGCGAAACCTCCTCCTCATCCTTGGGTTGCTCTCCAGCATTGCCCAAATCATCAAAAGCTTTCAGCAAAAATTCAACCTCATCGGCGCGAACTTGGAAATCCAGAGCGAGGACGGGTTGCCCGTTTTCATTGCCTTTTTCCGTTCCTTGGATCCGCAAATGCTCTAAGTGATCAACAAGAAAATCCCGAAACAATGAAGAATTGAGTTTTTGGAAAAGGAGGTCGTCGGATTCAGTTGAACGAGCCGGCAGACCGAGAATCGAATCTTCCAGAATTGTCAGAGCGTAAATTTTCGCCGCTGTAATTTCCCAACGTTCAAAGCGTTTCTTGTCGGTATCCAAACGATGCAAGCCCTGAGAAGTCGCCATGGAGCGAACGTCTTGCTTGTGGGATCGAATGAGAGACAGGATTGAAGTCAATCCTACTGTTTCTAACGATTCCTTAGCCTGTGAACAAGTCTCATCTAGAACTTGTGACAATATATGTAATGCCAAATCGTTGAATTTACTGAGATCACCGAGCTATTTCCCCTCATTTCGGCGTCAGTAACTTGTGGTTTCGTGAAAAAACGAGTCGCCACAAATGAAAACTCTGATTAGGTTCATCGTCATGGCTTCAGAAGAATCCGAGGATAAGCGTTACTGGATGCAACAAGCGGCGAAATTATCGCGCCGGATCAATCTAGCTTGGTTCTTGGACGGATTTGCGGGTCCTCTGCTGATTGCGGCTGTGATTGGGTCGGTTTTGGTTCTAGGTGCTCGTCGTGAATTTCCTGAACTACACCCTGCTATTTTAGGTGGATCTCTGGCTGCGGTATTCCTGATTCTTGGGCTAATTGTTCTGAAACGAGCATGGAAACGCTTTGAATCGCCGATCCAAGCGCTGGTTCGTATCGAGGCCACTCAACAGATGAATTCAGCGCTTTCCGCAGCTTCCGCAGGCATTGTGCCATGGCCAAATCGTCCAAAAAACCTCTCGGAATCGCTCAATTGGCACCTCCCAAAAACCCTTACCCCCCCTGCTGCTGCCTTGATTTTACTAGCTATCGGCCTGTTGATCCCGATCAAAGCTAAATCTCTCGATGACTCCCAAACTTCGCGTGAGCCGCAGGCGTGGTCGCAGCTTGATTCCCAGCTTGAAAAGCTCACGGAAGACGCGTTGGTTGATGAGAAATATCTTGAGGATATGAAGGAGCGACTCGATCAGCTCCGCGCCCAGGAAGAAGAACAATGGTTCAGTCACGCATCACTTGAAGCAACGGACAGCCTGAAGGAATCGCACAATTCCAGCCTAGATGATCTTCAACAAGACCTCTCAGAGGCTGCAGATGCGATGAAGGAGCTTACAGATGCAGCAAAAGACCTGAATTCTGAACAAAAACAAAAGCTCGCTGAACAGTTTGAGGATGCCATGCAGGGCTTGCAAAACGGAGCAATGAAGCCAAATGAGGCGTTGATGAATCAACTTTCACAGCTCGATCCTAAGGATATGGGAAATCTCAATCCCGAACAGCTTGAGCAACTCAAGCAGAACATGGAAAAACTCAAGGAATCCCTTGATGAAGCTGGTCAAGGTGAAGGCCAAGGCGATGACTGGGCTGATCAGTTACTCGGAGATGGCGAAGGCGAGGGCGAAGGTCAGGGTGAAGGTAAATGCCCCGGCGACGGAACCTGCCCCCACGGCGATGATTGTAAGGGAGAATGCCAAGGTGAAGGTGCCGGAAAAGGTGGTATTCAACGAGGTCCGGGCCACGATCCCAACGTCTTGAAAAACCCGAAAGATCCTTTAGCTGTTGGCGATTTAGCGGCACTCGAGGCTAAAGACCTTTCTCGTGCTTTACCCGGCGATCTGCTTCAAATCCAAGATGGCAAACACTCCGTTAATCAAGCTCCCAGCACTTTATCCTCTGGTGGACAAGCTACCAAAGGCGCTGGTGGTGATCGCGTTTGGAAAGAATCGCTCAATCCAGAAGAGCAGCGCGCTCTTAAAAATTACTTTGAGTAAAATTAATTCACTTTCCCGTCCTTAATTACCAAAGTCCGATCACCGACCTTCGCAAGGTTCTGATCATGGGTCACAACTACTAACGTAACTCTATGTTCATCAGCTAGTTGCAATAGTATTTCCATAATTTCATTACTCGTATTTGAATCGAGGTTTCCAGTCGGTTCATCGGCAAAAAGCACAGCTGGCTGGTTCACAATCGCTCTAGCGATGGCCACGCGCTGCTGCTCACCACCCGACAATTCAGCAGGTAAATGATCCGCCCGATCTTTCAGCCCAACCCGTTCCAAAGCCAGCAAAGCTGCCTCGGTATGGTTCAGTCCCGCGATTGCGCCAGGCACGGCGACGTTTTCCAAAGCAGTCAGTTCGGGCAATAAATGGTAATTTTGGAACACATATCCAATCGACCGATTTCGAAACGCGGCCTGTTGTTTACGGCCGAGTTGATAGATATCCGTGCCAGCGATGTGCACGCTGCCCTGCTCGGGTCTTTCCAAACCGGCTAGAGTATACAGCAGAGTTGTCTTCCCCGCGCCGCTCGGGCCGCAGAGAAAAACTTTTTCGCCTTTGTGGATCTGTAAATGGATCCCGTGCAGGACTTCGATCGATTTTTTTCCGATCCGATAGCTCCTATGCAAATCCTTCGTTTCTATCATCACCTCGCTCACGCGCCTAGGTTGCGCTGCATCGCTGCCACCTGTCCACCATTCTCCTCACTTGTGTGATTGAAATTCGCACGATACGTTCCTCCGCGTGGTCGAGAAAAGTGATTTGCGTGCTGTGCTTCAATACATTCCCCAATTCCGGGGAAAGGTGTTCTGCGTCCTGATTGAAGCGGATTTGCTTCCCGAACCCGCGGTCGCAGAAACCCTGCTCGATCTTGCTGTCCTCGAAGACCTTGGCGTGAAGCTCGTGCTTGGTGTTCTTGGTGGCGATCTCAAAGATCTCTACGATTGGACGTTGGAATGTGAAATTATGGCCGCTCGCGTAACTCGCCCGATCTCGGATGAGCTGGCGGTAAAGGAAGTGAATGATATCCTGAACCGTGGCCAATCCGCGATCATTGACGCATCAGGCATAGGCCCGCTGGATTCAGAGGTAGTCGATTTTGCGAAACGCATCGGGGTTTCTAAAGTCATCGCGCTTTTGCAGCAAAGTATTTTGGTCAACGGTCAACCCGCCCATGCGATAAGTGCGGCGGATGTTCCGAATGTATTGAAATCCGAAAACGTCGAGGGTCGGGAGCTGTTAGCTGCTGCGGCAAACGCCTGCAATCTCGGCATACCCCGGGTGCACGTGCTCAACGGCCGCCAGCAAGGGGTTTTGGTTGATGAACTTTTCTCCAACGAAGGCGTCGGCACCATGGTGCACGCCGACAGCTATCGCGTAATCCGCGAGCTGCGGGATGAGGATATTCCGGAATTGCTCGGCATGATCGGACGGGTGGTGCGCCGCACTAAACTCATCGCTAGGACTTACGAAGACATTCAAACACGCATCGGCGATTACTACGTGATGTCCATCGACGATAACGTCGTGGGTTGCGTGGCGTTGCATGAATATCCATCGGAAAACTGTGCGGAAATTGCCTGCCTCTACGTCAAACAAGCCCATGAAGGTCGCGGCTATGGCGTGGAGCTCGTGGCGCATGCGGAAAGCTTGGCGAAACAGAAAAACATCGCCCGAGTGTTTGCTCTCACGAACCGCGCGGCGGATTTTTTCATTCGTGCGAAATACTTGCTGTGTGATCCGGATGCATTGCCAGACAAGCGCCGTGAACAATTCATTACGAGTGGTCGGGACTCGTTGGTGTTTGAGAAGGCTCTATAAAAAAGAAATAAGTCACATAGGTCTTATCGGACTGATTTTCATTGCAGCGGCTGTTTTCAGAGACAGGATTAATCTATGAAACTCAAATTTTGTGGTGCAGCCGGCACCACCACCGGATCTCAGCATTTATTAGAAATCAACGGTAAGCGCATTCTTCTCGATTGCGGACTTTACCAAGGTCACCGCAAAGATGCTTATGAAATCAACTGCTGCTTTCCTCACTTCGATCCCAAATCGATCGACATCGTAGTGCTCTCTCATGCCCATATCGATCACAGTGGTAATCTTCCGAACCTTTCTCGTTTAGGTTTCAAAGGTAACATTTTTTCCACTGATGCCACTCGCGATCTCTGCCAGATCATGTTGCGTGACTGTGCGAACATTCAGGAAAGCGATATCAAATGGCTCAATAAACATCGTCAGCGTGAAGGTCTTCCTGATGCGGTTCCGCTCTACACCGAACAAGATGCGGAAAAATGCCTCCGCCAATTCGTCACGCTTTCTTATAATCGACCTCTCCACATCTCCGATGGTGTGGAACTCACATTTGTCGATGCCGGGCATATCCTTGGATCGGCTCAGGTTGTGTTAGATATTCAAGATCAGAGCGATGGTAAAAAGAAACGCTTCCTGTTTTCTGGCGATGTCGGACGTGGTGGCAATGAAGTGTTGCGTGATCCTGTGGCGGTGAAACATGTCGATTACTTACTCATGGAATCCACTTACGGCGGTCGTGAACACGAAGCTCCTCCGGGTTTCGATGAGCATTTTTCAAAGGTCATTCATCAAGCGATCAAACGCAGAGGAAAAATTCTCATTCCCGCCTTCGCAGTAGAACGGACGCAGCAACTACTCTATGTGCTCAATGAAATGTTTGTCTCAAAACAAATTCCTCCCATACCTGTTTTTGTCGATAGTCCCCTAGCGGTTAGTGCGACAGAGATTTATAAACTCCATCCTGATTCATTTAACGAAGAGGTTTATGAGGCTCTATTTGAAAAACAAAATCCCTTTGGTTTTGAGGATCTAACCCTTGTTCGTTCGGTCAAAGGCTCCAAAGCGCTCAACGATCTAGAAGGCACTGCAATCATTATCTCAGCATCCGGTATGTGCGAGGCAGGTCGGATTCTTCATCACCTCCGCAATAATATCGAAGACCCGAAAACCACCGTGCTGTTCGTCGGTTACTGCGCGGAAGGCACTCTTGGCAGACGCATTCGCGACGGCGTGAAACAGGTCAATATCCTCGGCGAATCCTTCCATGTGAACGCACACATCGAAATCGTCGATTCTTTCTCGGGTCACGCAGATCACTCGGAATTGGTCGATTATTTCAACCGAATCGAAGGCGCAAAAACACAAACCTGGCTAGTCCACGGCGAACCCGAAGGTGCCCAAGCTTTACAAGCCGCCTTACAAGAAACAGGCAAACAGATCACCGTAGCCAAACTTGCGGAGGAAGTGGAGATTTAAGATTTTGTGCATTGAAAGCTCTCAGCATAGCCGCTGTAGTGCGTTCGTGAAATTTCATCTTCTTCCCATCATCCTGCTTTATCCACTCACCTTGAACGCTCAGGAAAAAGTCGTTCCTGGTGCGACCGAGGACACGCCGTCCCACGCTCACTACTTCACATGGATCAATAACACCAACGAAGGACCGACCGCTGAACAGACCAAGGTCAATCTCGAATTTTTCCAGTGGTTGAAAGACGAATACGGAATGACTTTGGACATCTACGCCTTCGATGCAGGTGCGATCGACGCACCGAGTTATTACGGTTCTCCGGATACCCGTAAATTCAAAGGTCAGTTTCCCCAGGGCTTCGGTCCATTTGCAGCGCAGGCTAAAGCCTTTGGCGGCCGACTCGGTGTGTGGCTTGGTCCAGATGGTTTTGGAAACACTCCGGAAGAAGAAAAGGCACGCATCGATTTTCTCACTTCACTTGGCAAAGACCACAATTTTCAACTCTTCAAAATGGATGCGGTGTGCGGACAACTCCGTGATGAGAAGCAAGATTCCTTCATCCGGTTGATGACCGAAGTCCGGAAACACAGCCCGGATCTGATCTTACTGAACCATCGTCTCAACCTCGGTGAAGGCGTAGAACATGCCACGACGTTTCTCTGGGAAGGTGCGGAAACCTACATCGACGTCCACATGGCCAACTCCATGACCGCACCTCACAACCGCGCCGCCGCCCTTTCCCGTGGACTTCCACCGGAACTCAAGCGCCTCGCAGAAGATCACGGTGTGTGCCTTTCTTCCTGCCTCGATTTCTGGGAAGACGATCTTATCCTCCAAGGTTTCAACCGCTCGATGATCCTCGCCCCGCAGCTCTATGGCAGCCCGTGGTTCCTGCGTGATGACGAATACGCGAAGCTCGCCCGTATTTTCAATATCCACCGCCATTACCGCGATATCCTCACCAAAGGCATTGTTCTTCCCGAAGAAACCTACGGCAAAAACGCCGTTTCCCGTGGCAACGACAAAACCCGCCTCATCACCCTGCGCAATCTAACATGGGAACCCATCACCTACAAAATCGCGCTCGATTCAAGCATCGGCCTGAACAGCAAAGATAAACGCGAAGTGCGCCTGCTCCATCCTTACGAGGAAATCCTCGGCAAAAACCTCACTGAAAAAAGCACAGTCGAAGTCACGGTGTATCCTTTCCGCGCCGTACTTGTTCTCGCCTCTACCGATAAAATTACCGAACCCTCTCTCGAAAAAGGTGCATACCAAGTTGTCAGCGGTTCAGGGCAAGAAGGCACTGCAATCGATCGCCTCACCCCCATCGCACTCAAACAACCTTGGCATCGGAAACTTGCAGATCTTGCACCTTCAGAACTGCCGAAAGATTGGGAAGGTCTCTACGAAGCCACGATGTTCGCAGCCGACAACAATGCCCTCGAACTCCGCAGCCTGAAACGCTCAGGTGAAACCAAAATCTCCGCTGTGAAAAATGCGCGCCAAGCTTTCCTCGATCAACCTCTCATGAAATCCCGCGCGCTTTCCGATCAGTTCATGTTCGATGGTGATCTCTCCACGGTGTTTGATACATTTGTTAGAAATAAGGACATGCGCATCGCTACCGGTTGCTTGCGTATCGATTTTTCCAAACCACAAAGCTTCGACCGCATCGCCATCCACACCCAAGCGTTGGATAGCACCCTCATCGACAACGAACTTTACGGTGCACAGTTCAGCAACGATCTCATCACCTGGACTCAATCCGATGAAGCCATCATCGAAGGCAATACCCTGAACATTTATCCACCTAAAGGCGAGTGGCGCTATTTCCGTATGAAAACCTCTCCCGAACGCATTGCCGAATTTGAAGCATGGAAAGACAAGGCCTTACTGCCTCGTGAAAATTGGAAAGGCAGCAATTTGTTTGCCCATCCTGATAAAGTGCCTGTCGAAAACACATGGTCCGCCAAAGTAAAAATCGACGAGATCACCCCGACCTCTTACCTCTGCATCGCGGTTGAAGGAAAACATGGAATCGAGGGTTGCTACGCTGCTCTGCGTGTGGGCAATCGTTTAGTTGGTGCCCCCGACCGCGCGGCTTCCTATCCTTCAAATACTTGGGAGTATCCCGCCTCCGGCCGCCAAACTGGCTACACCTATTACATCCCTCTAGACGCCTCCATGCTCAATCAAGAACTCGAAGTCGTTCTTCTTGGCATGAAAGGCGGCGGCAAAGAACTCCAACCCACCGTCTGGATCACCGCACGTGAACTACCGTTTACGAGGGAGAGAGTGACGATTAAACGTTGAATAAACCCAACACCCAAAACCACCATGTCCATCGGATTTCCAGAAATCATCATGATCCTGATTTTGTTGAGTATTCTCACCATTCCAGTGCTCATCGGCATCGGTATTGTTTGGTATTTGAACTCTAGGAAGAAGCCCCCGAAACTTCCTCAAGCTAACTCAGAAAATTCAAAAAGGTAGGGTCGGCGCGCCGTCGCCGACCGTGACTTTCTTTGCATGAGAAGCAATAGAAAAAGTATCGATAAAGGTCTCACGCCTCTTTGAACAACCGCGCGTTAAGAATTTTAATCAGGCTCGACGACGGCGCGTCGAGTCTACCTTTTGAAATAATTTTCAATCGCTTTCACCAATCCCGGAATGTCATGCTGAGCGGCTTCGACGGCGGGTTTATGATCCAACGATTTCAGAGTTTCAGAAGTCACTGGACCAATGCTGGCTGCAACGCACTTGTCAGGCCAAGGGAGATCGAGGGCGAAGAAATGCTCTGCTGTAGATGATGAGGTGAAGGTCACCATATCGGCTCCTTCTTCGATGAATTTCGCTTGGGCACCAGTCGGATCGTCTTTCTCGGGGACGGTGCGATACGCGATGCATTCGTCAACGATGGCACCGAGTTTCATCAAACCATCATAGATCACATCACGCGACTCCGCGGCTTTAATCCAGAGCACAGTTTGGTTCTCGATGTTGATTTCTTTAAACGCATCTAACAAACCTTCGGCGACGAATTTCTTCGGCAGCAAATCCACTCCGATCCGGTATTCGCGTATCTTCGCAGCGGTGCCCGGCCCGATGGCGGCGATCTTGGGATTACCTAAACTCCGCGCATCATCGTAGGTGGCGAAAAACGCATCGAAGAATTTCTCAACCCCGTTCGGGCTCGTGAAAATCAACCAATCGTATTCGTGCGCATGAGTCACACCTTCCGCAAATCCCTCGCGGTCTTCGGGAAGTTCGATCCGTATCGTCGGCAACTCGATCACATCCGCGCCGAGGTTTTGGAGGCGTTTGCTCAGATCCCCCGCTTGCTCGCGGGTGCGAGTCACGACGATTTTCTTTCCGAACAACGGACGTTTCTCGAACCAATTGATCTTCGCGCGTTCTTTTACAACCGTTCCGATCACGGCCACGGCAGGCGATGAAAAACCTGCCTTTTCGGCGATGTCGGCAATCGTTTCCAAGGTTCCTTCGATCGTCCATTGCGATCCAGTGGTAGCCCAACGCACGAGGGCAATCGGCGTATCGGCCGCGGCTCCGTGCTCGATAAATGAGCTGGTGATTTCACGCAAACGCGCGACGCCCATCAGGAAAACTTTCGTGCCAGGAGCTTTCGCGAGTTGGGCGTAATCGATGGATGTGTAACCTTTAGTTGGGTCCTCATGTCCCGTGAAAATCGTGAGCTGAGTGTTGTGATCGCGATGCGTCACCGGAATCCCCGCGTAAGCCGGACCGGCGATGGATGAGCTGATTCCGGGAACGATTTCAAACGCCACACCTGCATCCGCCAACTCCGCCGCTTCTTCTCCACCGCGTGCGAAAATCATCGGATCGCCGCCTTTTAAACGAGTCACAATTTTTCCTGCCTTCGTGAAATCCACAATCATCTGGTTGATCTGATCCTGAGGCACCGCGTGATCTTTCGCACGTTTTCCAACATAGATTTTTTCGCAGCCAGGTTTCGTCCAGCGCAACAATTCCGGGCTACTGAGCGCATCGTAAACGAGCACATCGGCTATTTCGATGCACTCCTTCGCGCGTAAGGTTACAAGACCGAGGTCGCCGGGGCCGGCGCCGACTAGATAGCAGATTCCTTTGGATGTCATTTGAGAGATTGGAAAAGTTTGAGTGCCGCTTGAATGGGATCGGTGTCTGTGACAGAACCGATTTTAGGTTGCCCGCCAGTTTCTGGAAACACGCGGGCATGAAGATGGATTTGTGAATCTGTTAGATGAGAATAGACGCCGACCGGAGTGTGGCAGCCTCCATCGAGCAAACGCAGAAACTCGCGCTCCGCTGTGATCTTGATCCAGGTTTCCGCATGACCGATCGCGCTCGCGATTTCCAGCGAGCGAGCATCGCCCTTGCGGATTTCCAAACCAATAGCCCCCTGCCCTGCGGCTGGGAAAAAGATATCCTCCGCAAGCCGTGTGCAAAACACTGGGGTTGATGCCGAAACCAATTCCTCATCGCTTTCAGGAAATTCCAGAATAAAACCCAACCTCACTAACCCCGCCTCGGCAAGCAGGATCGCATCGTAGTCATCGCCTTGTGCGAGCTTTTCAATCCGGGTCGGAACATTTCCGCGAAGATCCACCAACACCAAATCCGGCCGGAGAAACTCGATCTGCTTGGCGCGTCGCACACTGCTTGTGCCGACCTTTGCTCCTGCTTTCAAAGCCGACAACCCACCTGCTTGTTTCGTCAGTAACACATCGCGAACCGGTGCGCGCTCAAGCGTCGCCGCGAGCTCGAATCTCGGATCGATCACAGTCGGCATGTCTTTTAAACTATGCACTGCGATATCGACCGAACCATCAGCCAGCGCCTCTTCGAGCTCTTTGATGAATACACCTTTGTCGAACGTGCCCTCTGCTTTAGCCACATTTGCGAGCGAGACGTCTGTCCGTCGGTCGCCCGTGGTTTTGATGATCTGGCGGCTGATCGACAGCTCCGGAAATTTCTCCGACAACAAGCCTTGGGTCGCCGTGGCCTGCACCAAAGCCAGCTCGCTGCCTCGGGTGCCAATGATGATCTCTGTGCCTGTTCTGCTCATGAATTCGCTCTGCGCCCCCCTCCATGCCGTCGAGAACGGCCAGTTGCAAGGTTAACTAAACCAGTTTATTACTTATGCCGATTGAAACTATGCCCCTTCGGGCAGTTTACGTTTTAGAAAACTTCTTGCAAACTACGATCGAGGTCGATAATTCCGCCCTCCCAGCCGCCTCTGACAGACTGAGTTTTAATACGAGATTTATATGAAGTTAGCCAAATTGCTCGATACCGATCGCATCCTTCTGGATATGAAAGCAACCGAGCATTTGCCTGCCATCGTTGAACTGGTGGACTTCCTCACGGCGCGTGGGGATATCCCAAAAGACTGCTACGACGAGACCTTAAAAGCCCTCGAAGAACGCGAAGCTCTTATCAGCACAGGCATTGGCTCTGGCGTGGCGATCCCTCATACATTTTCCGATTCCCTCGAAGAAGTCGTCGCCATCTTCGGTCGTTCCAAACAAGGAATCAACTTCCAGGCACTCGATAACGCACCGGTGCATTTCATTATCTTGTTCATCGTTCCTAGCAAAGACTACCCTCTCCATCTTCGTACCCTAGCCACCATCGCGAAAATGTTCACGAATTGCGAAGTCTTACGCAAACTAGCAACCGCCAACACCCGCGACGAAATTTTGGATATCTTAGATCCCAAACCCGTGCGCACCGACAAAGAGCCTTGCTGAAATAGATCCAACGATCTTACTTATTTCCAGCCGCTCTCTTCAATCTGTGTTCATCTGTGTCCATCCGTGGTTCAAAATTCTTTTTAGTATTACCCCATGACTCTCCTCCAGAATCTCGAATCCCGCCTGTCCAAAGCCCTCGAAACGGTTTTAGGCGAACCGACCCAACCTAATCTCATGACCGCCGCCGATCTTCGTTTCGGCGATTACCAAAGCAACTCCGCGATGGTTCTGGCGAAACGGATAAAATCCAATCCCCGCGCTCTTGCGGAACAAATCCTCAACGCAGTCGATATCGAGGGTCTCGCCACAGCGAAAATCGATGGCCCGGGTTTCATCAATTTCACTATCCTCCCCGAAGCCTACGCCGCATACGCGGAAGGCTTGTTGAAAGACCCACGCCTCGGCACGCCGGAACTTGGAAAAGGCAAACGCATCGTGGTCGATTTCTCCGCACCCAATGTCGCCAAGCCCATGCACGTCGGCCACATCCGCTCGACGATTATTGGCGATTCCCTCTGCCGCATCGCGCGCTTCCTTGGCTTCGAAGTCATTGCCGACAACCACATCGGCGATTGGGGAACCCAGTTCGGCATGATCTTGCATGGTTGGAAAACCCGCTTGGATCACGAAGCGCTGGAACAAGATCCGATCAAAGAGCTAGTCCGCGTCTACCGCGAGGTGAATGCCTCGACCAAAGATGATCCTTCAGTTCTGGAAACTTGCAAAATCGAACTCGTGAAACTCCAAGCTGGCGATCCCGAAAACCTCGCGATCTGGCAACAATGCATCGATGTTTCGAAATTCGGCCTGCAGAAAATCTACAATCGCTTGGATGTGAAATTCGATCACTGGCTGGGCGAAAGTTTTTACAACGACATGCTTCCCGGCTTGGTCGATGAGTTTCTCGATAAAGGCCTCGCTCGCGAAAGCAACGGCGCCGTGTGCATTTTTTCAGACGAAACCAAAGACCCCAGCCAAGATCCGTTCAAAGTCCACCGCGAAGAAGGCTGGACCGACAATCCAGCGATCATCCGCAAGGCCGATGGTGGTTTCCTCTACGCCACCACTGACCTGGCAACCATCCAATACCGCATCGACACCTGGAACGCCGATCAGGTCTGGTATGTCGTTGGTGTCCCGCAACAACTGCATTTCCGCCAGATTTTCGAAGCCGCCCAACGTTGGGGAAAAACCGGCGACTTCCGCCACATCTCCTTCGGTTCCATTCTCGGAGAGGACAGAAAACTCATGAAAACCCGCTCCGGCGACAACGTTGGCCTGACCGATGTACTGGAAGAAGCCGTCGAGCGCGCAGCCGCGGCCATCGCCGAAAAGAACCCAGAACTCCAAGGCAAAGAAGCCGAGGAAATCGCAGAAATCGTCGGCATCGGCGCGGTGAAATTCGCTGAGCTTTCCCAGAATCGACTCACCGATTACGTGTTTGCATGGGATCGCATGCTTGCCCTGCAAGGCGATACCGCGCCTTACCTCCAGTATTCGAGCGTCCGGATTCGTTCCATTTTTCGGAAACTCGACGGTGAGTTCGATGCTACGGCCGTCGCTATCCAGTTAGAGAAACCCGAGGAAATCCACCTCGCCCGCCTGCTTGCCCGCTTTGGCGAGGTTTTACCCATGGTCATCGAAGATCACCGCCCCAACCTCCTCGCGAACTATTTGTTAGAGCTAGCCCGTGCCTTCCATTCCTTTTTCGAGGCTTGCCCCGTCCTGAAATCCGAGGAACCCCTCAAATCGAGCCGACTCGCCCTCTGCAAGCTCACTTCCACCATCCTCGAACAAGGCCTAGGACTTCTGGGAATCCGCTGCCCCGAAAGGATGTGAAACTTTAAATTTTAAACTTTAAACCTCAATTCAGAATGGGCGTTTGAGGTGTTCGCTAGTCGTGCAATGACGCGGAGGTCTATCCATGACTCTTCATTGAAGTTTAGAGTTTAAAGTTTAAGATTTAAGATTGCACTTTTGAGCTTATAAACAAAAGATGTGGCGATGTTCCCCTTTTACGTCATTGGACATAAAAATCCCGATACCGATGCGGTTTGCTCTGCTATCGGTCATGCTGCCTTGCTTCGTGCCTGCGGTGATGAACCCAATGCGATAGCCGCCCGCTGCGGAGATATCTCACAACGCACCAGATGGGTTCTCGAAAAAGCGGGATTCGAAGCTCCAGAACTTCTCACCGATGCACGCACCAATGCCGGAATGATCTGCAAACGCGAGGTCATCTCTGTGAGCCCGTCCGATACCTTCCTTACAGCTTACAATCGGATGCTCGGTGCATCGGTCCGCTGCGTGCCTGTCATGAATGAAGACGGTACAGTTGCTGGGATGCTTCAATACTTCAACCTCCTCAAGCTTCTCCTCCCCGCAAACACCGAGGGCATAAGCGTCCGGACCGTGCACGCCTCACTCAACAACCTCGCTAAAACTCTCGATGCAGAAAGTTTAGGTGCAACCATTTGTGATCAAGACGAAGAAGAAGACCTCATCCTCCTCGTCGGTGCCTCCTCGCAAAACACGGTGAAAGACCGTCTCAAACAGGCAGAGGAAGAAGGTAACCTAAGAAATTTCCTCGTGATCTGCGGAGACCGACCCATTGTCCAACGCCTCGCCATCGAGTCTGGCGCACGCGCGTTGTTAGTCACGGGTCAGAATGTCGTCTCTCAAGAAATCCAAGACTTCGCCATTTCCAAAGGGACTGTCCTCCTGCGTTGCCGCCAAGACACCGCCAGTGCAAGCACGCTCATCCGTTGCTCACGCACGGTGCGCCACGTGATGGAAACCAAGTTCATCTCGGTAAACGCCAAAGAACCCGTTTCGAAAATCCGCAAGGCACTCGTATCTGTCGATCAGGACCTGTTTCCCGTCATGGAAGCTGGCTCGGATGCCATGGTCGGTGTCATCGCAAAATCTGACCTCGTCGATCCACAGAAACTCCGTTTCGCCCTCGTCGATCATAACGAATACGCACAAGCCATCACTGGTATCGAAGAAGCCACGATAACGGAAGTCATCGATCACCACCGCCTCTCCGGCGACCTCGTTTCGCGCGAACCCATTCGTTACCTCAACGAACCGGTCGGCTCAACTTGCACTCTCGTCGCTCGTAAATTTTTCCACAGGGATCTCATCCCCGCACCTGGCGTCGCACTCTGTCTCTGCGGCGGCATCGTTTCCGATACCCTGTGCCTAACATCTCCTACCACCACCGCGCTCGATAAAAAAATGCTAACCTGGCTCAGCGGAATTGCACGCGTAGATGCTAAAGAATTCGCTGCGGAATTTTTCGCTGTCGGTTCACTCATGGCAAACGGCACCACCGCTGAAATTATCCACACCGACCGCAAAGAATTTAACGAACAAGGCATGTTCATCAGCGTCTCCCAAGTCGAAGAACGAGACCTCCACGGATTCAAAGCCCGACGCGATGAGTTAGAAAAAGCCCTGCGCGATCTCCAATTTGAAAAAGGTTATAACATCGCCGTCCTCGTCATCACAGATGTCGCCCTCCTCAAAAGCATGGTCCTTGCCGTCGGTCCTGAAAAAATCATCGCCGCCCTGCCATTCACACGCATTGATGACACCCTATACGCCGCCCCAGGAGTCGTCTCAAGAAAGCGCCAAATCTTCCCCGCTATCTGCGATGCGATTGAGCATGGGAGTAGGTAGAAGTGTTCTTGGTTTGACTACGCTTCGCTCCGTCCAAGCGGTCAGGACTTCGTCTAGGTTGAAGGCTCGCTAGCGCTCATTCGGCTTTGTAGTTCCTAGTTCTTGGTTGTAGCTTAACGCACTTTCATTTTCAAAATAAAGATCACTTGTAATCCATAGCCGTAAGGCGACGGCCGAAGAACTAGAAACCAAGAACTTGGAACTCTTCCCTCACTCCCCAATCACACACGGCACCAGTATTCCATCGCTCATGCCGTGGATCTTTTTCTTATCCGCTGGAACCAAAGTCGCAAGACAACCGCCGAACGTTGTTTCGCCTTCATTATCGGTGAAAAAGTAAGGACACAACCTCGCCCTTACCTCTATCATTTTAACGCTGCCGTCCTCCGTATAAACCGGATGCATGAAGCGCCGACCCTCGTGAAATTCCTGCATCAACCATGGTTGTTCACTGGATTGATCCAGCGCGAATTGCAACCGTTCTTGCCACTCCGCAGCAGGAAGATCATGACCGATAAACACCCCGCGCGATCCCCACGCCGTTTCGTGAAAGCCGCTGATTTTCAAAACCAACTGTCGTTCTTTCTGAGAAAACTCAGCAACCTCATCCCATGAATGCGCGTTGAGTCTTGGCAGCGCTGCATGTGGCGGCAAAGGCTCGGGATCCATTACCCAGCCGAAAGGAATCCATTCCCGTAATCGACGCAAATGACTCCCACGCAGCGATTGTTCCCAAATCTTTTTCAAAGCCGGTGACCAAAACAATGCTAACCACAGCTTGTCCTCCAAATGCGCTTTGAACGGCGGGGTGATGCTCGCCTCACCTGTCGCTGATTTCTCCGCAAGCTTCCGCGCGTATGGCATCGACTCCCAATCAAATAACTCGAAGAACCGATACATCTCCCGCCCGCATTCCTCGTATTCCTCGGCATTTTCCACTTTCCATGCCGCTCCTAACTGCTCCGCCAACCATGTCATCTCAGGTCGGTAATCATCCGCTTCATCGGAAACCAAGATATCTCCGCCCTCAGGCATCAGCTTACGGAAACCCTCGATCATCCCATCCGCACCACCTAACACCTCGTAACCCGCCTCTGCATACGTCTTGGAAAGCCATGCCGTGATCCCCATCCCACCCGGTACACTGTCTAGCTCAGAAACTGCAAAATGACCTTTCGCCAGAATCAAATCCGGACGAATCACTCGGGGAAATTGTTCCGCCATCCCGAGAGCGCGTTGCAGTGCGGCCAGCCAATCCGGTTTGCCCTCATCTAACAATTCCGCCAGCCATGGCTCGATCTTTCCCGCGGCGGATCGACGGTAGAGCAGATCGCAGGCTTGTTGAAATTTTGCCAGCGGATATCCCATCGCCATCATTTCCTTAGCCTCCGCCGCACTAAGTTTCAGCGGCTCCGGCGACCATTGCCACGCCGCGCCGCCAAACAACCCGCCTTCGGGCAGGTTTTTCTTCAAATCATTCAATGCAATCGCCACGCCGCAGCTTCCACCCAGAAAGCATTTTTTGCAAGTCGCCATGATGGACATGGCCAAAGACTATTTTTAAAAATGAATTAACCGCGAATGAACGCGAATTTAAAAATAGGATCTTCAATTTCTGGTAATTCCAAGCCACCCCCCTCTTTCCGTCTCACTTATTCATGCAAAATTTGGTGTTCCCTCGACTATAGCCATTCTTGATCTTCATTAGCGTCCATTCGCGGTAAGAAACAGAACCCCCACTGCCAGAATGAAACCAAATGCCCACCATTGACCTCTCGCCCCTTTTTACTTCATTCTTCCGCCCGTGAGTCACAATCCTGTAGAGCCATCCCTAGCAGCCTTCGAAGCGTTTTCCAAACTAGGAAACGTAGTCCCCGTATTCACCCAGCTTGCTGCCGATTTCGAAACTCCGCTATCCGCCTATCTGAAAATCCGCGATGCGAAGCATTCGTTCCTTCTTGAATCCGCCGAGGCGACGGATAAAGGCGGTCGCTGGTCGATTATTGGCTCTGGCCCGAAACGCATATTCTCGGCACACGGCAAAGACATCACGATCACGGAAGGCAACAAATCCCACACCCTGACCGCACCCGATGATGTCCTCGCCGCGCTTGAGCGCGAAATGGCTCCGTTCCAGCCCGTCCCCAATCCCGCCCTTCCTCCGTTTTCCGGCGGCATGGTCGGCTACCTTTCTTACGATGCCGTGCGCCAGTTCGAACCCACACTCGGAAATCCACCTCCCGATTCCCTCGGCGTGCCCGATGCCTTGTTCATGCTCGCGGATACTCTGTTAGTTTTCGATCACCGTCTGCGCCGTTTGCAAATCATCGCCAACGCCTTTCTCGACGAACATCCATCGCCCGCTGAAGCGTACGCCGCTGCCTCCGGACGCATCGCGGCAATCATTGAAATTCTCAATCGTCCGCTACACGTCCCCTCCTTGAACGGACTCGCTCAAATTACCGACGAACCCGCGGTTTCTAACACCACCCAAGCGGAATACGAACAAATGGTGCGCGACGGAAAAGAATTCATTAAAGCTGGAGACATCTTCCAATTCGTCCCCAGCCAACGTTTTACTACCGACTTCGACCAATGCCCGGTCGATCTCTACCGCGCCCTCCGTTACGTCAATCCATCGCCTTACATGTTCGTTTTGGAAATGGGCGACTTCGCACTCGTCGGCTCCTCTCCGGAAGTTCATGTCCGTTCGATCAATGGCCGCATCGACATCCGTCCGATTGCTGGCACGCGTTGGAGAGGAGAAACCCAGGAAGAAGACGATGCCTTGGCCGCCGATCTTTTGAATGATCCCAAAGAGCGCGCCGAACATTTGATGTTGGTCGATCTCGCTCGCAACGACGTGGGACGTATCGCCAAACACGGAAAAGTCAAAGTTGACGATTTCATGATCATCGAGCGTTACAGCCACGTCATGCACATCGTTTCCAACGTCACTGGCGAGCTCGATCCATCGCACACCGCCTACGATGTTCTCCGCGCTACCTTTCCTGCTGGAACGGTTTCCGGTGCACCGAAAATCCGCGCCATGCAGATCATCAACTCGCTCGAAAAAAACAAACGCTGCGCGTATGCGGGAGCGGTCGGTTATTTCGGATTCGATGGCTCACATGATTCCTGCATCACCCTCCGCACTTGCCTCCTGAAAGACGGCAAAGCCCACGTCCAAGCCGGCGCCGGAGTCGTCGCTGATTCCGATCCCACCTACGAATACAACGAAACCGTCAACAAATCCAAAGCCCTTCTCCGCGCCATCGCTTTAGCGAAAACCCTTAAAGACTGAAACCCTAAGCTGCGTTCCTGAAATGAAATCCCTCCTCACCGCAGCCTGCATCATCTCCATCGCCTGCGGATACATTATCGGAAAATCCCGTTCCACATCTCCTGAGGAAATCCAAAAAGTCTCCTCCACCCAAACTCGCTACGACCGACCCAACTCACGCGACACTCGCACTCGTAGCAGCGGAGACAACGCCCTACTCGATTCCATTCTCGGTGGCCGTTCTATCTCAGAAATCCCCGCCGCCGATCTCGCAGCGCTTATCACAAAGCTCACGAAATACGACCCTGACCTAGACGCTCTGAACCGCGCCAAACAATCTTACCAACTCCAACTTCTCCTCGCCAAACTTTCCGTCTCAGACCTCATCAACGTTGCTACCGAATTAAGTTCTGATCCGAAAATCATTAATTCTGACAAGATCGCGTCGGTTATCTCCGCTCTCGCTGGAAAAAATCCCACTCGCGCGCTAGATTGGATTTCAACACAAGAGGATAGCTCTAAACTTTACGCAGTGATTCTCGGCGCTATGGCTAAGAATGATCCTCTAACCGCTTCCACTCTCCTTCGCAGTGCCATGCTTGATGGTACAATCTCCGGCAACCAACTCTGGAGTGCCTCCTACAGCATCGCCCAGTCAACTGCAAAGCTTGGAGCTGATCCTTTCCTTGCCTACCTCGATTCACTTCCCCAGCAGCAACAATCAAACATCGTCTACAACTCAATTTCAAACATCCCTGAAAACGAACGCATCAAGCTCCTCGATCAGCTCTACCAACGCGATCAGGACGGGAGACTCAGAGGAGGCAGCATGGATAATATCTTTTCTAAAATTCTCTCTCTAGATAAAGCCGCTGCCACGGAATGGTTTACGAAACTACCAGACAGCGATCTAAAAAGCACTTTCCGCACCAAAGCCGCAACCTCTCTCTTTGCAAGTGGTGATAAAGAATCTGCCTCCGAATGGATGAAAGAAGCCCTCGCCGCATCCCCCGGCAAAGAGAAGGAAATCATCGGTGATACGATTCGTAATTCATTCTACAACAGCCCGGAAGCAATCCCCTTCTTTGCCAAACTTCTCCCTGAAGGCGAAGGCTTCACCGCTGCGGATCTAGAGAGTCACACCATAAATTCACTCTATAGCGGGACCGATGGTCTAACTGCTTTCGCAAACGCCATTCGGGATCCTCACGAAAAAGCCCTCCTCATCGCCAACACTTTGAAGAAATTCGGAGAATCATCCTATCGTCACCTTGACAGGTTCAACGCCAACGACCTTGAAATTCTCTCCCACAAGGTTACCAGCATGGGCTTCACCGGCGAAAACGCCGAACTCGTCAACGCTGCCCTTGAAGCTGTCAGATATCCAGCTCCAGCAACTAACAAATAATCATTGCGCCAAATCATCCCTCTTCCTTGAATTTTGAAACTTGAATTTTGAAACTTTATGCTCCTCATCCTCGATAACTACGACTCCTTCACCTACAACCTCGTCCAATACTTCGGCGAACTCGGGGTGGAGATGAAAATTTTTCGCAACGATGCGCTTACGGTGGATGAGGTAAAAAAACTTGCTCCAGAAAAAATCTGCATCTCACCCGGCCCGTGCACACCGAACGAAGCAGGCATTTCTCTCGAACTGATTCGCGAGCTAGGCCCCACCACTCCCATCCTCGGTGTCTGCCTCGGCCACCAATCGATTGGTCAAGTTTACGGCGGCGATGTCGTTCGCGCAGACCGCCTCATGCACGGCAAAACGTCGCCCATTCATCACAACAGCAGTAGCGTATTCGCCGGCTTACCCAGCCCCTTCGAAGCCACCCGCTATCACTCCCTCATCGTCAAACGCGAGACTTTACCTGATTGTTTGGAAATCACCGCATGGACCGAGGAACAAGAAATCATGGGCCTGCGCCACAAAGAACACCCCGTCCACGGCGTCCAGTTCCACCCCGAATCCATCCTCACCGAACACGGGAAAAAAATGTTAGAAACGTTTTTGAAACTGTAATTTTCCAACTCTATCACTGATCACTCGGCACTTTCCACTTTTCCATGCCCCGCTTCTATCTACCACCTCAAAACTGGACCGAAACTCCTTTCCTCGAAGGAGATGAAGCAAAACACCTCGCTCAAGTCCTCCGCGTCCAACCCGGCGCAACGATCACGGTCTTCGATGGCTTAGGGAACTTCGCCGAGGCGCGCGTGCTGTCCGTTTCTAAACAACGCATCGATCTGATGCTAGAGCTCGCCGAATCCAAACCCACCCCACTGCCCGAAATCATTCTCGCACAAGCGATTCCCAAAGGGAAAAACATGGATTGGATTGTTCAAAAAGCCGTCGAGCTCGGCGTTTCCAATATCCAACCTCTCGTCACCCGCAACACCATCGTCTCACCCGGCGATGAGAAAGCCGAGAAATGGCGCCGCACCGCCCTCGAAGCCTGCAAGCAATGCGCCCAATTCACTATCCCCGTCATCGCCGATCCCATCTCATTCGATACATGGATCAAATCCCCTGACCCATCGGAACTGAAAATCATCGCCTCGCTCGCAGAGAATCCACAAAATTTCCGCGAAACCCTGGCTGCGCATCCAGAAATCGAATCCGTAACCATCTTAATCGGCCCCGAAGGCGATTTTACCCACCAAGAAACCGAAGCAGCCCTAGGCGCCGGTTTCATCCCCGTCACTCTCGGCGATCTCGTCCTCCGCGTCGAAACCGCCACCCTCTTCTGCCTATCCGCCGTCCGGTTTCATTATATCTAAACTTGACCATACACCTTACAAGGTGTTCGTTCCCCAAACAAATGTTCCGCAAGGTAGAATCCAACTCATGGACCCGCGAGGTCCTGAAATCCAAACTCCACCGTGCCCTCATCACCGAGGCCGATGTGGAGTATGAGGGCAGCATTGAAATCCCTCGCGATCTCATGGACGCCGCCGATCTCTGGCCGGGCGAGAAAGTTCTGGTCGCCTCCATCACCACCGGCGCTCGCCTCGAAACCTACGTTCTCGAAGGCCCACCCAACACCGGAAAAATCCTCATCAACGGCGGCGCTGCCCACATCATCAAAAAAGGCGAACGCGTCGCCATCATGGCTTTTGGTTACTCAGACACCCCCATCAAGCCCAAGAACCTCCTCATGGGTGACAACAACGAGATTTTGCGGGATCGCTGAGATCTCTCTATCAAAAAGGTAGGGTCGAGCGGCCCTGCTCGACCGTGATTCCGAGAAGGTGGGCGTTATATGAATCACTCCCCATCCTTCGCTCCGCTCTTCCTATCCCGGAAAGCGACTAGGAAGAGAGCAGCAATCGCCCCTGCCATGCCGGCTGGGAGCAACCAGTAGGATTTCCACTGGCCCATTGTATCAGTCAGAAGAGTCGTCATTTTCACTCCCTCAGGCATTGATACTGAGAACATCTGTCCGAGCTGTTGAAGGAAGCTGAGATCGGTGCTACCGCGTGCCTCTTTGATAGCAGTCTCCAAAGGTAAGAATCCCGGAACCCCATCTCCCAAACCTGAGAAGTCCACTTTGATACCGAAGAGTGAGGACGGCACCTGATAGAGAATACCAAAAACAATCGCGTAGCCGATATACATCCCCACGCCTTGAGTGAAAAACACCAGCATGCTTTGTGCCTGACTGCGGATCGAAGGATCAGCTTCTTTATCGGTATACATGAAGCCGGTGACGAAAAAGAAGTCGTAGCAAATTCCGTGCAAGGCGACCCCAAGGAAAATCATCCAAACCACCTGATCAGGTGCGCCGTAAGCGAAGAGAACATATCGAACCACCCACGCTAACATCCCTATCAGAATCATCCATTTTACACCGAGTTTCCGGAAGAAGAACGGAATCAACAACATGAAGAAAATCTCCGACATTTGACCGATGGTCATGGTCGAGGCCGGTTGCAAGAAACCTGTGTTTTGGAGGTAGTTCGATGTAACTCCGTAATAATAAGCCAGCGGTATGCAAATCAGCATGGAGCACAGCATGAAGACAAAGAACGCGGGACGTTTCAAAAGCGAGAATGCATCCACCATAAGCAAGGCGCGCATGTTGACTGGCTGACCTTTACTCGGAGCAGGAGTATGAGGCAGGAAAAATCCATAAATACCGAGTAATAAAGAAGCACCGCCAGCGATGTAAAACATCTCAAATTTCGAGGACCAACCTAAAATCCCAACGACCAGACCTGCAACAATCCATCCAATCGTTCCCCATACTCTGACCTTTGGAAATGTCAGGTGATCCACATTGGTAAACGCAATCGTGTTAGCCAATCCAAGTGAAGGCATGAAGCACAGCATGTTGCCAATCATCAACCACACCATCATCTGACCATTCCCATCCGCCGCCACATTTGGGATCATTAACAAGAGCGCCCCACCTATCAAAAACAGAACCCCGAAAACTTTTTCTGAGGGAAAGAATCGATCGGCGATGAGCCCCAAGAATAGCGGCGCGATCATCGCACCTAACGGAGCTGAACCGTATGCTCCACCGGAAAAATCTCCAAGTCCGTTACTGCCCAGACAAAGTCCAAGAGTGGCGAACCATGCTCCCCAGACGAAGAACTGGAGAAACATCATGACAGAGAGTCGGATAGCGGTGGATTTTGAGGTCATAGACGTGGGATTATGTTAGATTAGATGAAATGAGAAAAATTAAAGTTCCTTGATCCAGACATTTGCGAAGTCGATCCGACTGCCATGATGCTGAAATCCGATAGGGCCACCTTTCGGAGTGCCTGGAAGCTGGGCGTTTTCAATCACGACTTGGCCGTTTAAAGTCACCGTCAGTCGATCGCCTTTTAGGGTGATAATCGTGCGATTCCATTCGCCGATCGGTTTATCGGCTTTTGCTTTTGGGGTGACACCCGCGCGAACTTCGGCGGGTTGTTTATTATCCATCCGGAACCCGTAAACTTCACCTGATCCAACGGTCCAATTCCAAAAGTTGACTTGGCTCTTGGAATCTCCACGGAGATATACCCCACTATCGAGTTCCTCGATTTCCACTTTTTCGCCATTCGAACCATCGGGTTTGACGACCGGTTGCATCTTCAGTGGTCCGCGACCCGCCCAGCGCCAATCGAGCATAAGGGTGAAATCGGAATAGGACTTTTCAGTCCAAAGATCTTTAATGGTTCCGGGCTGACCATTGTGTTTGATGTTCCCATTAGAGGCGGTCCAGTTACCCATGTTCTCCTCGTGTTTCCAACCTTTGAGGCTGGAGCCATCGAAGATTTGCGTAAAGCCGGCATTCTTGATGCGCTCAACATTCGCTGTAGGTGCGATCTCTGCGATACAGATGTTTTTGTAAGAAACCTTATCACCATGCCCCAACCACGCGATGTGTCCGGCGCGGCGTTTCACTCCTTCGTGTTTTGGATTTTTCTCGCTGAGCTGTTCGAGGTTCGCCTCGAGGATGATCTCGCCGTTGAGCACGACTTTCACGTTCGATCCATTGACTGTCACTTGTTGATGATTCCATTCGCCGACAGGTTTGAGCCCGCTCTTCTTCGCGGCGGCCAAGGTGTAAATTCCACCGTGAAATTGGTAGTCTTTGAGATCCTTGTATTTCTCTGCGGTGTTATCGAGCACTTGGATTTCCATCCCCGTGTATGCTCCATCACCAGTTCCCGGATAATGAATACCCAAACCATTGTTCGCGCCGGGAGTGAGCAGGAAATCGAACTCGAGGATGTAGTTGGAAAAGGTTTCCTCGGTGATCAAGTTTCTACCTTCTGGCGTGCAGGCAATCGCACCGTCCTCGACGATGTAACCATCCCCTTTCCAACCTGTTAGATCTTTGCCGTTGAATAAAGAACGCATTTTTATTTCCTGCATCGCGCTGGCAATGCCGCTCGCGAGTGCCGACAAGGCGATAATTTGGATGAGCTTTTTCATAAATATCAAAGGTCTACTGTTTTACCTGTGCGGAAACTTTCATCAGCTGCCTCCACAATACGCATTGATGCCACCGCATCGTCCATGTGATCGGCGAGATCTAGATCCTCTAGAATCGCTTTGAGAAAAAATTCCTGCTCGCGGTGGCAGAGTCCGTCATGATCTGGTTCGTCGTGAAGGCGGATCGTCTCGTCTTTCTTCGCGAAA
>JANPEG010000081.1:0-2313 GCA_031431855.1 Akkermansiaceae bacterium | reverse complement strand
GTCGCGCTCGGAGAAACGTTTGAAGCCACGGTTTCCGCCAACTACTACCACGGCGCACCCGTCACCGAAGCCACGGTGAAAATCAAAGTGCAACGCGACTTTTTCAACAATCGCTGGTTCCCCGAAGGCCCATGGGATTGGCTTTATGGCTCCGGCTATTGGTGGTGTTACCCCGAAGTCTCATGGTATCCCGGTTGGGGAAGATGGGGCTGCATCCGCCCCGCTCCTCCATGGTGGGAACAACACCGCATGGGCGCTCCCGAGCTCATCCTCGAACAAACCTCTCCCATCGGCCCAGACGGAAAAGTAAAAGTCAAAATCGATAGCTCCATCGCCAAACTCGTACACGGCGATCAAGATCACACCTACACGATCACCGCCGAAGTGATCGATGCCTCGCGCCGCACGATCGTCGGCAACGGCTCAGTCCTCGCCGCTCGTGAACCCTACAGCGTCACGGCCTGGTTAGATCGCGGCTACGCAAATCTCGGCGATAAAGTCACCGGAACGTTTTCAGCACGCACACTCGATGGCAAAAAAGTCGAAGGCAAAGCTACCGCCATCCTCTACTCGTCCACACTCAACGCCAAAGGTGAAATTGAAGAAAAAGAAATCGGCAAATGGACACCCGAAGGTGAGAACTGGACCTTCACCGCTTCCAAACCCGGGCAATACCGCGTTGCGGTCGAATTCACCGATACCAAAGGTCGCAAACAAGAAGGCGCGACGATTTTCTCGGTTCACGGTGCCAACGATAAAACCAAAGGCAATTTCCGCTACAACGACCTCGAACTCATCCCCGATAAAAAGGAATACCGCCCCGGCGATACTGTGAAACTGTTAGTCAACACCAACCAACCCAACTCCCGTGTCTGGCTTTTCATTCGACCCAACCAAGGCAAAGATCGCGAAACTAAGATCATCAACATCAGCGGAAAATCCCAAGTCGTCGATATCCCCCTCACCCTCCGCGATATGCCTAACTTTTTCATCGAGGCGGTCACGGTCTCTAACGGAAATGTTCACACAGTCAACCGCGAGATTGTTCTTCCTCCGGAGAAACGCCAACTAACCGTCGAGGTCAAACCCGCGAAAGACAAACTCAAACCCCGCGAGAAAACTTCCCTCACGATCAAGATCACCGACCACGAAGGAAAACCCTTCCAAGGCTCCGCCGCAGTCACGATCTACGATAAATCCCTCGAATACATCTCCGGCGGCTCAAACGTCGACGATATCGTGCCGTTCTTCTGGGACTGGAAACGCCACTACTACGGCCGTGGCATGGAACACTCCCAAGGTTTCATGGGCACTCACCTGCAATTGCCTAATTCCACCTTCATGCAGCAACTCGGGATTTTCGGAAACGTGAATGCTCTAGGAAGCAGACGAGATAAAAGCAGGAGCATGAGAGCTGGAGTGGAAAAAGAAGCATTCTTTTCCCTTGCTGATGAGGGCGGCGCAAATGGAGCTCCCATGCCTGCTGCCTCGGCAAAAATGGATTTAGCAGAAGGTTTAGCTTTTTCAGACGCAGACGCAGCTGGCGGCGAAGCCGCCGCTCCTCAAGTGGTCGTCCGCTCCGAGTTCGCCGATCTTCTAAAATGGGTCGGTTCCATCGAAACCAACGAAAACGGCGAGGCCACCATCGACATGGAAATGCCGGACAACCTCACCACCTGGAAAATCAAAACCTGGGCCATAGGCAAAGGTACCCGCGTCGGCGAAGGCTCGGCGGAAATCGTCACCAGCAAAGACCTCATCATCCGCCTCCAAGCCCCACGCTTCTTCATCGAAAAAGACGAAGTCACCCTCAGTGCCGTCGTTCACAACTACCACAAAGAAGCCAAAGAAGTCACAGTCTCACTCGAACTCGATGGTAAAAATCTAACAGCCGACAATAACCAAACCCACGAAGTTTCCATCCCTTCAATGGGAGAAACCCGCATCGACTGGACCGCGAAAGCCATCGCCGAAGGTGAAACCACGATCCGCATGAAAGCCATCGCCGCCGATGACTCGGATGCCATGGAAATGAAATTCCCCGTCTACGTCCACGGCATGATGAAAACCGATTCCTTCAGCCGCGCCATCGATCCCGAAGGCAACTCCACCACCATCGAGTTCAATATTCCAAAAGAGCGCCGACCCGCCGAGAGCAAGCTGACGTTGAATTACTCGCCCAGCGTCGCCAGCGCGATGATCGATGCGCTGCCTTACCTTTCCAGCTATCCATACGGTTGCACGGAACAAACGCTCAACCGCTTCGTTCCCACCACAGTCGTTCACCACATCCTAAAAGACCTCGGCCACGAC
>JANPEG010000080.1:0-64616 GCA_031431855.1 Akkermansiaceae bacterium | reverse complement strand
CGTGAGGAAGGCCAAAAATTTCTCGGTTGGCGCACCGTCCCGGTAAAAAGCGAACTGCTAGGAAAAACATCCAGCCGCTACGAACCGGTCATCAAGCAAATCTTTATCGGTAAAAGCCCCGACATCACCGACCCGATGGACTTCGAGCGCAAGCTTTACGTCATCCGCAAGCGCGTAGGCGCTTGGATCCGTAACAACGAAGTGCCCAACCAATTCCGCGACGTCCATGGCAACAAAGGGAATTCTTTCCCAGGCGCAGATTACCATTACGTCACCGGTCTTTCTGCTAGGACCATGGTCTACAAAGGCATGCTCACCCCTTGCCAACTTTCCACTTACTTTCCAGATCTACTCGATCCAGATTACGAGTCGGCACTCGCGCTGATGCATACCCGCTTCTCCACGAATACCTTTCCAAGCTGGTCGCGAGCTCACCCAAACCGCTTCATCGCTCACAACGGAGAAATTAATACCGTCATGGGCAATGCAAACTTCATGAAGGCGCGTCAGGCACTCTGCCAATCCGACCTTTTTGGAACGGACATCAAGAACATCTTCCCCGTCATCAACGAAGACGGATCGGACTCAGCGCGATTCGATAATGCCTTAGAATTTTTGCACTACGGTGGCTACGATCTCGTCCACGCGATGATGATGATGATCCCCGAACCATGGGAGCGTCACACCATGATGGACGAGGACAAAAAAGCGTTTTATGAATTCCACGCTTGCATGATGGAACCATGGGATGGTCCAGCTTCTATCACTTTTTCTGATGGTCAACAAATTGGCGCCGTTCTCGACCGTAACGGCCTGCGTCCAAGCCGCTACTATGTCACCGATGATGATCTCGTCATCATGGCCTCGGAAGTTGGTGTCGTGCCAGATCTAGATCCGATGACCATCATTGAAAAAGGTCGCCTTCGCCCTGGGCGGATGTTTCTTGTGGACATGAAGGAAGGTCGCATCGTTCCCGACGAGGAGGTCAAGAAGCGTGTCTACTCAGCCAAACCTTACCGAAAGTGGTTAGATGAAAACAGGATCACTCTCAAAGACCTTCCCGCAGCGAAAGCTCCAAAGACGATAGAACCCGACCGCATCCTCGAACGCCAACTTGCATTCGGCTATACCTACGAAGACCTGCGGATGTTGTTAGGACCCACAGCTTCGACCGGCGTCCAGCCGATTTCCTCGATGGGCAACGACACGCCGCTCGCGGTTCTTTCCAGCAAGCCGAAACATCTCTATCAATATTTCAAACAGATTTTCGCACAGGTCACCAACCCAGCACTCGACTGCATCCGCGAAGAACTCGTCACCTCCACCGAAACCTTCATTGGATCGGAGTCCAACCTGCTCGCACCAGGACCACAAAGCTGCCGAATGGTCCGCTTGGATAATCCTCTCATCGACAACGAAGCACTCGCTCGTCTTCGTGAGATCAATCTTGATGGATTCAAATCCATCACACTCGACGCACTTTTCCCATCCAACCAAGGTGGTGAAGGACTTGAATCCGCATTTGAACAAATCTGCAAAAATGCCGACTCTGCGATCACAGACGGATGCAATATCATCATTCTATCAGATCGAGGTATCAATCACGACCTAGCTGCCATTCCAACTCTGTTGTTGATGGGTGGAATCCACCACTACCTTGTCAGCAAAGGCACTCGCACCCGAGTCTCTATTATTCTCGAAACCGGCGAGGCTCGCGAAGTCCATCACTTCTCCACATTGATTGGCTACGGTGCAGACGCAATCAACCCATACATGGCCTTCGAATCGATCCACAAAATGATCGAAGAAGATATGTTAGATATTACTCTCGAAAAGGCAACTTACAATTTCCTCAAGGGCTCGATCAAAGGTGTTGTCAAAACCATGGCGAAAATGGGAATATCCACGGTGGCATCTTATCGTGGTGCACAAATTTTTGAAACCATCGGTCTGTCGACCGACTTGGTGAACCGATATTTCTGCGGCACATCCAGCCGCTGCGAAGGATCTGATATCGAAAAAGTTGCTGAAGAAGCACTCATTCGTCACCGCCAAGCATTCCCAGACCGCCACATCGAAGCAGAAGACGCAGCACTCGACACCGGCGGCGTCTATCAATGGCGCAGCGATGGCGAGTTCCATCTCTTCAACCCAGAAACCATTCACTTACTGCAAAAAGCAACTCGCACGGGTAGTTACGAGGTCTTCAAACAGTACGCAAAAAAAGTGAACGACCAGAGCGAAAATCTTTCCACCCTGCGTGGCTTGATGAAATTCCGCAGCACACGCCCACCTGTGCCTATCGATGAAGTCGAATCGATCGAAGCAATCACCAAACGCTTCAAAACCGGTGCCATGTCCTACGGATCAATCTCGCAGGAAGCTCACGAAACGCTCGCGATCGCCATGAACCGCATCGGCGGCAAATCAAATACCGGTGAAGGGGGTGAAGACCCAGAACGCTTCGTCACGATGGCAAACGGTGACAGCAAACGCTCCGCGATCAAACAAGTCGCCTCCGGCCGGTTCGGGGTGACTGGCGAATATCTCGTCAACGCTGACGAAATCCAAATCAAAATTTCCCAAGGCGCCAAACCCGGCGAAGGTGGCGAACTCCCAGGCTCCAAGGTCTATCCATGGATCGCCAAAGTCCGCTATTCGACCCCCGGTGTAGGTCTCGTCTCTCCGCCACCGCACCATGACATTTACTCCATCGAGGATCTATCAGAACTGATTCACGACCTCAAGAACTCCAACACGCGTGCCCGCATCAATGTGAAACTCGTCGCAGAAGTCGGAGTCGGCACAATCGCAGCAGGGGTGGCTAAAGCCCATGCCGATGTGATCCTCATTTCTGGCCACGACGGCGGCACGGGCGCATCGCCTTCGTCCTCGATCTTCAATGCTGGCGCTCCATGGGAACTCGGCCTAGCAGAAACTAACCAGATTCTCCTCCTCAACGACCTTCGCAGCCGTGTGGTTCTCGAAACGGACGGACAGTTAAAAACCGGTCGTGATGTCGCTATCGCTACACTGCTAGGTGCCGAAGAATACGGATTCGCAACGGCTCCCCTCGTCACGGTGGGCTGCTTGATGATGCGTGTCTGTCAGAAAAACACCTGTCCAGTCGGCATCGCCACTCAAGATCCTGAACTTCGTAAAAACTTCGAAGGCAAACCTGAACATGTCGTCAATTTCATGACGTTCATCGCCATGGAATTCCGCGAAATTATGGCCGAACTGGGTTTCCGCACCATCAACGAAATGGTCGGTCGCGTGGAATGCCTAGATACCAACGAAGCGACAGCACACTGGAAAGCTAACGGAGTGGATCTCACCAGCATTTTCCACAAGCCTGACGTCGGTGAAGAAGTTGGTGGCTACCATCAAATCGAACAAGACCATGGTCTTAAAGATGCGCTCGACAACACTCACTTACTGACCCTCTGTAAGCCCGCCATCGAACGCGGCGAGCACGTCCGCGTGGAACTGCCTATCATCAACGTGAATCGTGTTGTTGGCACGATCACCGGCAGTGAAGTCTCACGAAAATATGGCAGCAAGGGCCTCCCGGAAGACACCATCGAACTCAAATTCACTGGTAGTGCTGGTCAATCCTTCGCCGCATTCACACCTCCAGGCATGACTTTCCGTCTCGAAGGCGATGCCAACGACTACGTTGGCAAAGGCCTATCAGGTGCCAAGGTGATCATCTATCCAACCAAGAATTCCCGCTTCAAAGCCGAGGAAAACATCATCATCGGCAACGTCGCACTCTACGGCGCGACTAGCGGAGAAGTTTACATCAATGGCCAAGCGGGTGAACGCTTCTGTGTCAGAAATTCAGGAGCCTTCGCCGTCGTCGAAGGCATCGGCGATCATGGATGCGAATACATGACCGGTGGTCAAGTCATCGTTCTTGGAGAAACGGGTCGAAACTTCGCGGCGGGCATGTCCGGCGGAGTCGCCTATGTCTATGACATCGACGGCTTATTTGAGAAGCGCCTCAACAATGAAATGGTCAATCTCTACCGCCTCATCGAATGCGCGGACAAGGACATCCACTTGGTGAAGGCCACAATTGAGAAACACGTGGCCTACACCGCATCACCACGAGGAAAATCATTATTAGAAAAATGGGATTCTGAACTACCCAAGTTTTTCAAAGTACTTCCCCGCGACTACGAACGGATGTTAGAAGCATTTCGAAAAGTCGAGGAGCAAGGGCTCACAGGCGACGAGGCTGCGATGGCGGCTTTTGAAGAGAATCTCAAAGACCTCGCTCGTGTCGGGGGCAACTAACATTCAACGTTCTAAATTTCAATTATATGGGTAAGCCTACAGGATTCATGGAAGTGCCACGCGTGACCGACGCAGAAGCAGCACCACTCGAGCGCATCAAGAATTGGCGCGAGTTCAAAATTCATCCCGACGAGAAACAACAAAGGGCACAAGGCTCGCGGTGTATGGATTGTGGAACACCTTTCTGCCACACCGGTCACATGGTTTCTGGCATGGCAAGCGGTTGCCCCGTCAATAACCTCATTCCAGAGTGGAATGATCTAATCTTTCGCGGACGCTGGAAGGAAGCGCTTCAACGGCTCCACAAAACAAATAACTTTCCTGAATTCACGGGTCGCGTTTGCCCCGCACCTTGTGAAGGATCTTGCGTTCTCAGCGTGATCGAGCCCGCAGTCACCATTAAAAACAATGAGTGTGCCATCATTGATCGAGGCTGGGCAGAAGGCTGGGTGGTCGCACGCATCCCCAAAACTCGCACTGGCAAAAAAGTTGCTGTTGTAGGCTCTGGACCTGCCGGTCTCGCATGCGCTGACCAACTCAACCAAGCGGGCCATCATGTAACCGTCTTCGAACGCGAGGACAGAGTTGGTGGATTACTCATGTATGGCATCCCTAACATGAAACTCGATAAGGAACTCGTTGTTCAACGTCGAGTCGATTTACTCGCAGAAGAAGGTATCGAATTTAAAACTGGAATCAGCATCGGCAAAGACACTGATTGGACTGCGGAGCGTCTGCGTGCCGAGTTTGACTCAGTAGTCCTCTGCTGCGGGGCCACCGCAGGGCGCGACCTCCCTATCGACAATCGCGATGCCACGGGCGTCTTCATGGCGATGGAATTCCTCACCGCTAACACCCGCTATCAACTCGATCACCAGTTTGACGGTACCAACCCAGCTCTCAACGCCACGGGCAAAGATGTGGTAGTGATCGGCGGGGGCGATACGGGTACCGACTGCGTGGGCACCAGTCTGCGACACGGTTGCAAAAGCGTCATTCAACTAGAAATCATGCCGCAACCCCCCGATAAGCGCGCTGCGAACAACCCATGGCCAGAGTGGCCTAAGATTTACAAAATGGACTACGGCCAAGAAGAGGCTAATGCACTTCAAGGCAGGGATCCACGTCACTATCTCGTCCAGACCAAGCGTTTTCTCAAAGACGCTGCAGGTAATCTCGATGGGCTCGAAATCGTCGATATCGAGTGGGCCCAAGACGAGCAAGGCCGCTTCAGCCCCAAAGATGTTCCCGGTACACTTCGGGTGATTCCTTGCCAACTGGCACTTCTCGCAATGGGCTTCACGGGGCCCGAAAATCAAGTGATTGAGAAATTCGCCCTAGAGACCGACGCCCGCTCTAACATTAAAGCTGAGCATGGCACCTTCACAACCAATGTTCCCGGTGTCTTCGCTGCGGGTGACGTACGCCGTGGACAATCACTCGTCGTCTGGGCAATTAACGAAGGTCGTAGTGCTGCTCGCGAATGTGACCGCTTCCTAATGGGCTCCACGAATCTACCTTAGACTGTTAGAAGTTACGAACTCGTTGGCTTGCCAAATCCGACCCATTTTAATGACCGGAGTCAAAAGGTCTAAAACTCCGCCGAATTCCGCATGATCAACAGCAAAGGCAAATCATGGCCGAAAGCAATGACCTTACCCTTGTGGCGGTGCAGATTCAAAAAGCTGCCCCAACTTCAGCCCCGCTTTCATCTCTACCTTCACCACCGAACAGTGAACTCATCTCGCATCATATCCCTTTGTTTATCTCAGGCTTCATCCGCCCACGCCCAAGTTTCATCCTCATAATTTCATCTGCAAATTTAATGTATGCCTGGCAGTTTTTTACGTTAAGACTCACGGTTTCTGGATTCAAATAAACGTCACTGGCGGCGTTAGTTAGACCGCTATGTCAGTGAAGACACCGAACAAGATGCTCTCTAAAATGAAATTTTCTTACACATTTATCGAATAAAGGCGAATAAAGGGACACACAAACTGAATCCTTATCCAAACAGCAAGGCCGATTTCTCTTCCGTCGGAACAAGAATTCAACTAATAGCTAATCAAAGCAACTGAGCCTTCCTTGGCAAGGGTTGCTCAATTACACTATTGGGTCGCAGAATAAGAGCATTATGAAACGAGCCATTGTCATCACCGCACTCATCTTGGTGTTCTTCGCGCTTGGCTGGGTTGGGGCGTGTATTGTAGTGCAACACCAAGCAAGCGAGCGAATTTCCCGAATAGAGGAGCGACAAGGTGAATTCATCAATAGAATCCGTCAGCGGATCTACGGGTCCTATTACTTCCACCGCAAAGGCATTTCCCCAGAAGACGATGCGCGGTTGGAACGGTTCGATCCGGCCGCCAGCAAGGCATTCATTACCTTGTCTTATGTCGGTGGCATGGAAAGCAGTGATACTCATCTGACGATTGAGAGCAACGGAGCCGTTTCAGTGACAGAACATGGTGCCAAGCGCAAGATTGCTACAATGGACCAAGGACGTTGCTCGGACTTTTTCAAGCGGATGATTACGAGCGGGGTTCTGAACTACTCGACCGACGTGATCGAGTTGAAGGAGGATTTGAAGTATCCGCCTTCACATGCTGGTGTTTTGGATGCACCAGATACCAAGTTTCAGATTTCCGTTCCAGAACTCGGAATTGAGAAGATGATTTCTCTTGGCGCACCTGCCCAATCCCAACTCAAAAGCAATCCCGATATCATCGAATTTCAATTGGTAGCCACGCTAGAGAAGGAGATTGTAGGATTCGTTCCCAAAGATGATCCGTTATGGTCGCCCCCCAACAAATGACCCAACAAGTCGAGACACAGCAACCCTATCAGCCGCCCTGTTTTCATGATCTACCGTAGTTTTAACCTCAACCCCGTGATCGACGTGCGGCCCCGCTGATAGGGTTGCGTGCTCTTTTACGTTCGACCAATCAATTTATGACTGCAAAAAGACGATTCCTAGCTCACGTGATATTCACCGCGTGCTTGTTACTGATTCCTTTCCAGAAATCTCAGTCGGAAGACGAACCAACACCTAAAGCAGAAGATGCTTTTTTCCTCAGTGGCGACGCTTACAAAGAAAAGGACGGGACCCTTACTGTCAATATCGTGAATAACTCGACAGATGGCAGCGTCTATTTGATTTCTCAAGGAGGAATCCACGTTGTGTCTTATGACGAAGACAAATCAGGCAATGTCATCAGTGGTGTAGTCATGTCCGTTATAGGAGATCCTTCTTTAGATGTAGTTTACCCAACGAAACCAAATACAAACCTCCTAACAGTGATTGAGTTTATCTCGAAGAGAATTGAAATTCCGCAGGAATATCGAGATCGTCAAATTGATTTCGTGAAAGTTACTGTAAAACTATGTAAGACTCCAATAACCACTAAGAATATTGAGCTCCATAGCTGTTCCGTGCTTTTGCCAGTTAAACCGAGGAAGTGAAATAAACAGAGACAAAATCTACCACTAACAAATAAACTGCAATAAACTGCCTGGCATATTTTGAAACGATTAAATTGAGTATCTATATGGTTTTTACCGGTAAATTTATCCAAAATCTGCCCCAACACAGCGACCCTACGCGTTGGGTTTGGCCTGACCCCAAAAGTTAGACAGTTCTAAACTAGAGTCATTGTGTTGGTTCTTGGTTTAATGCGAATGGCACATGTGCGCACCAATTTCCCCAGAATTTCCCCAGTAACCAAAAGCATAAGGATTTCAGGCAACGGATCTAATGCGCAGCTAGCCAGTTCTTGCCGGTGCCTTTTTCCACCAAAATGGGAACGCCGTGAGGAAGATGGAGGGCAGTTTCCATGATGTGGATGATTTTCGGGACGAGTTCCGCTTCTTCATTTGGATGAAGGTCGAACACAAGTTCGTCATGAACTTGAAGCAACATCTTCGTCTGGTAAGGCTTTTTGCGCAGTAGCTCGTCGATGCGTATCATCGCGATTTTGATCATATCTGCAGAGGTGCCTTGGATAGGCATATTGATCGCGGCGCGCTCGGCGTTTTGACGAAGTCCGGCGTTGCTGGAATTGAGATCGGGGTAATGACGACGGCGGCCTGAAAGCGTTTCGGCGTAGCCTTTGTCACGTGACTCCGCGATGGTGCGGTCCATGTATTCTTTGATCGCGGGATACTCGCGGAAATACGCATCGATGATTTCCGCCGCTTCGTTGCGGGGGATTGCAAGGCGTTGCGAGAGCCCGAAAGCGGAGATGCCATAGATGATTCCGAAGTTCACCATTTTCGCACCAGAGCGCATTTCACGAGTGACTTCTTCCGGCGTCACGCCGTGGACTTTGGCTGCGGTGATCGTGTGGATATCGACACCGTCTTGGAACGCTGTAATCATCGTCGGATCGCAGGCAAGCGCGGCCATCACGCGTAGTTCGATTTGCGAGTAGTCACAGGACAGCAAGGTGTATCCTTTTCGCGGCACGAAGGCTTGGCGGATTTTCCGGCCCGCAGCGGAACGCACCGGGATGTTTTGCAAGTTCGGATCGGATGAGGCGAGCCTGCCTGTTCCGGCGACGAGTTGGTGAAAATGCGTATGGATGCGTCCCGTCTCAGGCGCAATGTGATTCGGCAACGCATCGAGGTAAGTCGATTTCAGTTTGGCTGCCTCACGGTATTCGAGAATTTCCTCAATGATAGGATGAATACCTAACAGAGTGGAAAGCGTTTGTTCATCGGTCTTGTATTGGCCGGTTTTGGTTTTCTTGGCTTTATCTAACAACTTGAGATGATCGAAAAGGATTTGCCCGAGTTGCTTCGGCGAGGCGATATTGAACGGAGTTCCAGCATGCGCTTGGATGGATTTCGCGAGCTGATCGATGGTCAGCTGAAGATCGTCGCCAATCGTTTTTAGCGCACCGAGATCGATGGCGATTCCCTCCATCTCCATACGCACTAACACAGGCAACAAAGGAGCTTCGATTTCAGAAAAGATTTTATCCTGACCGGTTTGGATAAGTAGCGGACGGAGTTTTTCGGCGAGTTGGAAAGTAACATCCGCGTCCTCAGCAGCATATTCCGCAAGGGTTTCGAGAGGGATAGCAGCGATATCTAGCTCCTTGGACGGCTTGGTTTTTTCAGCGAAGGCGAAGAGGTCATCGGATCCTTGTTCGGAGATAATGGATGCAGGCTTGGCAATATCCACCAACTTCACTGGCGTATAGCCGAGTAAAATTTCAGAGAGATAATCCATGCTGTGTCGGCGCTCGGGAACTGCTAACGCATCTGCGAGCATCGTATCAAAATACGGCCCGCTCACTTCGATCCCATGCGAGTGCAGGACCGATAAATCGTATTTCAAATTGTGACCGATTTTTTCCGCTGAGGAATGTAATACGGCTTTGATTTCGGTGAGGATATTTTCAGAAAACGGTAGATACCAAGCTTCGTGTGCCTTCCATGAAAACGCGATGCCTAACAGTTTTGCGGAGTGGCGATCCAATGACGTGGTTTCGATATCAAAGCAAAAAGATTTTTGGGCAGCGAGATGATTGAAGAGTTGGTCTTGAAGCGATTTGGTGTCGGCGAGCGTGTAAGTGTGTGGAACTTCGCGGATGGTTTTGAAGGTTTCGAAGAGCGTTGGCGCTGGCTCTTGTTGCGACTGACTAGGTGTATCAGATCTAACATTTTCTTCGCCGAACAGCCGTTTGGTTAGTGTGCGGAATTCAAAGTCGATGAAGAGTTGTTTCAGTGCTTCGTCATCGCGTTGGGACATAATCAGATCGTCCCAAGTCACTTCGAGCGGACAGTCGATGATGATGGTGGCGAGTTCTTTGGAAAGCAGCGCCAGATCCGCATTCGCCTCGATGCTTTCCTTCTGCTTGCCTTTGAGTTGATCGGTGTTTTTCAGGAGGTTTTCGATCGTTCCGAAATCGGATATGAGTTTTTGCGCAGTCTTCGGGCCTATTCCTGGAACGCCAGGAATGTTGTCGGAGGCATCCCCCATCAAGCCGAGTAGATCGATGATTTGGTGTGGCTCTGAAACCCCCCAAATTTCCGGGAGCTGTTTCAACCCAATAACTTCATGATCCGTGCCCTTACGACCGGGCCGCCACATGAAGGTGGTATCGGAAAGCAACTGGGCGAAGTCTTTATCCGGCGTGACCATGTAGGATTCGAAACCATCTGGCTCTGCGCGTTTCACCAAAGTCCCAATCAAATCGTCCGCCTCGAAACCGTCGATTTCCAGCACCGGCAGGGCGAAGGCGCGGCAGAGTGCTTTTACATGAGGAATCGCTGCTGCGAGCTCTTCCGGCATCTCATCGCGCTGCGCTTTGTAGGCAGGATAACGAATGTGCCGCGCAGTCGGCGCCGAGGTATCGAACGCAACCCCGAGATGAGTTGGGTTTTCTTTTTCCAAAATCGAGAGTAGCGTATTGATGAAACCGTAGAGCGCAGAAGTATTGACACCCTTGGAGTTGCGAATGGGATTTTGAATGAAGGCAAAGTGCGCCCGATAAATCAGAGCCATGCCATCTAGTAAGAAAAGGCGTTTCATGCAGCGCACTCTAAGTTTCAACCCGCAAAGTCCAATGAAGAATTCCGACGAAAGGTCATTTCCTGAAAAACGCTTAAAAATCGAGGATTGCGATTTGCCAAACGTCATTTTTTGGAACTAAGTTACACTTAAATTAGCCTTTATCCGACAGAACAAACCTATCTCGCACGTATCGAGGCGGTATTAACCCCGTTTTTTCCTGATGAAAATCATCTACGCCACTGCTTTACCCCTTTGCCTTTTACTCTCTGGCTGCAAGGAGAATTCCTCTGCTAAAGCTGAAAATGCCGCGGACAAAACCCCTGACAAAGGCGCTGAAAGCTCGATGACACTCCCTGAAACGATTTCTTTCAACGAGCACATCCAACCCATCCTCTCCGAGTATTGCTATCACTGCCACGGCCCAGATGCCGGCACTCGTGAACCAAAAAAGGAGCCCCTCCGCCTAGATATCGAAGCAGACGCATTTAAAATCCGCGAATCCGGAAGCCCCGTCATTATCAAAGGCAAATCTGCGGAATCTGAGTTGATGCGATTGGTCAAATCCACGGACAAAGACGAGATCATGCCTCCGCCGAAAAGCCATAAGGAGATGAAGCCACGAGATATCGCTCTCATCGAAAAATGGATCGATCAAGGCGCAGAATACGAAGGTCATTGGTCCTATCAGCCAGTAGTTCGACTCGACCCACCGAAGAACGATTGGTCAAATAAGCCCATTGATGGTTTCATCCACGAAAAACTCATTCAAGCTGGACTCAAACCCAATGAACCAGAGGATCCACGCAGATTTCACCGCCGCTTGAGTTTCGACCTCACCGGACTTCCCCCAGAACCCAGCGCTACCGATACCTTCGTCGCGGCATACGCAAAAGATCCAGATGCTGCGGTTTCAGCCGAAGCAGATCGCATATTGGAAACCATCTCCAGCGCCGAACATTTATCCCGTCATTGGCTTGACGCCGTGCGCTACGCCGACACCCACGGTATCCATATTGATAACTACCGCGCCATCTGGCCTTACCGCGATTGGGTCATCAATGCCTTTAAAGTCAACATGCCCTGGGATCAATTCACCACTGAACAAATCGCCGGCGATCTTCTTCCCCAGCCCACTTTGGATCAAAAAATCGCCACCGGCTTCCTCCGCTGCCTCTCGACCACAGGTGAGGGCGGCGCAATCGCAGATGAATACTTTGCCATTTATGCCACGGATCGCGTCGATACCATGGGTGCAGTTTGGCTCGGACTCACAGCGAGTTGCGCCTCTTGTCACGACCACAAGTTCGATCCCTTCTCCACCAAAGAGTTTTACCAACTCACAGCGTTCTTCCGCAATAATAACATGTCAGCCTTGGATGGAAACAATGCCAACCATCCACCATCCATCTTCGCTCCCATCATGGAAGACCGCGAAGCATTCAATTCTCTGGAAACAAAAGTCGCCGATGTTAATGGCCGCTTAGCTTCACGCAAAGCCGCCGCAAAAAGTGATTTCGAAGCATGGCTCGCCAGTAAAACAACACAGGTTGGCCGCGAGATCGATTCCACACTCAGCATACATCTACCCTTGGCGTCTGAGAGCGGAAAAATTACCGGAACCATCGATGGGGTTCAGAAAGAATGGCCTATCGAACCGAAGTCTGTCGACGGCCCACTCGGCAAAGCCGTCATCATTTCCGACAGTCCGATCGAGCTCGGCGATATTGGAAATTTCACCCGCAGCGATCAAATCACTTATGGCGGCTTCGTTTGGTTCGAGGGAGAGCCGACAGGTTCCGTGATTGCAAAAATGGATCCGGCACAAAGCTACCGTGGTTGGGATTTATACTTTGAGGGCGGCAGTCCTGGCGCCCATGTCATCGATAGCTGGGATAAATCCGCCTGCAAAATTCTAGCAGAAACCAAGCTGAAACCTAAAAAATGGTATCACATCCTCGTCGCTTTCGACGGCACGCAGAGCGGACACCAATCGCTCTCGCTCTACATCGATGGTAAAAAATCCAAAGCGAAAATCTATCCTAACACCGTCGGTGGAAACATCGTCACCCAGACGCCCCTCATTCTCGGCTCGCGCTCCAATGGAGATTCCAAAATTAGCAGCAAATTCGCGCTACAAGATTTCCGCCTCTATCGTCGCCTCCTTAACGACCAGGAAATCGCACGCATCGCCAATTCGCAAATGATCGAGGAATGGGCATCCCTTCCTGCTGATAAACGCAACGAGAAACAAAACCAAGCGCTCTTCGACCACTACGTAACTGTCGTGGATCCCAAATCTCTTGAACTGATCAGTGAGCGCGACAAGCTCATGGCCGAAGATAAAAAAATCCGTGATCGTGGCTCAATGACATTGGTCTACGAGGAGAAAAAAGAAGCGCCCTTTGCCCACGTCCTCACTCGTGGAGCATATGCTGCCAAGGGAGAAAAAGTAACTCCCGAAACCCCCGCCATGCTTCCACCCATGCCCGAAGGCGCGCCAAAAGATCGTCGCGGTCTCGCGATGTGGTTGAACGACCCTAAAAATCCTCTTCCCGCCCGCGTCACCATGAACCGCCTCTGGTATAATATGTTCGGTAAAGGCATCGTCGAAACCAACGGCGACTTTGGCATCATGGGTGCTCGTCCCACCCATCCAAAGCTACTCGACTGGCTCGCCTCCGAATTCATCGCTAACAAATGGAACTTCCGCCACATGGTGAAAACTATTGTGATGTCTGAAACCTACCGCCAAGCCTGTGAGATTTCACCTGAGAAACTCGAAGCCGACCCCGCAAACCATCTGCTCGCACGCGGTCCACGCACCCGCCTTGACGCTGAACAAATTCGTGATCTCGCTCTCGCAAGCTCCAATCTTCTCTCTAAAAAAGTTGGTGGCGCCTCGGTGAAACCCTACCAACCCGAAGGCGTATGGAACGCAGTCGCCATGCCGCAATCCAACACCAAAGATTACAAACAAGACACAGGAGAAAGCCTCTACCGCCGTTCCATGTATACCTTCTGGAAGCGTACCGCAGCACCACCGACCATGGAAATCCTTAACGCCCCCAGCCGAGAAATCTTCTGCGTCGCTCGCGAACGCACTAACACTCCTTTGCAAGCCCTCGCTCTCATGAACGATCCGCAATTCGTTGAAGCCGCACGTGCGCTAGGCACCCTCGTTTTGAAAGAGGGTAAAGATTTCGATCAACGCATTGATATAATTACCCTGCGTTTGCTCAACCGTAAGTTAGAAGCCGATGAACGCGCCGCGATTCAAGAAACCTATACCTCTGCCGAGAAATATTATCGTGAGAAACCCGAAGAAGCGAAACTCGCCCTCACTGTCGGAGAATCAACCTACGACACAACTCTTCCAACCGTTGATCTCGCCGCATGGACCTTGGTAGCGAATCAGTTATTCAACCTAGACGAAACCGTAACCCGCTAAACTACGATGAATCCAGTAGATCTTTACAACGAAGCATACACCCGCCGTCAGTTCTTCCGCAAAACCGGAACCGGACTCGGCGTTGCCGCGATGGCATCTTTACTCAGCCAAGAAGGAATGGCCGCAGGCAAGCCCATGGGCAATATGTCGATCCCGCAGTTCGCGCCCAAAGCCAAACGCGCGATCTATATTTCACTCATCGGCGCACCTTCCCAACTAGATACCTTCGATTACAAACCTGAGCTGAAAAAACGCTTCAAAGAAGACCTCAAAACCTATCTCGCAAAAGAAGGCGAACGCCTCACCGGCATGACCGCCGGCCAAGCTGCCTTCCCCCTCGCTCCATCAATTTTTAAATTCAACCAACACGGTCAGTCGGGAACTTGGATGAGCGAGCTACTACCATGGCAAGCAAAAATGGCTGATGATATCTGTGTGATCAAATCCATGCACACAGATGCGATCAACCATGAGCCCGCCAACCAACTTATCTGCACCGGCTCCATGGTTAACGGCAAAGCCTCATTGGGATCTTGGTTATCTTACGGCCTCGGATCGATGAACGAGGATTTACCTTCTTTCGTCGTGCTCCACGCCAAACACACCTCTCCCTTCTCCAACGTCCAAGCCATCTCCTCAAGACTCTGGGGCTCCGCCTATCTTCCCGGTAAATACGCTGGCGTCTCACTCCGCTCACTCGGCGATCCTGTCCTCTTCCTCAAAGACTCTCCCGGCGTTCCCCGCGAGCTCCGCCGCAGCATGTTAGATGGATTAGGAAAACTGAATCAAAAGTCTTACGATGCGATCCAGGATCCTGAAATCCAAACTCGGATGCAGCAGTACGAGATGGCTTATCGTATGCAACGCTCCGTTCCGGAACTCGCCGATCTCTCGGGCGAATCCGAACACACCTATAACCTCTATGGTGCAGACAGCAAAAACCGTGGCACCTTCGCCAACTCAGCCCTAATGGCGCGCCGCCTGCTCGAGCGCGGCGTGCGCTTCGTCCAAATTTTCCATCGCGGTTGGGATCAACACGGCGATCTCCCACGCGACCTCGCTTCGCAATGCAAAGATGTCGATCAAGGTATGTACGGCCTTATTCAGGATCTCAAACAACGCGGGATGTTAGAAGATACCCTCGTGGTCTGGGGCGGCGAATTCGGACGCACGGTTTACTCTCAAGGCACCCTCTCAGAGACCAACTACGGCCGCGACCACCATCCCCGCTGCTTCAGCATCTGCATGGCCGGAGGAGGCATCAAAGGCGGTCAAACCTACGGTGAAACCGATGACATGAGCTACAACATCACCAAAAATCCTGTGCATATCCGCGATCTCCACGCAACCATCCTGCACGCCCTCGGTATCGATCACGAACGCATGACCTACAAATTCCAAGGCCTCGACCAACGCCTCACCGGAGTGGAACCCGCCAAAGTAGTAAAAGATCTGTTTGCTTAGAGTTGAATGCAATGAACCAGTGAATCATTTTCTTCTTACCTAAAAACCTCTCCTATTTCCCTGAATCTTTATCTTTCGTGACTGGGATCTTTCGGTTAGCATGAGACATGAAAAAGATCCTTGCTGCCATCGATTTTTCAAACGCCACTTCGGGTGTGATCTCTGCGGCTACTGAATTAGCTAAAGCATACGGTGCGGAGCTTCACTTGATCCATGTGATCGAACCTGAGCCAACCTACACAGCTTACGGCTTGAGCCCTGGTGAATTTCCAGAGATCCATTCCTTTCACGTAGAAGCCCGCAGCCGCTCCCAAAAAAATCTGGATGCAACCGCGGCCGAGATCGCCGCAAATGGAATCGCCATCATCACCCACCTTGCCGATGGCAGCCCACTCCTCGAGCTCGCAGCTAAAGCCAAAGAAATCGGTGCCGACTTCGTCGTCCTAGGCTCGCACGGCCACAACATCGTCGCTTCACTCATTCTCGGCAGCGTCGCCGAAGGCATGGTGAGAAAAGCCTTTGTCCCGACCTTGGTTATTCCTGCTGGAGATAAAACTTAGCATCCAGCCAAGTCACTGGTCTGAAGTAAGTATGCAAAATTACTTTATGGAGTAATATTCACACTCAATCGACAGAAGATCTTATTACCCACTGCAAGGGTGCGTTTGATCTTCACCTCAACCATATCGACTCCCGCTCCATAGCCATCATTGGTCTCGGTGATTTCAATATTTCCATTATTATTCACGTTCACAGTTGCATCCACGGCGCTGGTCCAACCAGTCAAGTTACTGCTGTACTCGACTACAATCGTCGTGTTAGTATCGGCATCCGCATCCTCTCTACGACGATAGGTAAAAACAACGTAATTTGGATCTGTGCTGTTATCCAGAATTGGCAACAACGCAGAGGCATTTGAAGACGGATTCGTTGCTCCCAACACCCAAGCAACGCCATTAGCTATACCGTCGCCATTACTATCGATATTCATAGTTGTTCCTTGTGACCACGAATCGAAAACTGTGGTGGAGGTAACATTTAGAACAAGGCTGTTGCCCGATATAGAAACCGTGGCCGACCATCCGGCGGGTAGGTTAAGGGTAGAGGGGGCCACGCCTATCAGATTATTTCCTCCAGTGAGTAGGGTGTATTTACCAACTGAAGCTCCGCCGGACGAAGTGATAGTCAGGACGGACGTACCAGAGAAGGTAAAGTCGCTACTTGCCGATATATCGAGCCGATCATGACTAGCGGCGGCGGAGCTGATGTCAAACTCCAGTTGACCGCCGGCGGCGATGGTGACGTTGCGTCCGATGGTGCCAGTTCCACCGAGGGTGGCTCCGGCTGCGACATTCAATGCCGTAGCGACATTACTCAGGCTTCCGTTGATCAACAACTTACCCGCGCTGACGGTTGTAGTTCCGGTATAGTTACTAGCTCCGGATAAAATCTGCGTGCCCAAGCCGATTTTAGTGAGAGTAGTCCCGACCGTAAAGTCCGGCGGGCTTGGCCTGACCTACTCTAACACCTGTCGAGATGATGTCGGAGCCGTCTGGCGTCACTTTCGCGTAACAGAAAAGTCCATTATTTGGGTCACGGATGACCAAAAAGCCGTCTACTTTCTCCACATAGGCAAAGAACTCATCCCCATACAATCGAACCTGAAAAGACTCACCGTCAGGTTGCTGATAAGTAAATTCCTCTTCCCCAAAGTGGGGGGCGGCAAGCGCCATAGATGTGGTGAATCCGAGTAAAATAATTACGAAAATAGGAAGTGAAAACTTGGGGTTTTTCATCGGGTTTGGGTTTGCGCAGCTTGTTAGACGGTTAGAAAAATGCAGGTTTAATCGGAGCGCACTGTGATCACAAAGCTCTTACGAAACAGTGTGGCGAAACACGAATATCGATAAATCTAGTATAGCCTAGCCTGTGTGTAAACGTGTTAATGCAATCGATCCTGTCCTATTTAGTAATAAGTTCCACGTCGATTTCGCTCTATTCTTGGCCTTTTTTAGCCATGCCTCGGCTAGCTAGAAATGCTTGCTCGGCCTCAGATCCGGTCAGAACTCTGTCCCCATCCAGCCCGGCGGTAAGGATGAGCTGGAAGCCACAGCGGAGGGCTTGATCGAGAAATTCCTCGGCGGGCAGGCAAAGACGACCGCCGACTTCACGAAGCTGGAACTGGATGGGAGCGATGCCATGGAAGCCGCGGTAAACGACCTCGGTGCAGACGAGGCGATCTGCGGTGCGGAAATCGAAGAGGAAATCGTAGGATTTGCCACGATGCGAGAGGGCTCTTTGTAGGCCGCGCTGGAGTTCGGAATCGGCCAGAGGAGGTCTCAATACGACCAATGCGTCGACCGCCAGTGTTTCGGTGACGGGGCGGACTTTAACCCCATCTTTTTTTGCTTCGAGAAAACAGACACCTGTCACATTTTCAGACGGAAGCTCGCCCCATTCAGAGGTGAAGTTGGAAGTATTTCCAAGATACAGCGCAGCGTGAGGCCAGAAGCCGGGAAGAAACCAGTTACTCAATGCATCATCGTGACGAGTAACGAACACATCGCCAGGCCTTACTATCTCGATTATATGATCTTGGAGCGAGGGCTGAATTCGCTTGGGCGCACCAATGGGCTTGATGCCAGGTTGATGTAGATCTGCGATGGCTCGGCCCGAAACCTCAAACATCCCACGCATGACATTTTTCCATGCCGAGCGATGACGCCTGAGAAAAGAAAACCAGCGATAAGAAATGCGGCGTTTCACCAATTCGCTACGGCGGTGCTCGATGAATTGTTCTTCAGATTTCAATAGCTCAATGATGGAGCGGATCATCGGATCATCGGAAAGGGCAAATATTTCATTGCGATGCTGGATATAATGATCCGCAGCATGAAGGAAACGAAGCTGGTTTCGCGGCGAGGTGAGTGCTTCGTAAATCATGGTGAATGATTTCCTAGGAATGCCGGAAATCTTATCTTCCTCATCGAGCTTCTTCCATAAGACTGGATGCTGATCGGCGAGATCGACAATGAAACGATTGGCTCGCAGTAAGATACAAGCGGCAGCGAAAGCGGTGGCGAACAAGGGCAAACGTGAGTTCCATTCCACGCCGCCACGCCCGGCGAGCGCCCCGATTTCTTCAATCGTAGCCAGCAACGATGCGCGCAAGCTGAGATACTGCGAATATCGTAGTTTCACCCATTCTTCTTCATCCGGAAGAAAATAACCACGCGCCGCAGCGGCCTCCACAGTGGCTATCTCTAACGCAAGGCCATCACGCTCAGGAAGTGCGGCAGCAGCGGCAAGCACAGTTGCTGTGCCAGCAATCAAAGCTTGCTGCATTTCTCTATCCATATTTTCACAAGAGCTCATTTAAATCACGCGCCAACTACCGTTGGTCTATTTCTCAAAAAATGCGGAATGGATTATGATTTCGAAACAGCCTACGGCGATTTCCAATTCGGAAATTCTGTCTTGAGCTGGGTTTTGTATTTCTCAGCTTCGGCAGCCTTACTCTGCTTTTCTAACAGTAAAATGTATTGATGGATCGCAAGGGGCTTTAGATCCGGATCTTCACTGAACTGGATCACATACAAATAATCAGCCGATGCCTCAGCGTAACTTGCTTTCTGAACATGCAGGTCGCCTGATACGATACGTAATCCAGCAGATGTTCGGCCTTGGGGATTGAGGACCAATCCTTCATCCGCAGCTTTGCGAGATTCATCAAACTGCTTCAATTGATAATGGCCACGGGCTCGATCGAGCAGCCCATCCGCTTTCCATGCCGCTTGGTCTTCAACTTCGAGCATATGTCCGATCGCGGTGAGCGCCTCTTTGGGTTGCTTGATCTCGAGGCGAGATTTTCCCAAATAGCGCCAGACTTCTTTGGGAGTTGTGCGTGGTTCCTTGTCGTTTGCAGTAAGACTAAGAAACTTTGCTGCTGATTGATAGTCCTTGCCGTTGTAGGATTGCATACCCGTCCATTGCAGGGCTTGGGCGGGGATTTCAGTTGCGTAATCTTCTTTGATCGCGAGTTCAATTTCTGCCGCTAACTGGATTGGATCTTGTGCAGTGAAATGAGACAGCGCGAGCAACAACCCAGCGTGCTTGCCGTAAGCATCTTTGCGAAGCTTGCGAGCCTCGTTGAGAAACGACACGGCATCTTTGGGCTGATTGGTTTTCACCATACCCCACCCGATCCAATATTTCGCTTCAGCCTGGAGGTTTTCACTGAGATCCTTGACTTCTAACAGGCCTTTGTAGCGGGCCAACATGTTTTCGATATTGCCTTCCTTACGACGGGCGCGAGCGGACTCCAGCCATGCTAGGGAAACCAGATCGGCGGGAGCTTTCTTTTCGGAGGCGACGAGATCATAATCGGCAATCGCTTTCCCCGCCTCGCCTATCTCCACGTATGATTTGGCGCGTTTGACCAAGGCATGATAGACACGCTCATCTTTTGGATATTGGGTGATAAAATCACTGAGCGAACGGATCGATCCTTGTTTATCTCCAGCTTCCGCAAGGCACCAACCACGTTGATAAAGAAATCCGGGGCGATTCGATTCGCTGAGTAACTTCGGATCCACCTTGGCGAAAACTTCAGCGGCGGCGGGGATTTTGTTTTTTGAGAATAACGTCTCAGCTTTGATCAGTAAAGCCGTGTGGATACGGGTGTCGTCGGGACGCTTTTTTTCGTAGATTTGAAGAAACGCATCCACTTGCTCTGTGACGTAAGCTCCCTCGATCTGGAAAAAACAATTCAGACGATAATAAGATGCTTGGAAGGCGAGATCATTCTCAGGTGGGACGGCGCGCTCAATCTCTCGAAACAACTTACTAGCTTCAGAAACTTGTTTGAGTTGCAGCATGGCTCGTGCGGCAACCATCAACCTCATCGCTTCCTTCTCTCCCTCAGCTTTAAGGGTGCTTTCCTTGTAAATATCGACTACTTCCTTGTATTTTTTTGACTCAAAATAATTTTCCATCAATGCAATTTGCGCATCCGGGCGCGCAGATTCCATACCTGGCTTTTCTAACACAATACGCAGGTAAGATTCCGCAACTTCTGATTTTCCAAGTTTGGTTGCAGTTATCGCCGCGTGAAGCGCTGCCTCTGCACGGATATTTTCGGCAGCTTCCGATTTCGCAACTTCCTCAAAGAGTTTTAAGGCATCTTCAACTTTTCCTTGTTTGAATGTAACATGCCCAAGGTAGAGTCTCGCTTGATCATGCAAGGGAGCGCCTTTCGGATCATCGATCACTTCTTTGAATGATTTTATCGCATCACGATCCCGGCCTTCTAGTCGATAGCAACTTCCAGCCATCAGCTTGCCTTTGGATTTATCCTCGGGACGCGATCCATTTGCGGCGAACCTTTCAAATAGAGGCGCGGCAAATGCATACTCGCGTTTGTTGTAATGATCCAACGCCATACTGTAAGCTGCCACGGCGGCGTATTTACCCTCGCCGAAACCATTGAGAAGCGTGGAAAAGCAACGCTTCGCATCATCTGTCATTCCAACTTGTAGGTAGCTGCTTCCCAGATACCACCACGCAGCCTCAGCATTTTGGTGGCGACCGAACTCATTGATGTAATCACTGAAAATTTTCGTAGCTTTGAGATAATATTCGCGACGCTCTTCCGCATCGGCAACATTTTGGGCCGCATCAAAAATATTCTTTCCGCGATTGAATAAATCATTTCCTGGATCGGATTGTAGAGCTTCCTCAACCACACCTGCACGCGGCGGATCTTGCTGGGCGTGTAGAGTTAGGAAACTCCCCAGTAACAAGCAGGGAATTCGGAGCGAATGAAATGTGTGGGGCTTTTGCATTCCGTCTTATTTAGAAGGGGTTGGACGCTGAGTGGCGAAAGAGATATTCCATATTCCAGCTTTCTGACAAGTATCGATCACCTCGACGATGCGTTGATAAGGGACTCCACCATCACCACGAATTCGTACCGGTTGATTCTCGAATTTTTCTGCAATTTTCGCTAGCTTATCTAACAACTGCGGCAGGTCAACCGTAGTTCCATCAACGCGTATCACTCCATCACCAAGGATATTGATGACGATTTCACCAATTTGACGTTGGGGATCCGCGCCCTCCTGAGCGGTCGGGACGGAGACGTTGAGCTCCGTTTCAGCCTTATTGAACTGCCAACTGATGATGAAAAAGCTCAACAACAAGAGCAAGATATCGATCATCGGAGCCAACTGGATGGCTATCGCTGGCGGTTGATTATTAGAGAACTTCATGTGCTTCTCGATTAGATTCCGTGGAGATCAGGTCGCTCACCCAAGAGAGGAGACGCCGCCGGCATAGCAAAACCGTCACGCCCGCGCTGCTGAGCTGGCGGCACGGATTCCTGTGCGGCTTGGTTGGGTTGGCGCTCATATTGTGCGTGGAGCATGGCGATAAAATAGGTGGCCGCAGCTTCGAGCTCAGAACTATACTTTTGGACCCGCCCGCGGAAAATCGAATAAAAGGCCAGTGCAGGAATACTGATGGCAAGCCCGCCTGCCGTTGCGATCAGGGCCTTGGATACCCCTTCAGCCATTCCCATCTCGCGCACTCCTTGTACCTCTCCTGAGGAGATTTGCATGAACGCCTCAATCATTCCGAATACGGTTCCCAACAAGCCCACCATAGGAGCGATTGCTCCGATGTCGGCGAGGTAAGTGACCCGTGAGGTGAGCATTCCCGCTTGGTGTGATCCTTCCACCTGCGCTACGTCGCGGACGTTCTCAAACGAGGTTCCGGGATTGGCTGTGGCAAAATCGAGGGTCTTCTGGACAATGCGAGCCATGCACTCGTTGCGGCGTTTACTTAAAGCGATCAATCCGTGAAAATCGTATTTGCGAATCATCGACTCGGCAGCATTCATGAATCGGTCGCTGACAACGGCATTACGGCGGATCGTGATGAGAAATAGTAAAATCAACACCACACAGATCACGGACATGAGCGCCAACGGAAACATCATGATTCCGCCGCCTTTGAGGATTTCGAGGAAATTCGTCTGATTTAGCGGCGCAACTTCTGCGGCGCTAGCGATCGTTACGCCATGAAACATAGCGGCAGTTGTGAAAATAAAGCACTTCATGGAGTGGCTACAGTGTAACTTAGTCACAATCCTTGGCAAGCCTCGGAATCACGGAGAAATCAGCCTGTTTCCACCACTAAATCCCCACGGCGACGGTAACTTTCCACCGCACGCATCCACACGCTGCCGACTTCTTCGGGCAGGCCCAGCCAAACGGTGCGATGCATCATCAGCATGGCCGGAGCGAGATAAAGCAATTGCGCCAGCTCGGATTTATCCAATGCATCCGGCCCCTCTCTCAGGCATCGCCGCGCGAGTGCTTCTTCGATGGGGTTCATATCCGAGTGCTCAAGCAGAGAAACATGCACTCCGTTTACATAGGGATCGACCACCGCCGCGATGACTCCATTCCTATCCGCAAGCGAGGCATTCAAAACGCCTTGATCATGATGCTCAGCGTCGTCCGCAAGCTTCACGATAGCAGGTAAATTAATTTCCTCAGGAGTAGAGAGGATATGAAGTTTTCCTAGAGCGCGGCCATAACGTGAACGACTGGTCCAGACAGAGACTGGAATAGACAAGATTAAACCTAACAGAATAGGTGCCATCCACATGGTGAAATCCCTGCCGATGTGCCATGCGAAAAACGCCCAAATGATGCCGATAATGGTAGGCACCGCATGAAAGCGCAGCGCATCCGACCACGCTGTGCCATCGGTCTCGCGATTTTGATTTCCCCAACCAACGGCATGTCCTGAGACAATTCCAGCCACCATGAGAGTATGAGCCATCATTACGCATGGCGCTAGCAAAACGGAGAGAATGGTTTCGATGAACACTCCGATTAGCAGAGCGAACGTTCCACCAAAAGAGCGGCGAGTTTGCGATGAAAGCAACGCACCTAACAGCGCGAGAATCTTCGGGGAGAAAAGCAATGTGAAAACCGCAGCTGTTAGAATTAGCGCCTGAAGCTGCACATCGATTCCGAACAAATGGTGAACATAGCCGTCAAATGGCAGCGGGCTCAGGTCGCTCATTTTAAAATCCCATGCAAGCCATGAGCCCATCAGCAAAAAAAGAAACCAAATAGGGCTTCCCAAATATGCCATGATGCCCATGAACAAATGAATACGGACGGTCAGGGGAAGCTTACGAGCGAAGATCAACCACATGTGCTGGAGGTTTCCTTGGCACCAACGGCGATCGCGCTTCAAGTGATCCACCAATGTCGGAGGAGCTTCTTCGTAGGTCCCCTCGATATCCCACGCCAACCATACTTCCCATCCCTCGGAAACCATTAGCGCGGCCTCGACGAAGTCATGACTGAGTATCCGACCGCCAAATGGCTCTCTACCGGGAAGCGCGGGGAGCTCGCAAAATTCCGAAAACGGTTTCACTCGTATCATCGCGTTATGTCCCCAGTAACTGCCGCCACTGAGTTGCCAGAAATTCAACCCGCGGATGAACAACGGCCCGTATAGCCTCATCGCAAATTGCTGCAACCGCGTGAAAATAGAAACTCCTCGGATCAGCTTCGGCGGTGTTTGCAAAATACCGAGCTTTGGATATGCCTCCATCACTCTCGACATCTTCACAATGTCTCCGCCGTCCATCAAACTGTCTGCATCCAGCACCAGCATTCCTTCATATCCCCCACCCCACGTCCGTACGAAATCTCCTATATTGCCCGCCTTGCGGTTATCATTGGTTTTACGGCGACGGTAATAAATTTTACCAAATCCCTTAAGTCTACGGCAAAGATTCGTCCACGCAACTTCTTCTAACACCCATAGATCGTGATCCCGAGTATCGCTTAGAATAAAGAAATCAAATGAGTCTAAGTGTCCCGTCGCTTCAATGGATCGATAAATCGCCTCGATCCGCGCGCAGAACTTTCCGCTGTCCTCGTTATAAACCGGCATGACCACCGCATGCCTTTTTCCTAATACATCCACCGGTCCCTCTGCGAGTTCCGAGATGCGCACCGCCCGATGTCTTCCACGGAAGATATCGAGCGCGCCGAACAATGCGTGAAATGATCCGAGGACGAGCAATCCATTGAGAATTGCGAAAATGATAAGCAGAGGCACGTGCGCGCGGTGGAGCCCCAAGCGCCAAAATAAATCCGCCAACCAAAACACCGCGACAATGTTCACCAAAATAATGCTGCCAAAAAATACCAAGCGCCGTCCTTTAGCGGATGCACCTTTATAAAATGGCATGGATTCCGATTTTGCGGATGTATCTTGAGTTTCCATTAGTCAAAGAAAATGAACCAAACGCTCGCAATCACCGCAGCCAATAAGCCAGCCGCAAACATACGCCGCACGATGGGACGCCTATCCATCGTTTCCCACCACTGCGCCGCACCGCTTCCGATCACGTTGAGCTCAAGTGGTTTTGGAACCATCGTTAGCTCTGCGAACTGAGGACCGGCGGCAAGATAGGAACTCCGCATCGCTGCAACAAATTCCTCTGGCCACGGCTCAGGCGTCAGAAAAACTCCCTGCCAGCGGTCCGGCATACCCGCGAGCAATAATGCGAGGCGACCCCGCGCAGCAAGGCGCCGATCCACAAGTGGTTCGTCCAGCACTCGCTCGGTCCATTCACCGATCTCAGAAAGCATTTCCTCCATTGCCAATTTCCGGGCGGTGCTATCTGGTTCATTCACACGTCGCGCAGAAGCACGCCACAGAATGCCACGCACTAACTCCGCAACCAACAAACGGTTGCGAATATGAAGCGCCGCCAAATACGCCTCTACTGCCGCGTAAGCGTCTTCCCATTCCTCAAGCTCAGATTCACTGAGCGGCCTGAGTGAGTCTATAGTTTGATTCGGTAAAACCATGTTTCAGTTAGAAAATCTTCTCCTCTTTTTAGTGAAGCTTTCAGCTCAAGTGAACCAACGTCGGAGAGCTTTCCGCCCTCTGCTGCGGGAAGGATCTGGAATGCCAGCCTGACACGGCCTTTCGAAATCGACTGAACCGCAACGCCTTGAATTTTGACTTTTTCACCTGCTGCTCCTGCCGCTTCGACTTTCGCCTCTGGCATCTTACCATCTTCACCAATGATTTTGTCTCCCTCGAATTCCACAATCATCGTTCGCTGTTCAGGCTGCCATTCATGAACACCCGTGCGGGTTGCAACCACGCGACCACCGGCATCAGACGGATCCTCTTCCATCGTCCAATGCTGACGATAGTTGAACTCCAAACGATCTCCTGGTTTGGGGGATTTTTCAGGAACCCACATCGCCACAGTGTTGTCGGCGAGCTCATTTCCGGTTGGAATTTCCATCAGCATCACGCTGCCAGATCCCCAATCAGAAGTTGGCTCAATCCACAACGAAGGACGGAGATCATACGCGGCCTCGCCATCTACATACGCACTGAATCGGCGATCACGCTGCAACAGCCCGAAGCCATCGCATTTTTCCATACTGAAAAAACTGAATTCCAAGTTTCCGGTATCATTCGAAATAGGTCTCCAGATTCTCTCGCCGCTTCCCATACGGATCGCGAGACCATCGGAGTCATGCACTTCTGGACGGAAGTCATCGAATCTGCGCCGTGAGTTTTCACCGAACCAGAACATACTCGACATCGGAGCGATCCCGAGGCGTTTGACCTCTTTACGTGTGAAAAGCACTGCTTTCACATTCATGATGGTATCCTCACCTGGCTTGATCGCGAACTCATACGCACCCGAATAGGAAGGACCATCCAGTAAAGCATAAAAGGTAGCTCGCTCATCCCCTTCTTGGGGTTTCTTTAGCCAAAACTCCCGGAACATAGGGAACTCCTCGGATACACCGTCCGCGCCAGTATCTACTGCGATACCCCTTGCGGAAATTCCATAACGCTGACCTTTCCCAAGTGCCCGCCAGTAACTTGCTCCTTGAAATACGACCAATTCATCAAACACCTCTGTGTTATTCAGCGGCGCGTGTAAGCGAAACCCTGCAAATCCCGCCTCGGAAGGCAGTTCCCCATGATTTTTCACCAACGGACCGTAATTAAAAAACGCCTCGGAAAGTCTCACTCGTTGACGATGTGTATCGGTAAACTCATGGATGGCTACAGGCTCTAGAAAGAGATATCCCGGATGAAAAAACATCGCGCGGAACGGTGACTTCGAATCACTCCAGAGAGAGCGCTTCGGTTCAAAGCGGATATCACGGTATTGATCATAAGTCAGTGACTTCATCCAACCCGGGAGCGCTTCCTTATTCGGAGCATGATATTTTGCCTTGGCTAGATCCCGGGCACGGCTTTCAACCATAGCAAATTCCACGCCCTCTCGTTCCCAATTTTGGGCGACCACGAAATTTGATCCCAACACCAAGGACACTAACAAATTGCAGCATTTAGACACGCTCGCATTCTAAGCGGATTTCCAGTGAAAAAGTCAAGAGCGGCATCATTACGTTTAACTGAATTTTGAAATTTGAATTTTGAAATTTCCATGCAGTTTAGACCCATGTCGCAACGGACGGGAATATTATTAGTGGTGTCAGGACCATCGGGATCTGGGAAAACGACCTTATGCAGGCGTTTGGCGGGCGAGAACGAGGCTCATTACTCGATCTCCTGCACCACCCGCTTACCACGCCCCGGCGAAACCAACGGCAAGGACTACCATTTCCTCAGCCGGGAACAATTTTTAGCCAAGCGCGAAAACGGCGAATTCCTTGAAAGCGCCGAGGTCCACGGCAACCTCTACGGCACACTCCGCTCCGAGGTGATTCAATACCTGCAAACCGGCCAAGATGTCGTGATGGATCTCGATGTCCAAGGCGCCGAGCTTGTCCGTAAATCTGAAGACACATCCATTCGTCAGGCATTGGTCGATCTCTTCGTTATGCTCGCTGACGAACAAGAGCTCCTGAAACGCCTCTCCGGTCGCGGCACCGACTCCGCCGAAGTCATCAAGCTACGCATGAAAAACGCCATCGAAGAAACCCATCACTGGCCAGAATACACCTACCGCTTACTCTCCGGAACCCAGGAAGAAGATTACACTCGTTTTAAATCTCTCATCGTGGCGGAGCGACTTAGGGTGAGCAGGATCTCGTAACTCTAAAAGGACCGCGCGACTCCAGTCGCGCTTACGGATAGAGCGCGACTAGAGTCACGCGGTCCAACACCATCAACCAGCCTTAAGGTGTTTCAAAAACCACTCCGTCATCGTCGCGTAGAGCGGATAATCGGTGATGAGGATATTGTTGTGACCTGCCTTAGGCACGACCAGCCACTGCTTTTCCAAATCACTCGGAAACGAATGATAAAGTTTTTTGCCAGAAGCGACGGGGATCGTTTGATCCGACTCACCGTGAATCACCAAAGTTGGGATGTGTATCTTCGGTGCTTTTTTGGCGGTGTTGATTTCTGAAATTTTAACTCCCGTTTTCCATGCGAACACGTGCTCCACCGATCCACTCACTGCCGTTCCAACCACATCTCCGAGCAACTCTCTGGTCTGCCCATTCACCACCGTCTCCAACTTATCAAATGAAGACACGACCACCATCGCTTGAAATGGCGAATCATCCAAAGCCGCCACTTGCACCGCATACGCCCCACCCATTGACTGACCCAACATCATGCTTGGCTCTTGAGCGAAACTATATTTCTCGGAGGCTTCACGAAAACATTTCAAAACTATCGGAGCCTCAAGCACGCCGTATGTCGTGAACTGCTGCTTGTTCGCGCCGTGCCCCGGTAGATCCGGAATGACGCATCGAAACCCCACCGCGCAGAACCGTTCCGCAACCGCTAGATAATCCTCCTTCATCCCCGTCCGACCGTGAAGAATCAGCAAAGTCCCAATGATCTCACCCGATGGCACCAGCGTCATTCTCTTTTCTAACAATTGTCCGCGGATGGTTTCGCCTTTCTTGGAAAAGGCAGGCATTGGCTTTGGCGTGCAGACCAAGCACGGCATCCCGTCTGACGATTCAAATTTCTCAACCGTGAATCCCGCATGCGACGTTTCCTTAAAAAACTCTCGGCTCACCGCACTTACCGGCCTGCGCGCCGGTGATGCAATCTCACTCGCACACCACCAAACAATCACAGCAAAGATGATCACAGCGATAAGCAACAGCCAGATTCCGAGCCGAATTAACATCCTTTTCAGAGGAAACGGAACACGCACCGGCTTTGGTAATTCGATTTCTTGTTGCATGGATTTAATAGTTTATCACCACTCACTCTTCCTTCACTCTTCCCAACCACTCTTTCACGAATAGATTCCAATTCTTCTGAGCCTCCTCATTGTTGCCGAACTCAGCCCACAACTTCGTCTCTTGATATGCACTACCAGCTAAAGGCAAGCGCCTATTGGCTGGTGTGCGATTCACGAGTAAAGGATCTTCATCTGGAGGGCAATTTTTCTGCACGTCTTTGATGAACTTGAGAATGTATGGTCCCACAAACCAAGGCATCTCATCCTTACCTTGGTTCCGGTAATATTTTGGGGCCATGTATTCGATCACCGGCTTGTCATCCGTATTGACCGGATATCCCGCGAACAATTCCTTCGATGCCGTCAAGTTTCCGCCGTAATACACTAGAGCTGTCTGCGGGTTAAGCGCTTGGTAAATATCTTGGCCATTCTCTTTAAGAAAATTCAATTTTGCCTCGGAATCGTCGATGTCGCAAGCCGCCAGCGGCGTTTCATCATAGTGACCCACGAAGGCAACCACCTCATTGAAAGGCGCGAAATCGCAGCGCAAAATCGAAACGCGATCGAACACCTCCAACATGGTTCGCCCGATCACATGAAATTCAAAATCCGTCACCTGATAGACAGGTACCCATTGAACGAAAATTCCGCCCGGCTTGAGTCGCTGCTTCACGCTTTCGAAATGCTCAGTCGTATACAAACTGCCGGCACCGGAATGATAGGGAACAAATAAATCCGCATCAATGATATCGAACTTTTCTTTGGTCGCCATCAGATAGTGACGACCATCTTCTGTTAGAACCGTGGAGCGCGGGTCTGTGAAAAGACCGTTGGTGAGATCGACTCCATCCACGTTGGACATGAACTCTTTGGAGGCAGCAATAACGTTTGCCGATAGCTCGCAGGTAACCACCCGCTCCACTTGAGGAAACCGATCGGATAACGCAGCACCCGCACTGATGCCAGTTCCCATCCCTAGGAAAAAAACCGACTTCGCATCGGGTTTGAGCATCAGCGGAATTTCAGCCTGACAAGCTTGCCTGACACGACCACCAGTGGAACCCAGACCATAGTCGGAATTTATTTTTATGGATAGCCCATCGTTACCGCGAACCACCGAAACCGTGCAATCGCTCCCCTCCCATGCTTTGATGGTCACTTCATCTTTGCGCATCTCAAGCACACCCGTTACCGGCAACTGTGACGGGTTGAGTCCTGTGAACAACAAAACCAGCCCCACGCCGCTGATGCACTTCATCGCAATCCCCACGCGGCCCCGCACCGATGGCATCCCTATAGCCATCAGAAAATAGATCACACCCATGATCTGCATCGAGCGCCACAAGCCAAAGTGCTCAAGCAAAACAAACGCACAGACGAGCGAACCGAGAATAGCGCCAAGGGTATTGATTGTCGCAAGTCGACCCAAACTCCTTCCGGGCGAAGTAGCATACTGCTCCTCGGTTTTCATCAGATAAGGAAAAACCGCACCCAACACCAAGGCCGGCAGACCGATGGTCAGTGCGCATTTCTTGAAAATCAAAAATACAAAATCTAACCAAGTCGCTTTGACCGCTTGAAACTGAAATGAATCGGTCACGTTCATGAAAACATTTGGCGTCAGAGCTATAGCGATTCCACTGAGTCCGAGTAGCACCGCGAGCACCGTATTCGGCGACCACTTCCGCCGTGCGAGTAAGGAACTCATCAAGGATCCGCCTGCAAGACAGGACAGCACAACCACAAGAATCGCCGCATAGGTGTAAACCGAATTCTCTAACACCAACGAAAACATCCGCGTCCACAGCACCTCAAGCGCCAGCACCCCAAAACCTGACATGAAACAAATGACCGTCAGGGCGTATCTATCCTTGTCATAGTGCTTACCATCCGCAGGTGCCGTCTCAGCAACGAATGATTCTTCCTCAACGACACGCAAGACCGATGCCGATCGTGAAACTAGAAAAGCCAAAACCGCCAGAACCAACGTGATCCCCATCGCAATGAAACAAGTGGCTTGAAAACCAAACCAAAGCGGCATGAAAAAACCCGCTAGTAATGCGCCAAGAGTCGCGCCCAGCGTGTTGATTCCATAAAGCAAAGCCGAGGTTGATCCGAACCGAGACGAATTCCGGATGACATATTGCCCAACCACCGGAATCGTCCCACCCATGCAAAATGCAGGTGGAAAAATGAGCACGAGTGCCAAGAGGAATTTGATCAGCAAAAGCCACGCTCCCGAATGCACGCTTTGGTAAACCTCCGGATAAATCACATGGTAACCCTTCATCACCACAAAGTAGAGCAGCGCCGTGATCGCGATCCCCAGTTCCAATCCGGCATAGATACGCATGGGATTTCTGCCTTGGGTGGAACGTCTTCCCCAGAACCAACTACCAACCGCCAAACCCGCAAAGAATGCCGCCAACGTCGCCCCAGCCGCATGCGAAGTATTTCCAAACAACAGCCCCAACTGCTTCATCCACAAGATCTGATAGATCAGCGCAGAGAAACCTGAGAGAAAAACAATAAGGTAAATGATCATGGAAATATACCCGACCACAGAATTGGCCGAGACCACAACCTATAAATCCCCACTTAAAAATCAACCTTTCTACCAATCACAAATCATTATAACAACTACGGTCGAGCGAGCCGCTCGACCCTACCCCAAAAAAAAGCAGCCCCCCGATATCGGAGAACTGCCGTAGAATTTTTTATTAAGTGAAATTAGTAACGACGTCCGCCGCCGCCACGCTCTTCACGACGGTCATTGCCGCCGCGATTACCGCCGCCGCCGCCGAATCCACCGCCGCCACCACCGCCGCCGCCGTATCCACCGCGACCGCCGCCACCGCCGCCGCCACCACTACGCTCTTCGCGGGCTTGGGCTTCGTTTACTTTCAGTGAACGACCACCGACATCGGTACCGTCGACACCAGCGATTGCTTTGTTCATTGCGTCTTTGCTGTCCATAGTCACGAAAGCAAATCCACGTGGTCGACCGCTTTCGCGGTCAGTTGGGAGGTGCACATCCGTGACGGCTCCGTATTCGGAGAAGAGGTTTTCGAGGTCTTGTTTGGTCGTATCAAACGACAGGTTGCCAATATACATTTTCATAACATTAAAATCGGTTCACGTATCGTGACTTCTCTTGAGACTGTTCCCGTGAATCGGGTCTCAGATCGCCATAGAATCAAAAAAAAACTACTGGCTAAACTCCAGAACTTGATCCTGCCAAGTCGTGAACCGGATCAGGTTTCTAGTCGTTCAATTCTCTAAAAGCGACATAATTATCGCCTTTAACTGCAAATACCTCAGATAATGCTAGAAATTTGCTTTATCACCTAGTGCTGAGAATACACTGAAGGGACCTCTGTGTAAGGGATAAAGGGGATTGTCAACGGCTCCGGTCAGAGTGACGGAGCTGAGTTCTTTCAGATCATTCATATTTGCAAGTTGTCTGCCCCCTTTGTGATTGCAGTCGTGAATATGTTGCTATTTGTGCTTCATTCAAAGTACTAGTAGCCTAAAACAGCGATGAAGCGAGATTCAGACTCAGCGCAACAATCACAGCATTGAAGCCAAATGAGAGAATGCCATGAAAAAGGGCGATTCGGCGGATACGCCGTGAGGTGATCTCTACATCTGCGGTTTGTCCGGTCATGCCGATGATGAAGGAAAAGTAAGCGAAGTCGAGAAAGTCTGGTTGCTTCTCTTCGGGGAAACGTAGCCCGATTTCCGGCGAGCTTTCCGTGGATGCTCCCGCGATCTGATAGAATAAATGGGCGTAATGCAGCGTGAGAACGGTATGTACCAGCAACCACGATGAGATCACGGTGAGCACCGCGAGTCCCACATGCCAAGTAATCTCGTATTCCGACAGATTTTTTGCGCCTCGCAGGAGGAGGCCGGCGCTAAGGAGTCCTGCGACGGCGGCGAGTACCACACAGATACTGATCGCTATACGACTCGAATCCTGCAAGCGCGATTCCTCGACGCGCGTTTTTGCATCGCTGAAAATAATACCCGTCCACGCAAGGAGCAGCGAGCAAAGCGCGAAGGCATCCCACGAAACAATGGCTGCGACCGAAAGATCCAAGCGGTGGAAAGTCAAACCGAAGGTAAGCATCGCGACGCTGAGAGACACAGCCACACGATTGTGAGCCTCAAACTTTACGATGCGACCGAGGAAACTGGAATGGTTGTGTAGAACTGGCATTTCAGGATGCTTTAGAATTAAGAGGTTGCTTATATTTCACTCGTGGCGGAGTCCATCGATGGGGTCATGTTATGCGGCGCGGCGGGCTGGCATGAAGCCGAAGATAATGCCGATAACTGCAGAAAACACGAATGCTAGGAATTTACAAGGCTTTGCAAGATAGCAATGCTAAGCGCGACCACCGACTACATCGGGGCATGCTGGAGTGGCGCGGTCCAATTCATAAAATCCCTCACTTCTAGCATGGAGGGAGATATGAAAAGATAGCTTCTTGACTCCTCGCTCCCTGCACCTTGCTTACCTACGGATGTCTGCTAGTTTGGGTCTGTGCGATGAAAGACAAACCCCTATTAGCCAGCCAACCACGGACCGGTCGTGTTTTTGAGGCTAGGCAGTTGCGGAAAGTTTATCAAACGGGTGAGGTCGATGTGGTGGCGCTCGGGGGCGTGGATTTGGATTTGAATGCGGGTGAGTTGGTTTGTTTTTTGGGCCCATCAGGTAGCGGCAAGTCGACATTGCTGAATATTTTGGGTGGGCTGGATATACCTACGTCTGGCGAGTTGCGCTACGAGGGCTGGCCGTTGAACGGAGCCAATGAGGACACGCTGACGAAGTATCGCCGCAATTGCGTGGGGTTTGTGTTTCAGTTTTACAATTTGATCCCGTCGCTCACCGCACGCGAAAACGTGGCGCTTATCACCGAGATCGCCCACAACCCGATGACACCTGAGGAGGCATTGGCGATGGTGGGATTGGAAAAACGGATGGACCATTTTCCATCGCAGCTTTCGGGTGGTGAACAACAACGGGTGGCGATTGCACGGGCGATTGCCAAGCGCCCGAAAGTGCTGCTCTGCGACGAACCCACGGGTGCTCTCGATGTGACCACTGGCATCACCGTGTTGGAGGCCGTCGAGCGGATCAACCGCGAGCTCGGAACACTGACGGTGATTATCACGCACAATGCGATCATGTCCGAAATGGCGGATCGAGTGATCAATCTATCCGACGGAAAAATTGTCAGCTCCCATTTCAATGAAAACCGTCTCCCGACCTCAAAGTTGAAGTGGTAAGCACTGCGCGGCTCGGAAAATCAAAACACAAAGAACCAACCCCGACGCATCGGGGCGAGTAACCAAGAACCAAGAACCCATTCTCACTCACTGATAGATGTTCCACCCGCTAGACATAAAGTTGCTGCGCGACTTGTCCCGTATGAAGGGACAAGTGGTGGCGGTGAGTCTGGTCATGGCTTGTGGCTTGGCGATGATGATCATGACGCGGAGTCTGACGCTGACCTTGGAAAGCACGCGCTCGGCCTACTATCAGAAATACGCGATGGCGGATGTGTTTGCCTCATTGAAACGGGCGCCATTGTCAGCGGCGGATGGGTTGAAATCGTTGTCCGGGGTGGCATCGGTCGAGGCGCGGGTGGTGGTGGATGTGACTCTCGATTTGCCCGGTGTAACCGAACCTGCAACCGGGCACATGGTGTCGCTGCCGAAGGATGGAAAGACGCAAACATTGAATCGGGTGTTTTTGCGGAAAGGTCGGTTCCCGCAAGCGGATGATCGACGCGATGTGATTGTCGGTGAGTCATTTGCTTTGGCCAACAAGCTCGATATAGGCGATGAATTGGTCGCCGTGATCAATGGTCGCCGTGAGGCATTGAATATTTGCGGGATAGGGATGTCACCGGAGTTTGTGTTCGAGGCGCGCGCGGGTGAGACGATGCCGGATCATGAGCGATTCGGGATCATTTGGATGAACTACGAAGCGCTCGCGACCGCTTACAACATGGATGGTGCTTTCAATGATTTGTGTCTCGATCTTGCGCCGGGTGCCGAACCGGCGCCGATTATTGCCGAGATTGATCGCCTGCTTTCGCGTTATGGATCGGGTGGTGCTTATTTGCGAAAAGAACAGACATCGGCGCAGCGGTTGGATGATGAGATCAAAGTGTTGCATATGCTCTCGCTCGCCTATCCATTGATTTTCATGAGTGTCTCCGCATTCATGATGAACGCGGTGTTGTCGCGGATGGTGCGCTTGCAACGTGAGCAGATCGCGCAAATGAAGGCACTTGGATATGCATCGCTCCAAGTGGGTTTCCACTACCTCAAGTTTGTCATCGTGATCGGTGTGTTAGGCACCATCATCGGTGGTTTTGGTGGACGTTTCCTCGGTGGGATGTTGGTCAATCTTTATACTCAGTTTTTTATCTTTCCGAAACTTGAGTTCGTGATGGATTACAGTGCGTTGGGTCTTGCCTTGTTTGTGAGCATTGGGGCCTCGGTGATCGGGGTGACAACTGTGGTGCGGCAAGCGATCAAATTGCCACCAGCCGAAGCGATGCGACCTGAGCCGCCAGTGGATTTCAAGCCATCGGTGTTTGAGCGGATTGGGTTGACTCGCTTTTTCAGCCCGACATTTCGGATGGCGTTGCGCAACATCGAGCGGCGACCATGGCAGGCAGTGTTCACGTGCTGCGGATTAGCATTGGCGACAGGACTGATGGTTTTACCGGGGGCAATGAAAGACAGCATCGATTATCTGATGACGTTTCAATGGAGCCAATCGCAGCGGCAGGACATCACCTTGTTCATGACTGAGCCGTCATCTGGAAAAGGGTTTCACGATTTGGAACACCTGCCGGGAGTAATTCATGCGGAGCCCATCCGCAGTGTGCCAGCGCGGCTGCGCTATGGACACCGCGAGCGCAAGCTATCGGTGATCGGAATTTCGCCGGGGGCGAGCTTGAGTCGCTTACTCGATGAGAATGAACGTCCAATCACCATGCCGCGCGATGGCATGGTGATGTCGAAAGCACTTGCGGATGTGTTAGATTTGAAGATGGGCGATCTGGTGCGTGTTGAAGTGCTCGATGGTCGACGGTCGGTGGTGGATGTGCCGCTGCGTGGTGTCGTCACGGATTTTGCAGGGGTTGCCGCTTACATGGATATTGATGCGCTGCGGTCGATTTTGCGCGAGGGCAACACAGTCAACGGGGCATACTTGAGTGTGGATCATCGATATTGGGACGAGTTCATGCGCGATGTAAAAGACACGCCGCGTGCGGCATTTGTGATGGTCAAAAGCGACCAGTTGGCTGCATTTCGGAAGACGACTGGAAAGAGCATTGGCATCATTCGTAGGTTGTATTTTGTGTTGGCCGTGATCGTGGCCTTTGGCGTGGTGTATAACAGCGCTCGCATCGCCTTGTCGGAGCGCAATCGTGAGCTGGCAACCTTACGGGTGGTCGGATTCCGGCTCTCTGAAGTGCGCAGTGTGTTGGTCGGCGAGTTGACGATCCTGGTGCTCGTGGCCTTGCCGTTCGGGTTGATGTTCGGGCGAGGGGTGGCTTTGCTGATTATGTCGTCATTTCGCACCGAAACCGTGCGTTTACCGTTACAAATCGAAATATCAACCTATGCGATGGCTATTCTTGTAGTAGGTTTGGCCTCCGTGAGTTCCTTTGCCATCGTCAGCCGCATGCTGAAGCAGTTGGATCTGGTCAGTGTCCTGAAAGCGCGCGATTGAGGGCTATGGAACTCTACTTTTTTAAATTGAAGAAAAATGAACACTGATGATTGCCACTACCCTCTGATTTTAATTTTCCAAATGCACATCCGTGTTTATCCGTGTTTATCTGTGTTAATCTGTGGTTTAAGAACACCTTACTTTTATGACTGAAGAAAACAAGCAAGCCGCACCCTGGGACGTTCAATCGTCTTCCAATGGCAAGCAACTGCTCCGAGGCTTACTGCCTTGGCTCGGGCTGCTCGTGTTGGTGTCGGCTGTGGTTTGGGGCTTGTGGGAGAAGCCGACGCAAGTCGAAACCGAGAAAGTCGGTAAGCGTCCACTAACGGTGTTTGTCTCCGAGGAAGGAAAAACGAAGATTCGTAATCGTTATGTCGTCACCTCTCCGGTAGCAGGAACGATGGAGCGTGTGGTGCTCAAGGCGGGAGATGTGGTGGTCGCAGGTGAGACTGTGATGACACAGATCCAACCTGTGGCTACGCCATTGTTAGATCCGCGCTCACGGGCGCAGGCTGAGGCGGCGCTTGCCGGAGCAGAGGCGCGGCTCGAACAAACGTCAATGGCGCTTCAAGCGGCGAAGCAAGCGAGTGCCTACGCGTTGGCTGAACGTGACCGTATGAATTCACTCACTGAGTATGGGGGGCTGTCGAAATCCGAGCGCGAGCGGATAGAGACCGAGGCTTCGATCAAGCAAGCTGAACTGCGTTCTGCTGAGTTTGCGATCAAAGTCGCCGAGTCGGATGTCGAGCGCGCCAAAGTTTTGTTAGAACGGCCGAATGACAGTGGTAAAAACAACCGCGTGGTGGTTACCTCGCCGGTGTCAGGGGTTGTGTTGCACGTGCTTCAGGAAAGCGAGACGTCGGTCAACCCAGGCACGCAGATCGTTGAAGTGGGTAACCCGAACGACCTCGAAGTGGAGGCTGAGATTTTATCGCGCGATGCTGTGGGGATCAAAGCAGGTGACGATGTCAGAATCGAGCAATGGGGAGGTCAGGAACCCTTGCGTGGGAGAGTGCGCCGTGTTGAACCGGCGGCATTTACTAAGTTTTCAGCTCTTGGCGTTGAGGAACAGCGGGTGTTGGTTCTCATCGATTTATTGGATTTGCCTGCGTCGGCCAAAATGCTCGGTGATCGTTTCCGTGTCGAGGTGCGGGTTGCCGTGTGGAATTCGGATGAAGCGCTAGTTGCGCCATCAGGAGCTTTGTTTCGTGAAGGCAACGACTGGAAGGTCTATCGTTATAATGGCGGCAAGGCCGTTGCTGTGAAAGTGGAGGCCGGCCAATCTGATGGTCAATTCACGCAAGTGTTATCAGGCCTAAATGATGGCGACGAGCTATTAGTGCATCCGCCGGACACCATCACTGATGGCGCTTCTGTGAAGCGGAGATAATGAAAAAACGTGACTGTGTTTCTTTCTTATCGAGGACAGAGGATTGCCATGCGAAGCGCATACTTTACAAAGGTAGGGTCAACTCGCCGAGTTGACCGTGATTGGAAAGATCAGCATTTGAAGCAGGTTGCACATCCGTGATAACAATCCCGCGTTTATATTTTTGAATTGGGTCGCCAGCGGCGTGGCGACCCTACCTTTTCTTCTAATCCCTCACTTCTTCTCAACATGAATCTGCTTCGCGTTGATCACGAAATTCTCTTCGGTAGAACTTTGATCAACGACTCCGCTGACGGTGATGGAGCTGAGTTCTTTCAGATCATTCACGCCCTTCAACTCACTTGCCATAACACGACCGTCTTCTCCGAGGATCTGGATCGAGGCGATGCCGATGCGTTTGAGTTCTTTGGAATCACAGCACGCGTCCCATGGGGTTTCGCATTTATCACCTGGCATTTTGTTACACGTCGTCAGTTTCTCAGGATCGCCGAGAATGAAGGCGGCGCGGCCGTCGACGAAAACTTTCTCGCGGCCCATGACTTCGCCTTTGAGAGTGATCGTATCGCCAGGTTTCGCGGTGGTGCGGGCGATGTGGATAGCTTGGGCGTCGGGCAAAGTCGCGGTCACAAAATAGGCGGCGAGCGCGGGATCGGGTGCTTTGATTTCGGCGCTTGGTTTGGATTCCTCGTTTTTGCAGGCATGCAGAGAAAGCATGGCGATGACGGCGATTGAGATGGTTGATAGTTTCATAGTTTTGATTGAGTTAGATTTATTACGAACGGAGAGCTTTTGGCAAGGCGGGCATGAGGCAACGGATGGCAGGTGGAATAGAACCCAGGATTCCTAACAGAATTCCCGTCACCAAACCGATCACCGCCACCCCCGGTGTGATGCCGATGGTGAACGCGCCGATGGAAAACGGAATGGTCATGCCATCGAGTAACCATAACGCCAAAGCAGAAGCGAGCAAGGCACCAGTCATGCAGGCAACGAGGCTTTCCTGCACGAGGCTGAAAAAGATCGCGAATCGACCAAAGCCAATCGCTTGAAGTGTCGCCAACTCACGGATACGCGAGGCGAAGGCGGCGTAAAGCGTGTTGAAGCCGCCGAAAATCGCTCCTGCCGCCACCAATCCGGCTGTGAGCCAGGTCATGATGCGGATGGGTTTGTAGAAATCCCCGAGCGCCGCGTAGTAATCGCTTTCCCGCATCGCAGTGAGTTCGAGATCCAAGCGTTGTTGGGCGAATAAATCCGCTTCCGAGAAATCCTTCGGCGCATCCATCCGCAGCACCACGCACGAAACCGTCTCGCGCTGCGCCAGCATGCGCAGGTCACCGATCGCCGCCCAGATTTCCGATTCCATCACGGTGCCCGGTGCGGCGAATGTTCCGGAGATGGTCATTTCGGATTTATCTAACAAAACTTTTCTGCCGATCTTCAACGCGTCCTCTGCGAAACCAAGTTTGCGCCACGCGAGTTTCCCGACCATCACCTCTCCCGCTTGAGGAAACGTACCTTCGATCAAACGCACTTCCGGATGCACCAGCAAAGCCGATGGCGTCACACCGCGAAACAAGGCCTGGCCTTTTCCACCATCTGCGGTGCGGAGCGCTGACATGTAATGAATCTCTGGCGTCGCCGCCGGCCGACCCATCACTTTGGAAACACCATGTATCGTCGCTTCCGCAATACCCGATAACTGCGAACTCACCTCGCTACGCTGAATACTTTCCTCACTACCCGCACCTAACAGAATCGCATTTCGCGGAGAGCCGGATGCCGAAAGCACCTGCTTCATCCCGCCGTTCAACGCCGCCGCCGCCATCACCAATATCACCACCAACGCCGACCCACCAACGGTCTGCAACAACCGTGATTTATCACGAAAGAGATTTCTGAGAGCGTATGAAAGTGGAAGCATGAAACTTTAAATTTTAAACTTTAAACCTCAATAAAGAGGGGTGGCGGAGCGCGTAGCTCAACCAAGAACTAGGAACCAAGAACAGCGATCTATCGCTTTAATCTTCATGACCGAAGAGATTTCACGATGGGTTGGCGGATGGCGATGAACGCGGGGTGGATTGAGGCGATGATTCCTAACAGAAGCGCCGCCGTGATCGCGAACAGGACGGTGGAGAACTGTGGTAAGATGGCGAGAGTCTGGCCTTCGCTGCCCATGGTGAAACTTTGCCAGCGCAGGAATGCCCATGCGAAACCGGCTCCGCACAATCCGCCCATCAGGCCTAACAGGCCGCCTTCACTGAGCACTAGAAACATGATAGCGCGGCTTGGATATCCCAAGGTGCGCAGGACGGCGTTTTCCTTGACCCGACTCCGCACCATAAGGGAAATCGCATTCGCCACGAGCGCGACCACCGCCACCACCGCGGCGATCCCGAGCCAGCGAGTGAATCCAATCAACTCGATGAGCTGCCCCGCTGCTTCCGCGAAAAAGGCTTTTTCCGGACGCGTGTTGGTGGGCATCTGATCGGATTTGAAACGGGCATCGATCATCTCCGCCACAGGTTTCAACTGCGAGGATTTGTCCACCCGTACATTGAACTGAGTCACAATTCCCAATCCGGTTTTGGATGCTTGCTGCAAGAATTCCAACTTCACATACGCGACGTTGTTGTCCTGCGGAAACGGCGACCGAATGATCCCGGCGACGTGCACCGTGACCCCCACCGCATCGAATTTATCTCCCGGCTTGAGTCCGCGTCGTTTGGCAAACTGTTCTCCTAACAGCGCGCCATCACCGCGTTTTTTCCATTCGCTTTCGTCACCTTCGATGATCTCGATCTCCGGCGCGAACTGGCGCAACATCCCTTCCGGCACGCCGCGAAACGTGATCACATCCAAGCTCGCGCCGCAGTTGTTCACGGTGATCTTGATCGGGATCACTTCTTTCACGCCGTCCATTTTACGAATCTCATCCTGATAATGCTCGGGAAGCTGACTCGCCATCGGGCAAAACCGATTTTCGCGATACACCACCAAGGTCGTGTCTGCTGCGGTTTCTTCGGTGGCGGATGCCAAGGAATCCTGAAGCGTTTCCACCGAAGTAAAAAGAAACATTCCAGAGGCCACACCGCAAACGGCCAGTGCCGTCCGCAGCCGATGGCGCAGGAGTTGTTTGGTGGCGAGTTGAAAAAGAGCGATCATGATTTGGATAAGTGGGGTTCGTTTTCTAACAATTTACCTTTTTCCAAATGCAAGGTCCGGTCCGCAGCCGCAGCCGCGCGGGCGTCGTGGGTCACCATGACGATGGTTTTGCCGCGTTCTCTTGAAAGCGATTGCAGCAGCTCCAGAATCATCGTCGCGGATTCTCTATCCAAATCACCGGTCGGTTCGTCCGCCACCAGCAACGCGGGATCGGCGACCAAGGCCCGCGCAATCGCCACCCGCTGTTCCTGCCCTCCCGACAACTCGCTCGGCGTGTGATGCGACCGATCCTGCAAGCCCACGATCTCCAACGCCTCTTCGGCTTTCTGTTTCCGCTCCGCCTTACTCATCGATGTAATCAGCAAGGGCAGCTCCACATTTTCGAAAGCGGTTAGAACGGGAATCAGATGATAGAGCTGGAAGATATAACCCACCTTTCTGGCACGCCATTGCGTGAGTTGTTTGCGACTGAATGCCGCGATGTTTTCGTCATCGATGACGAGGCTGCCTGAGGTCGGCGAATCGATGCCTGAAATCAAATTCAGCAAGGTGGTTTTACCGGATCCGGAAGGACCCATCAGCGCGAGGAACTCTCCACGACCTACCTCAAGATCTAGATTTTCCAGAGGCGTAACGATATTCGTGCCTTTAGTGTAGGATTTGGAAATGGATTTACAGGTGATCATAAACGTTCTTTGAAAATAGGGTTGAGGCGTTGGCCGGTTTTGAGATCGAGCGGTTCGGTAATTACCCATTCACCGGGACGGACTTCTGGACTAACCATGACCATGCCGTCTTTGGTCACACCGGGATTCACCGCACGTCGCTCGGCGCGCTTGGTATCGGGATCGCAGATCCAAACCTGATTGTCTTGGATCGCTTCTTTCGGAACATACACCGCGATGCCGGTCGATTCAACTACGGCATCTGTAGTAGGAATGATGGTTTCAAAAAACTCGACCCGACTCAGCATCTCCGGACGGAGTTTGTCGCTGGGGTTTTCGATACGGACTTTCGCTTGCAGAGTGTTACGCTGCAAATCCGCTGCGCCTTCGATTCTTGTGACTTCGCCTTCAAAAACTTGATCCGGGAGAAGATTGGAACGGATCTTCGCGCGTTGGCCGACGCTGAGACCCGCCGCATCCGCTAATGGAACATCCACCCGCACTTGCAGGTGCGCGGGTTCATATAAAATCGCAATCGTCGAGCTGTCCTCATCATCCATCAACACCATTTTTTTCTGACCCGGCGCAGCTTTCAACGCGAGCACCCGACCATCGACCGGCGCTTTGATTTCCGTCCGCGCATGCGCCAACTCAGCTTTTTCCAAATCAATTTCCGCCTCCCGTATCTGCGCTTGGATCGCTAAAATTTCGAAAGCGATCTGGTTGATTTCTTGGGTGATCCCAGCGATCCGCGCCTTCGCTGCATCGACATCTGCGAGTCGTCGCTTCTGATTCAGTCGCGTCGCCAACATGTCATCTTCGGCGATCGCGCCTTTGCTCAAACGTTCATAGCGGCGGAGTTTGTCGCTCGCCTCTTCTGCATCTGCTTCCGCGATCGCCAAGCCGGCCTTTTCAACTTCGATCCGCTGCATCGCGAGTTGCGTTTTGACGCAATGCGCATCTAACGATGCCTTCGTCTCCGCCAGCTTCGCCGCCATCGCATCGCGCTCGAGTTTCGAATCGATCCGAATCAAGGTCGCCAGTAGATCGCCTTTTTTCACCAACTCACCTTCGAGGACATTCACGGAATCGACGATACCATCTGTCAGCGCGGTCGCTTTGATCGGCAACGGATCGGGCTCAATCCAGCCTGAGGCTTGGAACATCAATTTTCCGGCAACATTCGCGGTTTTCTTCGTGGTTGAAGTTTTGATTTTTTCCTCGATACCGACGGCTGAAAAGACTTCGACTTTTTTCGCTGGGATCAAGCGATCTCGGAACAGGAGGGCGAAGATCAGCAAGAACCCAAGCAAGAGTCCGAGCGGTAAAATCCAGACCGCCATGCGCTTGCGAGCGCTTGGGGAGAGGTTTTGGCTTGAGAAAATTTGCCCAGGATTGAGGCGGTTGGTTGGCATAAATGGAAAAGATTTGAAAATTGCGGGTCAGAAACCCAAGGGGGAAAAATCGTGCCGCGAATGCAACGCATCGCTTGGCACCATCAGATTTTCCCGATTTTCAAATCAGCAATCGTTGCTGTTTCACATACCATTCCCGCGAATCCGGCGGACCGCGACGGTGCTCCGATCGAACGGGCGAGGCATCAATTCCTCTTAAATCTGCTACCGAAAGCCGAAGATAGATCACTTCGTTGGCTTTCAAATAAGGAATCTGGGCGAAATTGGGGAAATCCGCATCGGGAAGAGGATCGGCCTTCACCATGCAATCTGGAACGTTTTGAGGGTCACCCCCACAATCACAGCAATTCATCGGGCAACCTGCGACATCTCCTGAAAAATTCATATCCAGCGTGCATATATAGCGCTGCACCCCGGCCATGGGCAAAACCAAGGTCATGAGGGCAAACAATATGGAGGAAAGGACTCGCACTGTCTGGAAAATACATGCCAAAGCGGCCATGGCAAGGTCGATCTAAGGCCCACCCACCCCCTACTCAGCTCGAAAATCGCAGTGATATCAGAAAAGGAAGTTTTGCAAAAATCTCACTCTGGTAATTTCCTGATAGTACCCCTCTACGACATACAAAACCCTTGTATTTATTGGATTTTGCGATTTTCTCTAAGAAGTCAACCCCGCCTGATATACACACGCGGGATCCTACTAATAAATACTGTTCTGCAAAAAATGAAAATACCCTCGATCAAGTGCCTGTTTCTTTATGCCGCAATTTCGGGAATGTCCTTAGCGGCGGAGAACCTACCCGACCAGACTCCGCTTATCCCTGCTGGGATCAACAGCGCATTGGGTGCCATCCGCGTGGGGATGACGATTGAAGAAGTCGAGAAGGAGTTTCGAGTTTTCTATCCTAATACGAGGATGATGGAGATTGTTGGAGGGATTGGCAATGGAAACGCCAGCATTCAACTAGAAGTTGGGATCGAAATCGGTTTGCGAGTCCGAGATACGAGCACAACAGACCCGAACGTTCGAGATACGAGCATTCGTCGATATTGGGTCGTCGCTGACACCTCAGTGCTCTGGATCCAAGACTTCACGAAGCGTCAAGCTATCAAAGTTGAGCTTGTGCCGATTACTCCAGTTGCATCGAAGAAAGCTCAGAACAAGGCGGCGCTGACCAACCCGCTACCGCCCCCGAGTTGAAGTCGGAGGGCAAAGACAAACCTCAACCCGAGAAGGAGGTCGCCCCCCGGTAGCGGGTGGCAGGCCTTTGACGTTCTGCTAAGAAATACCATTGTTCAAGCATATGCCCGTTTCAAGTATCGCTCAGATTTTTATCCGCCTATATGCAGTCAAGCTATTCGTTAGCGCCTTCGCAAGCTTTGGAGGTTTCTTGACGATAGCTCGTGGAGTGTCTTTTGATCCTGTGAGCTTTCTCCTTGGGTTGATTCCCGACATTATGATCATAGTGTGCGCGATCATTCTCTGGTTGTTTGCACCGCTTTTTTCAAGGTGGTTGACCTGCGGAGGGAACGAATCATTGTCATTGGCTGGCATCACTCCAACGCACCTATATTCCGCGATTTTCCTGGGTTTGGGTGTCTATTTCGTCATGGATTCTTTCTCGAACGTCTTGGGATGGCTCCACTTTTTCGCGGTGAATCATTCCAACGGTGCTGGAGGATTTCATATGAATGAAGAGCCATCATACTATGACCTGACAGAGCGCGTGCTGACGCTGGTTGGCGGGATTGCACTAATCATCACATGCAGACGTTTCGGCGCACGAATCGCAAATATCAGACAAAGCGAACAAGATGCTGCGTTAAAAGCGCAGAAGTGATTCGTAGATTTTGGGGTTGGGTGAGTATGTTCCAAACTGTCCTAAAGGCGGCGGGAGCCTCGAAACGGCTGATAGGACTGTCATTTTGGCCCCCAAAGGGAGCCCTAGATTCCTGTTTTCTAAAGATTCTCCTTGACGCATCCCTCAGCCAAGCCTAAATCCGCCGCCCGTTTCTCAACCAAACACTTTCAAATTATGGCCAACGCACAAGTCATCCTCAAAGAAAAAATCGCAGGCCTCGGCTCCGAAGCCGATGTCGTTAAAGTCCGCGCTGGCTACGCCCGCAATTACCTTGTTCCACAAGGCAAAGCATACGAAGCGACCAAAGCAAACCTTCGCCACGTTGAAGCCCTCAAGACAAATCGCGCCAAGCGTGAGGCCGAGGAGCTCGTGATCGCCGAAGAGCTAGCGACCAAGATTTCCAAACTCAAGCCATCCTTCACCCTCTCCACCGGTCAAGGTGGCAAGGCCTTCGGATCGGTCACCAGCATGGATCTCCACAAAGAACTCGAAGCTGCTGGCATCGTCATCGATCGCCACTCCATCCAACTCGACAAGCCGATCAAAAAATCCGGCAAAACCGTTGTTGAGATCAAACTCAACGCTCAGGTCACTGCCCAACTTACCGTCTCGGTTGATGCTGGCGACGTGAAAGACGAAGACTGAAGCTAAGTTTTACTCAGAATTTTCAAAAAACCGGTTCCGTAATGGGGCCGGTTTTTTCGTGTGATACCTGAAGATTCAGGGTTCGACTTATGAAATCTTTAATGGCAGATTTCCTGACCACGCCGTGAAATTTCCTATCATCATCTTTTTATTCGCAGGTTCGATGCTGAGCATGGGGCGTCAGATCGAGCGTATCTGGACGGACGATCAGGGGCGGAATACCAAAGCCCTTCTGCTCCGTGTGGAAAACGGCAACGCGATCTTGCAGCTCCCGAGCGGTAAAGAAGCAGCGTTTCCAATCGCCAAACTTTCCAAGGACGACCAGCTATGGATCCAAAACTACAGTCAGGAACAAGCCAAAGGCACCCCTGAAACAGCCGAGGAAACCAAACTTAATTTCGATGATCCATGGCCTGATCAGGTGAAATTCAAGGGCGATCCAGAGATCGTTACGGTCAAGGAAGATAAAGACAGCAAAACGTTCGTCTATGAGTCTGCAAACTATCGCTACAACTGCGATGCCCGACTTGGCAACTCGGTGGTCAAAGGTTTCGCAGTTTTATTCGAGAGCACCCATCAGTTTGTTAGAGAATTACCTCTCGCTGTGAATGGCGGCGCAAAAAAAGACGGCAAGTATGAGATTATTCTTTTTGAAAATGAAAAAGATTATCACGCAGCTGGAGGACCTCCTGGCAGCGCAGGTGTTTTCATCGGCGGTAAAAACATCGTGATGGTTCCATTAACCAGTTTAGGAGTTAAAAAAGCAGGATCTGGTTACTTGATGGATAGGGAAAAATCCTCAAAAACACTTCCGCATGAATTGCTACATCAGTTAACTCCCAATCCTTATTTTGCTGCAGGCTCGATGGGATGGTTCACCGAGGGTCTTGCAGAATATGTAGCAGTTACGCCCTATTCCAGTAATGGATTATTCAATGTTAAAGGTAACTCAAGAGCCATTGTGGAATATGCAACTGCATTCGGCAAGGATGATAAAGGAGGCCGTGGCTTAGGAGATAAAATCAATCTAGGACCACTCAAAAACTTCATGCTTCAGTCATATACCAGTTTCGTCGGAAACGCCCATGTGAACTATGGCTGCGGGATGTTAATCACGAATTATTTTTTCCACATGGATCGCGATAAAGACGGAGCGAGAATCAAAAAGTTTCTCAAAGCCCTCAGAGAAGGCAAACAAGGAGACGCGGCTCTTGAAGTTTTGTTAGACGGACAAACTTGGTTGGAGTTAGAAAAAGACATAGCAAAAGCGTATACGAGCAAAGGCATTAAATTTACTTTCACGGAATAGGCGCGATGTCTGAGTTTCCATCGATTTCCAAACTACCCGCTATGCCTGCCTTGCCGGGACTTTCTCCACAAGAGCTTTCGGAATGGCTCGCTACCAATCACGAACCCGCATTCCGCGCTAAACAAATCCTCGATTGGGTCTGGAAAAAAAAGGTCACTTCGTTTGATCAAATGACCAACCTCTCAGCCTCGTTGCGTGAGAAACTCGCGTCATCATTCCGCATCACTTCCCTCACCCACGCGAAAACCCAAGGCAGTGAAGACACCACCCGTAAGTTTCTCTTCAAACTCCACGACGGCCGTTACATCGAATCGGTTCTCATCCCCGCCAACCCCGCGCTCTACGGTGAAAAATCGGATCGCCGCACACTCTGCGTTTCATCACAGGTCGGCTGCGCCTACGGGTGCAAATTCTGCGCATCAGGTCTGGCCGGCTACACCCGCAACCTAGACGCCTCAGAGATCGCCGGCCAAGTCCTTGCTGCCGAGCAAATCTCCGGCGAGCGCGTGGACAACCTGGTGTTCATGGGCATGGGCGAGCCCATGGCGAATTTCAACAACCTCATGGCCGCGATCGCGCTCATCACCGGACCCGAAACCCTCCATCTCGGCGCGCGACATCTAACCATTTCCACCTCCGGCCTCGCTCCGCAAATCCGCCAGCTCGCCGATCATCCCCAGCAGATCCGTCTCGCCATCTCCTTCCACGGCGCAACCGATGAAGTCCGCAACCGCATCATGCCGGTGAACAAGAAATACCCGGTGGCGGAATTGTTAGATGCACTCGCGCATTGGAACTCGACCAAAAAACAAAAGCTCACGCTTGAGTATATTCTGATCAAAGGCGTGAACGACGACCTCGCACAAGCCGCCATCCTCGCCCGCCACGCACGCAATATTTCAGCCAAGGTAAACCTGATCCCTTATAACACCGTTGAGGGACTTGAATGGGAACGCCCCGCACTCTCCCACTGCCGCGCGTTCCAAGACGTTCTCAAACAAGCCGGAGTCACCGCAACCCTGCGCATCGAAAAAGGCCACGACATCGACGCCGCTTGTGGACAACTCAGGCTCAAACAGGAAACGGCTGAGGGAATTGTCTAATACTGGAGAGCCGGTCTGCGTTCGGCTGCATCACTCTCGTGGCTTATTCAGCTCATGCTTTAGCGTTTGCACAACGCCAGGATTCATCAGCAGCGCCATACGCAACTGAGCAGGATGCAGTAACTTCGCTTGCGCCAAGAAGTCATCGCGATGATTTTCAAGTTTCTGATCAGGCGTTAACGGGAAGGTATTAGTGACATTGATTATTCCTCCCGATACCGAGCCAACTATCGTGCAGGCCAAATTTATAGGTGATGGAGGTGGATAATCGATGTACTCACCCGTTGCAGGATCGTGCATGATCAGCAGATGCTCACTATGACAACTTCTGCTTCCGGATTTCTTATCCTGTTCCCATCTCGCTTGATACCTAGCTTCAAGAGACTTTTTGTAGGTGAGCTTCAATTGATTCTCTGTTAGATTACAGAGACTCCATGAATCGGCATATGAATTCGAAGAGTAAAAGCTTCGAGATGAATTCTGCTGGAGTGAAAGCACAAGAAGATCGATGTTATCAGCAGGAATGAATATCAATTCCAAAGGTTTAGGATCAGGTGCCGGGTTCAAAGAATCCCAAACCTCTCGCTTTTGCTCATGATTGAGAGATAACGCTTCAACCAATGCCTTAAAATGCCACTCGTTGAGCTTTTTTGCGCGATCACGAGACTCACCGAGATCTCCCGATTCCGGCATCGGCCCAATCGCTTCGAAGTCAGCAATCATCCCCCGAATTTCCTGTTCCGTCATCCCGCGTTTCGCTCGCTCAAAAAAGGCTGCGACAGGCTCTTTGGTCGGCCGATTTTTTCGGGACGGTGCGTCTCGATCCGCATGAAGCTTAGTCGATCCCATCTGCGGTTTCGTTGAGCGCTTGAAAGGCATTTCCCCACCGCCCACAACGTGAATTGTCTGCCATAACACGATTCCCAAAACGACATAAGCAGCCATCAAAGTCTTAGAAAACCAACGCCGAGAACCCGTCGCCGCATTTCTGTCATTCTGGAGTTGGAGACTCACCACGGCAATCTAGCCAATCCTTTCGGGATTTTCACGTTCTTTTTCATCCGCGTTCATCCGCGTCCATTTGACGAAGATATATGGTGATTATGTTCGTCCATGTCCACTTGCCCCGACCTGTCGGGGCTACGCTCCCATTGTGGTTCGAATTCTTTTATCTCCTCAGCTTCAAAACTCTGATCCACCACCTCATCACAGCGCATTGACAGCCATCTCCATATTGCAGAGGGTGCGCTTAGTAATGATTTTCAAAAGCATCTGCAGAGACGTCGGGATCGGCGCGAATTCGTATGTCTTGGATGCCGATGGTGTCAGAGTAATCCTCGATGCGGGGATGCATCCGAAAGAAGAAGGCGTGACCGCGAAACCCCGTTACGAGCTGATCGAAGACGACACCGCAGAAGCGATTTTTGTCACCCATTCGCATCTGGATCACGTCGGGACTTTGCCAGTTTGCGTGGAGCACCAAAAGCGTGCAAAAGTATTCCTCACCCCGGAAGCCGCCGAGCTTACCTGCGCGATGCTGCACAATTCGGTCAACGTGATGGAAAGCAAGCGCACCGAGTTGGGGATTACTGAATACCCGTTTTTCGTGCACGGACAAATTGATCGGATGAAAGGCATGCTGGAACGCCGCAATGTCGGGAAGAAATTCGATGTCGACGATGCAGGAAAACTCAAAGCGGAATTTTACGATGCCGGCCACATCCTCGGTTCGGTAGGCGTGATGTTTGAAGCCGAAGGCAAAAAAGTTTTCTACACGGGAGACGTAAATTTCGAAGACAGTACCCTGCAGAAAGGCGCGGTGTTTCCGGAAGAACAAGTCGATGCGTTGATTGTTGAAACCACCCGTGGCGAGCAAGCGCGTCGTCCAGATTATTCGCGCCGCGAGGAAGAAAACGCATTCGCTGAGGCAATCAAACAGGTCTTGAAACGTGGTGGATCGGCGCTGATCCCCGTGTTCGCGATGGGCAAGACCCAAGAGGTTTTAGCCATGCTCCAGCGCTTTAAAGAAGAAGGACTCATCCATGAAAAAGTGCCAGTTTACATCGGCGGGCTCAGTACCAAGATGACCACGATTTACGACAAATTTTCCGATGTCTCCCGCCGTAATCGACGCGGCTTCAAATTCCTGACGGACATGGAACTCGCTGGCGGCAACAAGAAGCGGGTCGGCCCCATCCCTTTCAACAACGGCTGCATCTACGCTCTCTCCAGCGGGATGATGAGCGAAAAAACCGTTTCTAACAACTTCGCCCGCCAGGGAGTTTTGGAAAATAAAAAACACGGCTTATTTTTCGTTGGCTATGCAGATTCAGAAACTCCCGGCGGAAAAATCCGCGCCGCTAAACCCGGCGATATGGTCGAGCTCGATCCCGCTTACCCGCCAGTGAAACTGAACTGCGAAGTGCGCATCTTCGATTTCTCCGGCCACTCCACCCGCGATGCGATCGCCGACTTTGCTGTGAAGATTAAACCAAAGAAAATTTTCCTCGTCCACGGCGACGAGGGAGCGATGGCGTGGTTTAAGCAAGAATTGGAAAGCCGTTTGCCTGGCACTGAGGTGATTATACCGGAGCCGGGTGTGGAGTTTGATATTTGAGTGTTGGAAAAACATCCTCGCGAGAATCTAGATCTCAGAGATTCTTGCTAAACTTTTTGAAAGCAGCCTGTAAGGCATCTCGTTTCGGGCCTGTGGGGATGTTGCCCTGGCTTGCACAAAGATAGAAAGCACACCCCATGAAAATCCAAGATCATCAACATCAAGCTATCGACGGCAATCGAGTGCTAGTGAAAGCCGATGTAATCGCCAAAATTTATAACACCGATGTAAGTACCATTTATAAATGGGCTACCAAAGGCAAAATCCCTAGCGAGACGATCTGCGGCATCAAGCGCTTCCATGTGGCATCAGTCCGCCAGAAACTGGAGGGGCTTTACCGTATTTCCGAAGACGACATAGAGCTCGGGATTTTCTGCTAAGGTCTCTAAATCAGAACCCGCCGCTGAAAAATCGCCGCCAATCCTTCAACACCAATGGATCGGCCCCATACTCGAATAAGGTGAGTGTTGGGTGAGTGACCAAAAAAAATCAACGACTTAGAATTTCTCTAAGTCGTTGATTATCAAAGAGTCGGGACGGCCAGATTCGAACTGACGACATCCTGCTCCCAAAGCAGGCGCTCTACCAGGCTGAGCTACGTCCCGTTACGGGGCGGGGAAATTGATGTAAGCCGCGCTACAGCGCAAGACTATTTCTCACATGATGAATTTTTCCTCAAAACACTGAGCCGTTAGCTCTTTTTCTCCCCTCTATGCTCTTTACTCTCCGCTCCTAAAACTCACCTTTAAACGAACAGCGGGCGGTCGGGGTTTCGAAAATGACGATCTCTGCTAGCCCGGGAAGTTGCGGTGCGAGTTTTTTCCAAAACCAGCCAGCCATGATCTCAATGGTCGGGCTTTCAAGGCCCTCTATGTCATTCAGATAAGCATGATCCAGTTGCTCGAGCAGCGGATTCATCGCGTTCGAAATGAGTTTATGATCGTAAATCCAACCAATGATGGGGTCGACTTCGCCCTCGATGGAAATTTCGATTTTGAAGCTGTGGCCATGCATTTGACGGCATTTATGATCCTCCGGCAAACTCGGGAGTGTGTGTGCGGCCTCGAATCGGAAATCTTTGGTGAGTCTTGCTTTCATCGCTTGCTGAGAGATTAGCCATTTTCCTCGCGCTAGAGGAAGCCAAAGCTTTGGGCAGTTTTTTATGATGAAAAGAATCACCCGAAAGCGTAGGTTTCTGCCGTGAACCTTCTCCGCGCATTTTTCATCCTCACTTCCGCCGCTTTTTTTTCTTCCTGCGGGAAGACTGAAACTTCCACAGCATCCGCTTTCGAGAACAAAGACGGAATGCTGAAAATTTCAGGGGGAGAAACGACGATGGGCTCCGTCGGAGAATTTGAGACTCCATACGGCAGTAAACGTTTTCCCGAAGAAGCACCGATCAGAAAAATTCAAGTTACAGGCTTCTGGATGGATGAAACCGAGGTGACGAATGATCAGTTTGCAGCTTTCATCAAAGCGACCGGCTACGTCACCTATGCCGAACGTGAAGCGAAGATCGAAGATTTTCCCGCAGAAGCTCTGCCCTACTTGCCAAAGCCTCCTTTCAACCAAGGCTCCATTGTTTTCTCTCCGCCCGAAGAATTTACCGGCAGTCTAGAAGATCCAAGTTCGGCACTAACGTGGTGGCGCTGGGACACGACCGCGAATTGGCGTCATCCACTCGGTAAGGGAACAGATATTTCCACAAAAGGCAGTCACCCGGTTGTATGCGTGAATTTTGAAGATGCATCCGCTTACGCAAAATGGGCTGGAAAACGCCTACCTACAGAAGCCGAGTGGGAATTTGCTGCGCGTGGTGGCTTGGTTGGAAAAATGTATACTTGGGGTGATGAGCTCAAGCCCGGTGATAAATGGATGGCCAATACATTTCATGGCACATTCCCAACCAAAGACAGCGGTGAGGATGGCTTCATCGGTTCTGCTCCCGTGAAATCCTACGAACCTAACGGCTACGGCCTATACGATATGGCAGGAAACTCATGGGAAATTTGCTCGGACTTCTACGATCCGGAATATCCAAGTAAATGTAAATCGTGCGATCCCAAAGGCCCGGAAACTTGGATCAATCGCACGAGTGGTCGTAAAGGTCAGGGCGCTGCCAATCACGTCACCAAGGGCGGATCGTTTCTATGCCACATCTCTTATTGCATGCGCTACCGACCTGCCGCGCGGCATTCTGTAGAAGAAGACTCACCCGCCAGCCACACTGGCTTCCGCTGCGTGAAAGATTTATAAGCGGAGAGCCTGAAGCTAAGATCTAAGAGTAGAGAGTTAAGATTTCGCCATCAGGGCGGCGACGTGCTTGGCTAACATATCGGCTTCTAAGTTCACGGTGTCGCCGACTTTGGCCGCGTGCAAATTCGTGTGCGAAAACGTATGTGGCGTGATCCAAAAAACGGCCGACTCTTTTTTTAACTCCGCGATCGTCAGTGAAATCCCATCGATCGAAATCGATCCTTTGGCCACACACAGGCGCACAATCTCGGGCGGCAAGGAAACTTCCAAAACATGATCTTGGCCGTTTTCTGAAAGCGTAAGAATTTCTCCCACTGCATCCACATGACCCTGCACAAAATGCCCACCCAAACGATCGCCCACCCGCAGTGCGCGCTCTAGGTTGACGATCGAGCCCGCTTTGAGATCCCCCAAAGAAGTGACCCGTAAAGTCTGGGCCAACACATCGAATCTGACCGAACTCTCGTTGAGCTCCGCCACCGTTAAGCAGCAACCATTCACCGCAACCGAATCACCAAGCTGCAACTCCGCCGCAAATGGAATAGCTAAGTTTAGCCACGCCTGCTCACCGCGATTCTCCAGTGAAACAACTTTTCCCAATGATTCGACAAGACCGGTGAACATAAAATCGGCAAATAAATAATCGGACGCATCCTGATCGTCCACGCAAAGACTCATCCCACATCACTCGCCCGCTGTCACCCACGGATTCATTCATCAGGAAAATCCCGAAAAAGAAGTCTCTGATAATAGTATCAAGAGAGTCGAATTGCGCCCCGCTCCACCACTTGCGTGGCTTATATCCCCCCCGGGAAACGGGGCACAATTCGAAATTTTTTGTGGGTTTTATTTAGAAAGTCTAAAAAATACCCAGCGGCTTGCCGCATGCAAGAAGGTGTCGCTCAGATTTGATATTTCGTCTAGTGGTCGCTCTTTGGAATCTGTTACCCAAAAGACAGCAAATTAAAACCCAGCTTCTGAATTTTAAGCACAAAAAAACTCACCTGCTTTGGGTGAGTTAGGAATTATAAATCAGAATGCCGAATTGCGCCCCGTCCCGGCCAATTTGCATTGGCCATTTTATCCCCCCCGGGAAACGGGGCGCAATCGGAAATCTGTTGTGGTTAGCTCAAAATACTTCGAGAAAAACCTTATCGCCTTGCAGCGACAACAAGAAATTCGCACAGGAAACCAATCTGGTCTAGATCTTGTTTACAAATAGCTGTGACCAAAAAGATCATAGTTATTTTGATGATCATAAACGCATTCGAGCTCTTGATCCTTCGTATCATTGCAAGCGTGATAAAACCACCAAGCGCTCTGCTGTATTACAACGACTTCTCGACCATTTCAGATCTTATCAACTCTTAGAATCATGACCCAACACCGCTTCCCTCTGCTTGCCATGATCACTCTGAGTTTGGTTGCTGCTGTGAATGTTTCGCAGGCAGAAATCTCATCCGAAACAAAGCTTTTCTACTATCGCCCCACCGAGGCTGGAAACCCCGAGGCATTTGTGTACGACGTCGCCGTCTACGGCGGCACACCGGCAGGCGTTACAGCCGCTATCCAAGCCGCTAAGTTAGGGAGGAAAGTGGTTCTCATTTCCCACAACCAGCACGTCGGCGGCATGACCTCCGGTGGATTGACCGCCACAGACGTCGGCAAGGAAGACACCATCGGCGGACTGGCTTTGGAGTTTTATAAGCGGCTCGGCAAAGTGGTCGACTACAGCCCATCCGAAGCCGAAACACTTTACCGAAAGATGCTCGATGAGGCCGGTGTCGCAGTCATCTACAGCAGCTTTTTAAAGTCGGTTGAAATGTCAGATGGCCGCATCGGTTCTATCTCATTGGAAACGGGCAAAACCATCAAAGCGTCCGTGTTCATCGATTCCACTTACGAAGGCGATCTGCTCGCAGCGGCAAACGTTTCATATCGGGTCGGGCGCGAACCTGTGGCCGCTTATGACGAAACGCTTAACGGCCAATGGCAGGATGTTTCATGGCATACCGTCTATCAGTTCTGTGGCTTACCGGTGAGTCCCTACGTCATTCCGGACGATTCGAAATCCGGACTGCTTCCCGGAATTTCCGCAGATCCATATGGCAAACCCGGCGAGGGCGATTATCGGGTGCAGGCCTACAATTTCCGGATGCGTCTTTCTAACAAAGAAGGAAAGGTTCCGTTTCTGAAACCGAAAGATTACGATGCGGGACGCTACGCCTTATTGGCGCGTTTTATGAATGCGAGTCCCGATATTGTATGGACTTTGAATTATACCATCAAGCCGATGACTGATGGTCCGGTCCAGATGCGCAATGGCGATAGCAACAACGCCGGTAGCATGTCATCGAATTCAGTCAATGGCAGCAACCGCTGGCCGGATGGAACGTTCGAGCCGGTATCGTTTGAAAAACTCCCGGCACCGCGCCGTGGTCTCGGCGTTCCACTCAGCGAACTCTATCAACTCCGTGAAAAACTTTTTCAAGAACACGTCAGCTACCAACAAGGCTACATGTATTTTCTCGCGAACGATCCTCAAGTCCCTGAAGAACTTCGGAAACGCGTGAACACATTCGGCCTATGCCCCAATGAGTTCAAAGAGACCGGACATTGGCCGCACCATCTCTATGTCCGCGAAGGCCGACGCATGGTTTCCGATTACGTCATGACCCAAAACGACTGCGAAGCCAAAACCAGCGCGCCTGATCCGGTGGGTCTCGGCTCTTACAACATGGACTCGCATCCATGCCAGCGCACCATCGTCAAAATCGACGGCAAAGATGTGGTTAGAAACGAGGGCGCGTTCGGTCACAAATGCAAAAAGCCTTACCCGATTTCCTACCGATCCATTGTTCCTAAAAAATCCGATTGCACGAATCTCTTCGTTCCCGTTTGCCTTTCATCCACACACGTCGCCTATGGCTCCATACGCATGGAACCCGTGTTTATGATTCTTGGACAAAGCGCGGGACTCGCAGCAAGCATGGCTATCGAGGACAAAATACCCGTCCAAGATGTGGATTATGAAAAACTCAAAGTGAAACTAATCGAAGCAGGACAGCGCTTGCAGGCCGATTAATTTTTTAGAAATGCACTAAGACTACACAGCCAAAGATTGACCGCGGGGCGGTGAGGGTTTAGCGAGCGGATGTGGATGCATGGTCTGGAGCGATAGGTTTACCTTTGATTGGTGCGGCACTGCATCCAGTTTTAGGGGTTATGGTGCAACGGGCCTCTCGCTTGGGCGCACGGCTTCCAGTAATGCTGGGTTGCGCGAACTTACTGACTTTATTGGTTTTTGCGTTGTATCTAAACCCCAATTTCAGCGCACCTTTTCAACGCTATGATGCCCTGGCGATTTTCAACGGCTTCCTGTTTTTCTGGGGGCAATGGTTTTCCATCCAGTCTGTGCGTCATGGCGATCTCGTGGTGCATTCCTCAGCACTGGGCTTCAAGGTGCTGATGGTGGCCCTACTCTCTGCGAGCGTCGGTTTGGAGAAGGCGGGACCCGGATTGATAGGTGGAGCAGTTCTTGCCACGCTGGCGGTTTACCTCGTCACGGGAGCGACAGTTGAGCGTTTCAAAGCGAACCGTATAACGCTTTGGTTGACTCTGCTGGCGTGCATGTTTTTCGCAACCAATGATTTTCTAACAGGTTGGAAAAGTTTTGAAACGGGAGGAGCTAGATGGCTGATGATCATGATGATTACTTCAGCCCTGCTATCGGTTGTCATGCTCGCGATGCGCTGGCGAGATGTGCAGGAGACCTTTGGAAAATCCGAAACGGCATTACCTGTTCTCGGCGCAGGAATCACGCTTGGTGTGCAATCCTTGCTCGTTAATCTTGCATTCAGTATATTTCATAAGCCCGCACTCAGCAACATCGCCTACAGCACGCGTGGGGTGATGGCGGTGATTTTTGTGTGGATGATTATCAACCGCTGCAAAGAGCCCCTCGGCGCAAGACAACTGACCGGCGCGATCCTAATGGTGATCGCTCTGGCGATGGTGCTGATTTGAAATCACTTCTCAGCTTTCACCGGTGAACCCGTGATTTCTGCTAGAAGTTTGAAAAATCCTCGTTTACGTTGACTGCTGATACTCCAGTTCACAGGAATGCTCTGATAGCCATCATCGTAAGCCTCGCCTTTCATGCGGAAGTCGAAATAGCCCCATGAGGCATATTCGCTAACGGCGGAGGTGAAGTTGTTTTCCGGTTTGTCGAAATCGAAATGGTCGTCTTCGTTGAACAGAATTGGCATAGCGCTATAGCCGGGCACGGCACGTGTCTTGCGCACCATTTCCGCGATGCGCTTGGGATCTTTAACTCCGTTTCCATGAAGCAGGAGATAGTCGGAGGCGCGCACCACATTTTCCCGCGGTATCGCTCCCCCACCGTAGCTGGTTCCCGTTAAAAGACTGCGATCTTGGAGCTTTGTTTTACGAACTCGTTCGATGAGTTCGTGGACACGATCAGGTTTTAAGATGTTATGGTCGTAAGAGACATTGCATTCGTTATTCACTTCCACGAGCACGTTACGCCAAGCGCCAGCGAGCAACCATTTCGTCGCCTCATCGGTGGCGCGGATGACAGCCTCTTCATCTTTGAGGCGCTGATCCTGACCGAAGTAAAAGTAGCCAACGATAGCTACCATGCCAAGTTCATCCGCGCGGTTCAGAATACGCGCCAGTCTTGCAAAGTAGTCTGGACGCAGTGAGCCATCGCTATTGAACGCATTATTTTCCCATGGCTGCGACTTTGAGTAACCTTCCGGAGATCCTCCCTGAAGATTGATGGTAAACGCGAGTAACCCATGCTTTTTCCATTCAGGCATGGCTTCGATGAACTCGCTCGTATTGCGTTCAGCGTCCCACTTTTTTGTATCCGGATATGCCCAGCGTGTTGAAGTTTCGGGGTTCCGATCGTCGAAAATGCCTTGGACCATGCGTGAATTCATTAGCAGTCCCTCGATTTTATGTCCGTGCCATTCTCGCCCCGAGTAGGTAGGTGCTCCGTTGATGTGAAATGCATCGCCAACGATCGAGAGAGTCGTTTTCCGAACCACAGGCTCCGCTGCAATGAGTGAGGGAAAACAAATGAGAGCGATGAGAAGTTTCATGGGATTCTTAATTATATTCGATGCAATTTATTAACCAGCCATATCTTCCATGAGATGAATCAGCCGTTCTCTCGCCGAGGCGATGCCTTTGTATTTTGCCATGGGCTCCGGCATGGTTTTCAGTGCCCGTATCATGCCCTGGCGTGAGGATGGATCGGCTTTAATTTCACTCATGGCAAGAATGACGATTTTGATACCGAAAAGGATGCCACCGGAATTTGGTAACGCGACGAGAGATTGTTGTTCCAAACGAAACCAAACTTCATCGAGTGTAACAGTGGCATCAAGGCGAGGGATATTTTGTGAGGGATGAAGATTTCGTTCGGGAGCGCGACTAATTCCCCAGTTCTCGCGCTCCCATGAAGTGCCAGGTTTGATGCGTTGAAGAAACCCATCAATTTGGCGACCCAAGGCTTCATTCAATCCAGGAACAGGAGCATGGATTGCGGCCATGGGTTGCCCGACCTTATCCTTTAGATCCCAGTGAGAGGGAAAACACACGCAACCGCCATAAAGTCGGAACACGCCTTCTTTATCGGGCTTCATAAGCAAGTAATCAGCCTCCCATAATTCACCGAGACGCTTGCAGCGCTCAAGTGGCGCTAGCTCAGTAAAGCTTGCAAAACTTAACGCCTCAGGAAGAGTTCTGAGCGAGATCGCGAGTTGAATCACTTCGTCTAACAAATCCACACCATCAGGTAATAATGCAGAGTATTTTTCTGGTTCGCTTGAGATCCATTTACGCCGTTCCGTAATGACCTTGGCATGGGATTCTGTGGGTTTGAAGAATGAAGCAATTTCTTCTCTTTCGAAACGCATGCGCAATCCGAAGTCTTTATCGGAAAGAATTTCTGCTAGATCGATACTTGATTTCATAAAAAAGTTTCCTACAGATACGTCCAAGCCTATCCTCTAGATCGGCATAAGAGAAATTCTTCTATTTTGATTTTTTCTCTGGGTTCATCTTTCTGAGCGTTTTCTCATCGGGCTCGATGCCAAACTGTTTCCAATAGAGTTCCTTCATTGGATTAACGTTGGGGCCGACGGCGTTCTCATTGACAAGAAGAGGAAGCGTCTCGCTCCACCATGTATCGTAAGCCGCTTGCAGGCTTGCAACGACTTCCGGATGCTCCGCTATCACGTTATGTGTCTCGCCGGGATCGGCTTTCAGATCGTAAAGTTCGGCATTGTTCACTAGCGTGAATCGCGAATTTTGGATGGCGCATTTGCTGTATTTCGACTGCTCCGCTTTTCCTTTTTCCCAGCGACCGACGTGATGCACGAGCGTGCGATCAGGCCAATCAGCTTTCGGGTTTTTCAGTAGAGAAAAAAGACTGCGGCCTTCGACTTGCTTTTGCGTTTCATCGGAAATTTTTGCGCCGGTAATTTCGGAAAGTGTGGGGAAAAGATCAAGATGCGCGCTCAGTGCATTACATTCCTCGCCGCCCTTGATGCCACCCGCAGGCCAACGGAAGAAAGCTGGCGTGCGAGTACCTCCTTGATATGCAGTGCCTTTAGTTCCGCGCATTCCAGCATTGAAAATTTTCACGCCTTCTGTGCCGCCGTTATCACCGCCCAGATAAATGACGAGCGTGTTGTCTTCGATGCCCCATTCCTTGAGTTTCCCGAGCAAGGTGCCGAAGTTGGTATCGATATTTTCTATCATACCAAAAAACTTGGCGGCCTCCTCACTGACACCAGGCTTACCGAGGTATGATTCATAATACTCTTTGGGCACCACGTGTGGTCCGTGCGCGGCATTTAGTGGAATGTAGGCAAAGAACGGCTTTCCAGAAGAGCGTGTGGCATCCATCCACTTCGTGGCCTGAGTGAAAAATAAATCGGTACAATAACCCTGAGTTTTTTCCCACTTACCGTTGTGCCAAAGCGCCGGATTGATATTCGTATTCCCCGGCGCATCTCCGCAAGAGCCCGGATAGGTCTGCCCAATACCACCGCCGCCATGGATGTAAACTTCATCAAAGCCGCGGCTTTCCGGACGATATTGCTCCTCGTCACCAAGATGCCACTTTCCGAAGATCCCCGTGGTGTAACCTGTCGTCTTGAGCATTTGTGGCAAGGTGAAGGTCTTTAAACTCATCCGTTCACGTTCTAAAATCGTATGAGTGACACCATTCTTGAATTCGTGGCGCCCACTCATCAGTGCTGATCGACACGGCGAGCAAGTTGGGCTCACGTGAAATTGAGTGAAGAGCAGGCTTTGTTTTTTAAACGCATCCACCGCCGGCGTATGCATGATAGGATTCCCTAAGCACGCATAGTCGCCGTAGCCGACGTCGTCAGGCATGACGAGAATGATGTTGGGAAGCGATGGGGTCGCGGCGTGGAGAAGGGTGAAAAACGTACAACCGAGAGCGCTCAAGATACGAATGCAAATCGTGTGATGGTTCATTTGGATTTCGATTTTTTACTGGGGGCTTTACCGGTAGCTTTTGGATCAAAGCTAGGGTTCTGGTGATCTGGCAGTGGTGCATTCACGGATTTATGCCAAGCGAGGAGTTCATCCAATAATTCATCGCGCTTGGCGGCATTGCTATTTGCTAGGTCTTTCCTTTCACCGATGTCTTCTTTGATGTTATAAAGTTCCACCGCGTTGTTAGTCGCTAGCTTTTCTCGTCCTCCATCGAGCTGCCATTCTTCAAGAAACAGGTGGAGTTTCCAATCGCCCTTGCGGATAACACTGACTGGGCGACTGCGGAAACCGGTGCGCACATCGAGCTCACGACCTCTGATCACTGGTTCATCTAAGTAACCCGGAAAATGCCAAAAGATGGACTGGCGCTTGAGAACTCCATCTCCCTTGAGCAGCGGAATCAGGCTTTCACCATCGAGCTTCTTCTCTGTCTTTACTCCGGCAACAGCAAGAAACGTAGGAAAGAAATCCACATTGATCACTGGCACATCACATGTCGTTCCTGGCTTTACCACGCCGGGCCAGCGCACGATCATCGGCTCGCGAATACCACCTTCGTAATAGCCGCCTTTATTTCCGCGCAACGGTTCCTGTGAAGACTTCTGAGTGCCGCCATTATCACTCGTGAAAACAATCAGTGTATTTTTATCGAGGCCAAGCTCTTTGAGTTTCTTGAGGAGAATGCCGATGCCATCATCGAGATCGTAAGTGCACGCAGCGTAAAGCGGATCGTGATGCTGCTCACCGGGCTTCTTAGCTTCGAACTTTTCCAGCGTGCTTTTCCTCGACTGCAAACCGGTGTGGATCGCGAAGTGCGGTAGATAGATGAAAAAAGGTTTATCCTTATTTTCCTCCATGAACTCTCCCGCTGCTTTCGTGAGTGAATAAATGCCCTTGGGATTATCGGCTTCTTTCCCGCTCCAACCGCCTTGGGACTGATGGACGACATCAAATCCCTGCTCTTCTGGCGATGCTCCATCTTTTCCATCTAAGTGCCACTTCCCGAATATCCCAGTTGCATATCCCACAGACTTAAGCGCATCGGCAAAGGTGACGTTCTCCTTGGCTAATCCGCTCTTGTTAGAGATCGGCACCAAGCGCATCGCGGACTTCGTCCCTCGATCTGTGCTGCCGACCGCGTAAACTCCGTGCCGCGGAGTGTAAGTGCCGGAGATCATGGATGCGCGGCTAGGAGCGCAATTACCTGCTGCAGCATAGCCGTTCGTGAAAACCATACCTTCCTTTGCCAGTGCATCAAGCACCGGCGTTTCCATGAAATCACTGCCTTGATAACCCACATCCTTCCATCCGAGGTCATCAGCAAAAATGAGGATGATGTTTGGCTTCGATTTCTCCTCCGCAGCAGGAAGCAATGAAACAGACAGAACCAAGGTGATAATGATAAAGACATTTCTCAAGACTCTCTCAATAAGCTTCATAGCCGTGAGAGTAACCTTTGAAGTCGCTTCGCCAAGTTTATTGGACGGAGATCACTGTAAGGCCCTAAATCAACAGTAGAATGATTCACTTCTTATCACTCGGAACTTCCACGAGTAATTTAGAACCTAATATATCGGATGGGGCTACGATTCTCTCATCCATCGGCAGCTTTTCGACACTGCCGTAACGTTGCTCGATCATCTTCTTCACGGCAGGATGTTGCAGGTCGTAATCGCGAAATTTTCTTAATGGACAAAGCTCGATCCCAGCCTGCTGATAAAATTTCCATACGAGTTCCGAACAATAGAGCTTTTTATCTTCCCAGCCGAAGAGGACATCGTAGTCGTGACCGATCTGTGCGGCTGCCCACTTACTTGCTTTTTGATAACTTTCGGGCTCCGCAGCTGTCTTAAGCCGACGCACAGCAAACGTCCCTTTTTTAACCCGCCCGATGAAATTCTCGAACGTGGTCACACTCACGGGTTGCACGGCCTCAAATACCATCCAGCGACCCTCTTTCTTGAATACAATGCCGCAATGTGTGATGGGTGAGCCGGTAGCAGCAGAAATCGCAGTGCCCTGTCCTTCAGTGCATCCACTGAATACGATATCTCCGTCTTGTAGTGCAAATGAATGATCTTCCTCGGCTCGAAGCGGAGACAAAACCGCAAGCAGCACAGATGATAAGATCGAAATGAAATGGCGACAATTCACTCTGACATCATCCGCTAATTCAAATGTGAATCAACTCGAAAACATTAGGCCGCTGTAACCGCCAACTAATAATAGCCATCACTTACCTTTTCCCCACGAATCTTTGAGTGCGACAGTGCGGTTGAAGACGGCTTTTTGACCAGGAATGTGGTCCTTGGTATCGGTGATGAAATAGCCGTTGCGTTCAAATTGACAGGAGTAATCAGGTGCTTCGTTGAGCAATGATGCTTCGATTTTCGCGGTGACTGCGTTCACAGATTCCGGATTGAGAACTGATAGGAATCCGTCCTCCGCCGCATCGGGATCTTCGACGGTGAAGAGTCTATCATAGAGGCGGACTTCGGCATCGACGGCGGTTGCCGCATCAACCCAATGGATCGCAGCTTTGCACACTACACCTTCCGGCGAGTCTTTCCCGGTAGTATCCGCCAGAAGTTTCACGCGAACTTGGGTGATCTCCCCCGCCGCATCTTTATCGAAGCCGGTGCATTGAATGATCGGGCCGCCGCGCAGGCGGACGTAACGATCTGGGCCGAGGCGGAAGAATTTCTTCTCGGGAACTTCTTGGAAGTCCTCGCGCTCAATAAAAATTTCCGGAGAGAACGAAACTTCGCGTTCGCCAAAGGATTCGTCTTGCGGGTGATTGGAAACTACTAGGCTTGACGTAGGTTCTTCGGAGAAGTTTTCGATGACGACTTTCAACGGATCGAGCACAGCCATGCGGCGAGGTGCGGAAGAGTTGAGGTGATCGCGGATGTCGTATTCAAGCAGGGCAACATCTGTGGTGCCGTTGTATTTGGTGATGCCGATGCGTTTGCAGAAATGGCGAACCGCAGCGGCGGGATAGCCACGACGACGAATACCAGAAATAGTCGGCAAACGAGGATCGTCCCAGCCACTGACATGACCTTCGTTAACGAGTTGGAGCAACTTGCGCTTGCTCATGATCGTGTAGGTCAGGCTGAGGCGGGCAAACTCGATCTGGCGTGGCTTCGATGGAACTGGGCAGTTATCCATGAACCAGTTGTAAAGCGGGCGATGGTTCTCGAACTCAAGCGTGCAAAGCGAATGAGTGATGTGCTCTAGAGCGTCTTCCAGCGGATGCGCAAAATCATACATCGGGTAAATGCACCACGCATCGCCGGTGTTGTGGTGATGCGCGTGCATGATGCGGTAAAGCACGGGATCGCGCATGTTCATGTTGGATGAAGTCAGGCCGATTTTCGCGCGCAGGACGGCTTCGCCTTCTTTGAATTTTCCGGCACGCATCGCAGCGAATAACTCAAGATTTTCATCTACCGAACGCTCGCGGAATTTGGATGGAGTTCCCGGTGTCTGGACATTGCCGCGATGGAGTTTGATTTCCTCAGGGCTTTCATCATCAACGTAGGCGAGGCCGTTCTTGATGAGATGCACGGCGCAGTCATAAAAGAACTCAAAATAATCACTCGCGAAATACAGATCGCTTCCCCAATCGAACCCAAGCCATTTTACATCGGCTTTGATCGACTCGACGTATTCGGTCTCCTCTTTTTCCGGATTCGTATCATCGAAACGCAGGTGGCACTTCGCGCCGGGATGTTCTTGAGCGATCCCAAAATTCAAGCAGATCGATTTTGCGTGTCCGAGGTGGAGGTAGCCGTTTGGCTCCGGCGGGAAACGAGTGATCGTGGTCTGGTGTTTTCCCGAGGCAAGGTCTTCGGCGATAATATCTCGGATGAAATCGGATTTGG
>JANPEG010000079.1:0-23541 GCA_031431855.1 Akkermansiaceae bacterium | reverse complement strand
GGAGGTAGAAGAGCGACTCCATTTTCGCGGATTCCTCCTTGAGATACTTCGGATCGATGAGTCCTGGGTGGCAGCAAATTTGACGCAGACGCATGAGTCCTTGCAAGATCGCAAAGCTGTTTTTCTTGACGGCCTCTTCGGAATCCATCCCGAGCAACGCTTTCTGAATGCGCTTGAGCTCGGCTTTGTAAAGCTCCAGCTGAACGCCATCCATTTTCGAGTAAACTTCTTCTTCGGTCCGCGGTGGTAAGTCTTGGGCGACTTGTAGTTTGGTGCGGCGGAGTAAGAACGGGCGCAAACGCGATGCGAGGCGCATTTGGGAAAGAGGATCCTTGCGTTTGTCGAAGCGTTTTTTGAAGTAGGCGCGTGATCCGAGGACACCCGGCATGGCGAAGGCCATCAGCGACCACATGTCGAGCAAGCGGTTTTCGATAGGCGTTCCTGTTAGAACAAGGCGATTCTGTGAATCGAGTTCGCGGGCGCACTTGGCGGCTTTGGAATCCGGGTTCTTGATTTGTTGACCTTCGTCGAGAATTGTGGTGAGCCATTTGATGCCGGAAAGTTCTTCACCACAGACCCGAAGTTGGGCGTAGTTGAGAACGAGCATGTCGATGTTGTTCTGGATAAAATCAACGTTGATATCGTCGCGGTTCTTGAGGATTTTTACTCTGAGTTGCGGAGTGAATTTTTCCGCTTCGCTATACCAGACATCGAGAACCGATTTCGGGCAGACGATGAGTGCAGGCTTGTGTGAAGCTCCGGTCTTTTTGTGTTCATCAAAGAGCCACAGAAGATAGGTGAGAGACTGGATGGTTTTCCCCAGACCCATGTCATCCGCGAGGATACCACCGAAGTTATTTTCGGAAAGGTAGGCAAGGAATTTGAAACCATCGACTTGGTAAGGACGGAGGGTCGCATTGAGTCCATCTGGAAGGTCTGGATTGACCTCGAGTTTGATGTCGTTGGCGCGGTTTTTGATGCGCTCCCATGCTTTCGGATCGAAAACCTCAGCGGCTTTCGGATCAGCAAGCTGAAGGGCGTGCATGCGGTGGGTCTCGCCGGAGAGGTCGAAAGGATCGAGTCCTAAGCGGGTGACGGCTTCGCGTTGATCGGCGTCGAGTTTGATTTCGAGACGCATCCATGAGCCATCGTCCATGCGAACGTAACCACCGCGAGCGGCGACGAGTTGGCGGATTTGTGCTTTGGAAAGATTGACGCCTTGAACGTCGATGACGATGCGCAGGTCGAACCAGTCGATGTCTTGTCCTACGACTTCGAAACGAACCGCAGCAGTGACGGGATCGTTGAGAATGGATTTCAGACGGAGATCGATATCGAGCTCGATTTCCGGAGGCATGGCACGAACCCATTCCGCGAATTTTTCAGGAAACTGTTTGGTGATGCGTGATTTGAAAGAAATGAGTTTCTCGTCGTAGGCGAGTGACATTTCCTCAAGGATTGCTGGAACTGGATGAAGCGGCTCACGAGCGAAACGCATGAGTTGGCTGCCTTTGATCGATTGTTGATCGACCAGTTCCCAACCATCTTTGGTGAGACGCTCGGTGCGTAGTCCTTTGGTTTCAAGGGCTGTGACATCGACGACCAAGTGCTCAGTTTCTGCGGCTGTTAGACCGGCGATGAGCTTCATCTCAAGCTTAGGCTTAAGTTCAAGATCGACAACGCGCTTGACGAGGGATTGAGGAAGAGATGCGCCGATTTTACGGAGGAACTCAACGCCTTCGAGCGAGTCGATGACTTTTTTCGGAATGTGATAACGAGGCATCACTTCGGTTTCCTCGAGCCAACGTGGTGGGCCCGGGAAAACTGTTTCATCGGATTGATAGAGAACCTTGCGGCCGGGCAGGAGCCTGACGGAGTGGGAAACATTTTCACCATGAGCGGTGATGAGCTGAAGGGCGAAAGAGCTCGGATCGTAAGGCTCGTCTTCGCAGATCCATGAAAGTGCCTCTTCGGTGACACGGAATGGTTTGTCGTCCAAGTTTACAAGGTAACCTGTTAGAGCGGGTTGTTGGAACACCCGGTTCATGAAGCGGCAGGATTCTTCTTGATCGAAGTCGAGGGTTGTATCGCCGTGTTTGCGGTAAAATGCGAGGTAGTGTTCCCAGAGAGTTTGGGAAGACGCATCCATCAAGAGGGCTCCTTCTTGATGGAGCGCGACGTATTTCTCGATGTCGACTTTTTCACGAAGCTGCATGTATTGCGCGTTTGGACGATCTTCGCGGACTTCCATGCGCGCTTCGTTGATGGTGGCGACCAAACGGAACTGAACCGTGAGAGGAGCGTCTTGAGGAGGGCGCTCGTTGACTTGTTCGATGCGGTCATACCATGCGGCGATTTCACGCTCTTGTTCCCACTCGGCCATTTTTTTCTGAACGGAACCGAGGTCGGTGATGACCGACATGAATTCTGGGTAAGGAAGTTTGCGTTTGTAGAAGGCGTAGGCGAGGAAGTTCCAGAACTCTAGGATATCGCCTGGAGGAACTGGCCATAGCTCAAGTGGCTCGTAGGTGGTGATGTCCCAACGTGGATTGATGCGCACCATATCGTGATCGTGGAGTTCACCTTCGATTACATAACGACGATAACGTTTTTCGATTTTCGTGACGTATTCGGCTTCTTTGTCATCGAGCTCGCGGCCGAGTTTTTCCTCGATGATATCAAGCACGGGAGTGTCATCGAACTCATTGGGAGATTCTGGTAAATCCTCACCACGGTGCATGCGTTCCATCATGGTGGCGTATTGGCAGGCGCCGGAAACTAGTTCGTCCTCTGCCGTGCAATTGCCGAACCAACGGTTTCCTTGAAGTCGAAGTGAAGTACGATGCGTGCCCGATTCGTCTTCTACTCGGCCTTGAATAAACAGGTGGTTTCCAAAAATCTGGGTAACGGCACCGTCTTTTTGAAGCATGTCACCACGTTTACGGGCTTCTTCTGGAAATGAGTTGAGGAAATTTAATGTAGCGCGATCCGGATTCATAGTCGTGTGAGAGGAGTCAATCGATCAAAAGGTGGGGGGGAGGGATACTAGGTCACAAAATGAGTTTTGTGCAATAGGAAGTTTCAATTTGGTATAGCCCCCCAATAAGAAATGAGAAAGCGCTTGATGCGAATGCTTCAGAAAGATTGGATACAGACAGATTATTGATCGCTTCTCTTATGAGTCTCCGAAAGCAACTGAACGACGTCCTACCTACCTTATTGCCATCCAATCCCACAGATGCGATTAAGGGCACTGAGTTGATTCGTTTGGCGAGGCTGAGTTTAAATGGAAATTATTCCGATGCATCGTTGCGTTATCATTTTTCGATCATGTCGTGCGATCCGACTTCATCGATCGCCAAAGTTGAAAAAGGGCAGGGATATTATCGTCGTAGCGAGCCTTTGCCGGCGCTTTCAGGAGCACAGGAGTTGTTGGCGTGGACTCAGGGTCGGCTCGATGATCTGAACGGGGGTGAAACCACAGTGGACAATGCGATGCTGCGCATACGGAAATTCCGAGCGGTGGTGACGCGATACTTTGAAATCAACGGGCGCTTTCCCTTTATTTTTCGTGATCCTTTTACGACTGAGTCACCACTGGGGAATTTGTGGAAATTTCCGGAGTTGGTATTGGTGGATTGGGAAACCGGTGGTTCGCCGGATGAGGAGATGTCATTGGATGCGGAGATGTTGGAATTCAAGCAACGCTTGGGAATCACGCCGTTTCGTTTGCATGCAGCTCGTCTAAGATTGGTTCCATCGCTGATGTCGTATCGTGAAGATTTTTTCCAAACGCTATCCGTTTCCCAATGGGCGCAGGGCGGGGAGCTGATTTATGCAGGACCTATCGAAGATGAGGCGCTTGCGGATGGGCTGCGGAAACTGAGTGCGAAATATGGTGTGGGCGTGACTTCATTTGGACTGACTGCTGAAGTACTGGATGAATTGCCGCGTCCGGCGCAGATCCTGAATGCTCATCCGAAGGAAACCGAAGCGATCATGTCCAAGCTGGATATTCACCGTATTGCAGGGGTGCAATCCCGCGAGCATCTCGATTGGGTATCGCTGATATCGATGCGTTCCGAATCCACAGAGGCGGATAAGTTAGTCGCTTGGTTGAAGCGTTGTATTGATGAGAGGCGCGCCGAGGCATTTATCCCATAAATCCGCAGTTGGAACTGCAGATTTATGGGCAGTTATTCGTTGAATGTAATGAGTTATTAGGGAATATTGAATTTCTTTATGATCCGTTTTTAGTGCCTGCTATGTTAGCCTGTGGATGAATGTATCTCATGAGGTTAAAATCGTGGAATCCCCCCAATAATTCATAACTTTTAAGCTATAACTCCAATAGCCCACAGTTATGACTGCGAACTATTGGATTATTTGAGAAAACTGCTGGAGTTATGGCGTATGTCAGGCATATTGCTTCCACCGAATTTTTACTTTTAGCGTCATTTTAAGATGTCAGCCCATTTACCCGAAGATCGCCATGCGATTCCAGATAGTCTAAAGAGACAGCTGGAATCTTTCCGCAAGCACTTATGGCGGCGTAAAGTCATTGAAATCATTGCCCTTGGACTGATCGGGCTGTTTCTTTCTTTCTTGTTGCTGTTTGGTTTGGATCGGATCTGGCAGACTCCAATTTGGGCACGGCTTCTGATTCTTGTCAGCGGGGTTTCTTTGTTTGTCGGTTTCGCACCTTATTGGTTGCACCGTTGGGTTTGGGGACATCGCCACGAAGGACAATTGGCGCGGTTGATTGCGAAAAAATATCCTGGTCTCGGAGATCGCTTGCTGGGTGTTATTGAACTTCAGGCTCAAGATGAAAATGGCGATACGCTTTCTCCTCGTTTGAGAGAAGCAGCCATGCAAGTGGTGGCAGCTGAAGCTGAAAAGCGCGAACTCGATGAAGCTTTGCCTACAGCACGTCACCGCAAGTGGGGATTAGCGGCAATGGCACTGCTACTCCTTGTTACCACTGCATTCATATTCACTCCAAAAGCGGGTTTAAATGCCCTCGAGCGCTGGTTGAATCCGTTTGCGAATATCGAACGCTACACATTCACCCAACTGGACAAGCCGATCACATACCTTGCGGTTCCATACGGTGAAGCATTCGGCGTTACCCTTAAACTCAAAGCTCAGTCTGAGCAGAAGCCAGAAATCGCCACGGCGTCTTTTGAAAAGCAGCCAGCAATTACGGTTTCCCTAAGAAAAGATCTCTATGTATTCAAATTTCCCGGCCAACAGACAGAGGGATTCATAACCTTCCGAATTGGCGACTTGAAACATCAACTGAGAATCCAGCCAAAACAACGCCCCGTCGTGCTCCACACTACGGTCACGGTGAAACCGCCTGAATATTTACAAATCCCCGAAAGCAAAGTAGCACTTAACATCGGCGAAATCAGCGCGGTGCAAGGCAGCAAGCTGACGTTCAATATGGAAACCAGCAGTCCGCTCAAAAAAGGTTCGTTCGGACCGACAGAGGTTTCTGGCGAGTTGGTTAAGGCGGATGGATTTCAATCAGTTGATGGCATTCTCAAGATTTCCGATGTGCAGTCGAGCTTCGGCCCGATTGAGGCAGGCAGTATCCCGTTTTCGATACCTTTCAAATGGATCGATGAATTCGGCTTGGTTGGTGGCCAAGGCTTTAAAATACGCGTAGACGCGGTGAAGGACCAACCGCCAGTCGCCTACATTCAAGGATTGGATAAACAAAAAGCTATCTTGCCCGAGGAAACACTCGATTTCGAAATTCTTGGTGAAGATGATTTCGGTATCAGAAAAGCAGGCATCGAGTGGGGTAGCTACGGCACATTGCCTGGCGAGCCACCAGCAGCCGCAGGTGAAATCGTCAAATCGAACGGGGGCCCAGAAGTAGAGCGGATCAACGAAGCCACATCATTTTCACCTGCTGCCTTCAATATCACACCGCAACGCCTCATCCTGCGTGCTTTTGTCGAAGATTATTATCCAGAGCGCGGCAGGATTTATTCCGAACCGATTTTGATTTACGTTCTTAGCGATGAAGAACACGCGCAATTGAAAAAAGCTGAATTTGACCGGGTCATAAATGAACTCGAAGATCTTGCTCGTAAGGAATTGAATTTGCTCGATGAGAATGAGCGAGTTGAAAAACTCAAAGGCGAAGAATTACAAACCGATGAAGGTAAGGATAAGCTTGCGGAGCAGAAAAGAGCTGAAGAAGACAACATCCGCGCCATGGAAGGGCTTACCAAGCGCATGGAGCAATTGATGAAGGACACAGCCCGCAATGAAAACATCGACAAAGAGACCTTGAAGAAAATGGCAGAAGCCATGAAGTCGATGCAGGAGCTCTCGGATAAAGAGATGCCAGATGTCAGCGAAAAACTTCAAGAAGCCGGCGAAGCTTCTAACACTCCTGAAAAAGCCAAGGACGACGTCAAAAAAGCCGTTGAAGAACAAAAAGAAGTTGTCGAAAAAATGGATAAAGCTCTCGCACAAGCTAAAGATGCGAACAAGAAATTCGAGGCCAGCACGTTTGTCACTCGCTTGAAAAAAGCAGCTCAAGAACAAAACGGAATCGCTAATGCTTTGATTGCAAACTTAGAAAAAACCATAGGACTCCGCGCATCCAAAGTAGATCCTGCAGATAAGCGCAAACTGTTGGAATCAACTAAACAACAAGCTCTTACTGCATCCGATATCCGTTGGATTCAAGAAGACCTCGGCCACTATTTCGCACGCACCAATGAACCTGTGTTCAAACAAGTGGTCGATCTCATGCGCGACAGCAAAATCAATCTTTTCGAATACAAAAAAAACATGGATGTAACCCTCGATGTTGGACTCGAAAAAATTCAAAATAAGTTTGGAATTGCTCACACCAATACAGCCCTCGAGACAGCTAAAAAATCCGCAGATAAACTCAATGAATGGGCAGCGCTGTTAGAAGGTGCGAAAGATGATGGTGGCGGCGGCGGTGGTGGCGGCGGTGGCGGAGCACCGAAATCCGAAGATGAAGATTTCGAATTCATGTTACGCGTCATGAAAATGATCCAACAGCAACAAGACTTACGTTCAAGAACCCGTGTTCTTGAACAACTCAAACGTGACGCCAATCCAAACGTAGCTCCGACACGATGAAATCCATTTCCATCTATTTAACAGCCCTGCTACTCAGCTCATTACTTCACGCTGAGCCAGAAAAACTCAGCAAAGAGGAACTCCTTAAAAAACATGCAGAAGGCGCTGAAAAAGTGGCTGATGAGCAGGATGAGCTTTCTGCCGATGTTCAACAACTCGTCATCGAGCAAACCATTCCTGAAGTCATTGAATTGCTTTCCAGTGTAGAAGGTATTATGGACGAAACCACCGATTATCTCGGGGAACCGGATACAGGTGGTCGCACCATAGCAGCGCAAACGGAGATCATTGAGAAAATCCATGAAGCAGCTAAAGCCAAGCAGCAAAAAAGTGGAAAAGGTAAGGAAGGCGCCGGTGGGGCGATGATGGACATGATGGAGAAAATGATGGGTGAGGGCGAAGGTAAGGGTAAAGGCAAAGGGAAGGGTAAGGGCAAGGGAAAAGGCGAAGGAGAGGGCGAAGGCGAGGGAGAGGGTGAAGGCAAAAGTGAAAAAGGAGGTAATGGCAAGAAAGGCGGTGAATCCAATTCAGAGAACGAGGCCGTCGGAGGCAATGGCAAAGGAAACTCAGAAGAAAGACGCGTTCCAAAAGCAGCTGGAAACACCGGCAAGAGCTTACCCTCAGAATTTCAATCCGCATTGGACGCTTATAATCGTGGCATGGAGGAATTAGGAAAATGATTTATAGGCGTTCATTTATCAGCATGCTACTGGGCTCGGCAGCTACAGCTCACGCTCAAGGCATCCTCAATCGTAGGGACGATAGCGTGCCTCCACAGGTGGATCTTATTTACAACCGTGGATTAACCTATCTCTCTAAAAGCCAAAATGCTGATGGTTTTTGGAATGATGGATCTGGTGATGAGCCAGGGGTCGTCGGCCTCTGCGTGGCTGCATTTCTAGCTTCCGGCACTGATCCTAATAATGGCGAATATTCTCAGGTCATCAAACGTGGAATTAACTACATCATTTCCAAGCAAAACAAGCTTAAGGATAATGGTTACATAGGAAATAGCATGTATACACACGGTTTTGCAACAAAGGCACTGGCCGAAGCATACGGAGTCGTCGACAATCCAAAAATCGGGGAGGCTCTCAAAAAGGCTGTAGATTTGATCTTAAGCGCCCAAAAGCGCAATCCACTCGGTGCTTGGCACTACACGCCTGATGCAAAGTCTGCTGATACCACAGTAGTAGGTTGCCAAATCGTCGCTTTATTTGCTGCGCGCAATGCCGGATTTCCTATCCCTGACGAAGCCATACGTAAAGGTCTAGCCTATATGGCAAGTTGTCGTGGTGACGATGGCTCATATGGCTACACATCTCCCAGTGGTGGAAGACCAACTCTAACATCAATAGGTATACTTTGTCTCTCACTCAACAAAGAAACCGACTCCAAAGGCTACAAGCAAAGTCTCGAATTCTTGAAGAAAAATTTAGATTTCCGAGACCGGACTTATCCATTTTACTTTGAGTATTACATGTCGCAGGCGTTGTTTCATGCTGATGAAGCCGTCTGGAAGGATTGGAACAACCGCAACGTTCGTTATATTGGAACCATCCAATCAGCCGATGGATCTTTTGTCGGAAACCATGGACAAGCCTTCAGTACAGCTGGCGCACTGCTTTCTTTAGCGCTCAACTATCGATACTTACCCATTTACGAAAAATGATATCCAGAATCTTCATATTTATCATCGGAATCTTGCCGCTTTTATCATTTGCGGAGGAAACGGATCTTTTACGCTTTGATAATGGCGATCAAATACATGGTAAATTCCAAGGCTTTCATGAAAAAAACGCAATTCTTTGGAAGCGAAATAAGGAAGGCGAGCCAATCCAATTCAACTCATCTGATATCCGACAGGTCATTTTAAATTCTGGAAAACCTGAAAAATCCATCCTCAATCTTTCCTATGTTGGCAATGCAAACGGTGATCGAATTCCCGGTTCGGTTCAAGAAATAGATGATAAACGAGTTGTAATCCAAACGGATTTTGCAGGGTTGTTAGAATTTCCGAGAGATCAGGTCGCTATCATCGCACCGAATCCTATGGGTGGCCGTGTGCTCTATCATGGTCCTTTCGATAAATCAGAGTGGATTCAAAGAACTAAGAAAAGCCAAAGCGGAATAGCGATGGACAAGGATGAAGCTGAAATTGAAAAGGAATCTCCTCTATGGAAATTCTCAGGTTCAGCATGGTACTGGAAAAATGGCGCTAATACGACTGCGTTAACCCGTGAATCTGGCATGACGGATCGTACGGTTTTGCAATTCGATATCGCTTGGAAAAATCGTCTATCTTTCGCCCTTGCCTTTCATGCTGATTATAAAGTTCCCGAAAACGCAAAAGAAAATTCAGATGGAAATGAAAATGCTGGTCGCCAAGGAAGCATTGCCGATTTCCCATTCATATTCGGCTCAAGCTACGTTTTGCACCTCTATTCAAATTACGTGGTTCTATACCGCTCCGGTTTTGATGATGAAATGAAGCCATTTACGGAGCGCCTTCAGTCAAAGAATTCCTCACTGCAACTTTCCAATTCAGGAACAACTAAAATTGAAATCCGTTGCAATCGTAAAACAGGAAATATTATTTTGTTTGTTGATGAAAAATTCATCTGTGATTGGAAAGAAAAAGCCGACGATACGGTTAATGAAGAAGTTAAAACAGATCATTACATTGGAAAAGGTGAAGGTTTCGGCTTCATGGCCTTGATGGACGAATCGCCCATACGCCTTTCAGATATCATTGTTGCCGATTGGAATGGCATTCCTGATTCTGCACGCAGCTTGGAATCTGATGAATCAGATATTGTTCTCTTAAATAATGGAACAGATCGGTTTTCCGGAAAAATTTCAGCCATTAAAGATGGAAAGTTAAGCTTATCTGGACGCTACGGAAATTTTTCATTTCCAATGACAGAAATTGCCGAGGTCAGATTTGCCAAATCACAACTCAAAGAAGTCGCTGATTCAGCACCATCAGAATTCAAAGTCAGATTCCATCCGCATGGCACCATTAGTGGCCAGGTTGTTTCGGGAACTAAGAAAAGTATCCGCCTGCTCAACTCCGCTGCCGGTGAAATTAACATTGATCTAAGTTCAGCCAGCTTGCTTGAATTTAAATCGAATCATAGCTACCTCGATGACTGGAATGTGGAATTTTAAATTTATTCTCTGCTCTCTCGGCATCGCCACATTTGTTGGCGCTGCAGAAATTTCGTTTAACGGTGAAAACAAAATCACTGGTGAATTAATGGCAATGGATCAAGATGGTATGGTCACGCTCAAGACACCTCATGCGAATGAGCCAATCAGATTAATTTCGGATAAAATCTCTAGAATTAATTTTGGCAACTCCCCTGAAAAAAGCGAAATGCCCAAGCAAAGCGTTACACTGATTAATGGCGATTCGTTTCCCGCGGAAATTCTTAGCTTGGATGACAAAATCCTAAAAATCAAATCGCCTTCACTTGGTGAGTTAGACATCCCACGTGAGATGATAGGATCACTTGATATCGGAATGCTATCAAGAAAAGCGATCTACAATGGTCCTAAGGAAATAAGTGAATGGACTAATTCAGTAGACGAAGTTTCGGAGTGGAAGGTTGAAAACGGGATTCTGATCAATCAGGGTAGCGGTCAAATTTATCGTGATGTAAAGCTCCCTGAAAATTACTCGGTTCGGTTCAAACTGGCTTGGGAAAAAAGCCCTAATTTCATATTCTATTTTGGTGATCCTATGGATTACACAGGCAAAATCGTTAATCGTTACTTCATTCAATTCGGCAGAGCTGGTATAGAGATCAAGCGTGAATCCACAGGCAAACAACGTTATCCTCAAATCGCTGATATCAAAAAACTACCACAAGAATTTGTCGATAATGAGATGTGGTTAGAAGTCAGGGTAAATCGCAAGGCTGGGAAGATAGATCTTTACATCAATGATCGTTTGCAAGGTCGCTATGACGATAAAAATTCAATTATTCCGACTGGAACAGGCATAGCCTTCAAATGTTATGATGCGGCTGAAGATAATTCACTTAAAATATCAGAGATTTTCGTTTCAGAATGGGATGATCGGGGGGGTAAACATCGGACAGAGGATCGAGGAAATATTAAGGAAGACGCCGTTATAGGCAGGACTGGGGAACGGTTTGGAGGAAGAATGCTATCGATCACCGATGGTAAAGCTGGCAAGGCCTATCGTTTTAAAAGTACATTCCAAGAGAATCCCATCGATCTACCAGATGCCGAAGTATCCACTGTCTATTTTGCTCTTGCCCAGAATACGAATTCTAAAGAATTCAAAGGGATGAATTTATTTTTACAAGGTAGTGGAAATGTCCAAGTTTCAAAATGTGAGTTAAACGACAGTATGATCCGTATCACACATCCTTTACTTGGAGATTTACAATTGAATCGAACCGCTGTTTCACACCTAGAGCGGGCTGCTGCACAACCGAACTCACCTGAAAAAAAATGAAGTTCTCAATTATATTTCTCATCCTAACAACTTTTTGCTTTGCTGCACAAGATACAGCAACCGTGAATTTCTTAAATGGCGATAAGTTAAACGGTCATGCTGTCTCTTTAAATCTTCAAACGTTAACATGGCAGTCCGAGCTATTGAAAGATCAAGCCAAGTTCAATATGGACCAGATTAAGGATCTGCAATTGCCATTCAAACTCGATAACAACTCAACTAAGGACGCTGGCCATGAAGCCGTTCTTGAACTAACCAATGGAAATACCTTTAAAGGCCTACTCACCGGTTTGAACGATCAGGAAATCCGCCTTAATACATGGTATGCAGGGGAGATGGTTTTCAAGAGACTGAATGTTAAATCGATCAATATCTCTAGAAAAAGTAAACTTATCTATAGTGGTCCTGATGGAATCAATGATTGGAAAGTAAATGGCGACGAGAAGAGCTGGAGCTACGACGCTGATAAAAATGAGCTTATCTCCAAAGGAATTGGCAGCATTGCTCGCAATATCGATTTTTCAGAAGATGTTGAAATTGCTTACGATCTAAGTTGGAAGGGATCGCTTAGATCAAAACTGATTGTTTTGACATCTGAGATCACAACCACTACACCGAAAAGTGGTTATGAAATTTCCTTCTTTGGAAGCTATGCTCGCATCAAACGCCTTTCGGATGGGAGTTGGCTAGTTGGCAAGGTTAATCAGAGCCGAATGCAGCAAAATAATAATAGCGCACGAATAGTCGTTCGTATCAGCAGTCAGTCAGAAAAAATCATGGTCTTAATCGACGATGAGATTATGGGCACGTGGACGGATGATGCAATCAATGATATTAAAGACAAAGGTCTGATGTTTAATGCTGATACTAACAGTGAGATTAAATTATCTAATATTTCAGTTTCCGAGTGGGATGGATTTATTGAAGAATCTATTGAAGATGAGAATAATTTTAATCAACAAGGATTTAATAACCTGCGATTCCAAAACGGCGGGTTTCCCGTTACGCCTCCTAAACCTCAAGAACTCCCTGAAGGTAGAATGTTGCTGGCTAATGGAGACTCGCTCGAAGGTGAAGTAATCGGAATTGAAAAGGAGATGATTAAAATTAAGACACCCTTTACTGAAGTCACATTCCCTGTCCAACGCATCAATAATATCGCGCTTAAAAAAGCCGATGTGGAAACTGCCAAACTTTATCAAGGTGACGTCCGAGCCGTGTTAGCCGACGGCTCAATATTTGTTTTCAGACTAGATGACGTGAAAGATGGTAAGCTCATTGGATTCAGCCAGAACTTCGGTCGTGCGGAGTTTTTGCAAACAGCATTCAAACGTATCGAGTTTAATATTTATCCGAAATTCAAATAACACCCGCACCGATGAGTTTTTCGGGGGAGTGGAATTATCCGGCGGATCTGCCAGTGGTTGGCAAACGCCGCGAGTTGATCGATGCGATACGCAATCATCAGGTTGTGGTGGTGGTTTCTGATACCGGTTCTGGAAAGACCACGCAGCTTCCGAAAATGGTTGCGGAGGCTTTAGAAATTTCAAAATCCAAGGATCAAATTTCAAAGAAGAATAGACTGATCGGATGCACGCAGCCTAGGCGGATTGCAGCGGTGTCGGTGGCGAAGCGGGTGGCTGAGGAACTTTCGGTGCCGCTTGGAGATTTTGTGGGTTATCAGGTGAGGTTTGACGACACGACTTCGCGGGAAACACGGATCAAGTTCATGACCGATGGTATCCTGCTGGCGGAGACTCAGGGAGATCGCGATCTCAAGCGCTACGACGCACTCATTCTCGACGAGGCGCATGAGCGATCGCTCAATATCGATTTCTTGTTAGGCTATTTGAAGCAACTGCTTGAGCGCCGACCCGAGATGAAAGTCGTCATCTCCTCCGCCACACTCGATGCTGGGGCGTTTGCGGAGTTTTTTGGCGCAGGAACGCCGGTGATCGAAGCCGAAGGCCGGATGTTTCCTGTGGCTGAGTTTTTTCTCCCTGGAAATGACGATGAGGAAATCGCCTCACACGTCGCGCGCGGAGTGGATTATCTGAGCGATATCGATCCGCAAGGCGACGTCCTGATTTTCCTGCCGGGTGAAAGGGAGATCCGTGAGGCGACGGAATTATTAGAAGGTAGAAATTATCGGAACACCGAAGTCCTGCCCCTGTTCGCACGACTTGGCATGAGCGAGCAACAGCGGATTTTCCAACCTGGAAACAAACGTCGCTTGGTATTAGCAACGAACGTTGCGGAAACCTCGCTGACGATTCCGCGCATCGCGTGTGTGATCGATTCCGGTTTGGCGCGGGTGAGTCGATGGAGTCCTGCGCGTGGAGTCCAGCGCTTGCAAATCGAGCCAGTGAGCCAAGCGAGTGCGCGCCAGAGAAAGGGTCGCTGTGGTCGGGTGCGGGATGGGATTTGTCTCAGGCTTTATGAGGAAGATGATCTGTTAGACCGCTCCGAATTCACTGATCCCGAGATCCGCCGTAGTTCGCTGGCGGGTGTGATTCTGCGGATGAAAGCGCTGGGGCTGCCGGAAATTTCAGATTTTCCATTCATCGATCCACCAAATCCCAAAGCCATTTCCGAAGGTTACCGCGCCTTGCGTGAGGTCGGTGCGCTGGATGATGAAAAGCGACTGACTGATATTGGTTGGGAGTTGGCGAAGTTGCCAGTCGATCCACGGATGGGGCGGATGTTGATCGAAGCGAAGCACGAACGCTGCGAATCAGAAGTAACGATCATCGTCGCCGGACTCGAAACCAGCGATCCTCGCGAGCGTCCCGCCGAGAAAAAGCGCGAGGCCGATGCCGCGCATGCGCAGTGGAACGATCCCGACAGCGATTTCATCGCGATGCTGAATCTCTGGCGCGATGTTTCGAAATTTTATGACGGCCGCAAATGGAAGTGGAATCAACTACGGAAATATTGCGGCAAACATTTCCTCAACGCAAAGCGCGTAACAGAGTGGGGGAACATCATCGATGAGCTGGCGGAAATTTCTAACATCAAAATTCAAAATCCAAAGGAGAGTTCTGATTATGGTGCTATCCATCGTGCTTTGTTAGCGGGGGCGCCAAGGCAGTTCGGGCTTTGGGATAAGGAGAACAAAGCGTATCGCAGCGCGTCGGGTGGATTTTTCGCAGTGTTTCCTGGCTCGTCTTTGTTCGGTCTGAAAAAGCGCAACGATTGGGTGATGGGACTCGAACTCGTCGAGACCACTCGGTTGTGGGCCAGACGGGTCGCGATGATCGAACCTGAATGGGTTGAGACCGTCGCTCCGCATCTTTGCCGCAGTCGCTACGGCGAGGCGCATTGGGATGAAAAACAAGGCGCGGTTTATGGCAAAGAAACCGTGATCTGCGGCGGGCTGCATGTCATTGAGGGTCGGCGTGTGCATTACGGTCGGGTCGATCAAAAAGCTGCGCATGAGGTATTTCTACGTGAGGGAATTTTGGGCGGTGGACTGCGGAGGAAAACTCGTTTCCTCGATCACATGGAAGCGATGCGAGAGGAAATCAAAGGGCTTGAGGACAAGCTGCGTCGACCCGGGATGTTGTGGAGTGAAGACGCGGTGGTTCGTTTTTTTGCGGCAAGGATTCCCGAAGACATTTCCACTGCGGCAGTCTTTCACAAATGGCGAGAGCAGAACGAAGATTCCCTCATGCTCGGCATGGCCGATGTGGTGTGGGAGGATTTGATTGGGTTAGATAATTTTCCGGATGTGCTGAAACACGAAGGCGAAGAATATCCGATCTATTATCATTGCGCACCGGGAGAGCGCGATGACGGGGTCACGTTAGGGATTCACGTTGATCAACTTCCGTCACTTCCCGAATGGTTGCCTGAGTGGGGAGTGGATGGAAACCTCGAACCACGTGCCGAGTTTCTTATGCGCAGTTTACCCAAAGATTATCGCAAATCCTGCCAACCCATCGCCGATACCGCACGCAGCTTCGCCGAACTCTGGGCGAGCGCACCGAAGGAAATGGGGCTGTTGGAAACGCTTGCCGAACACATTCACGAACGCAACGGCGCGATGATTCCGGCTTCGGAATTTGATCTAACCAAACTGCCAGAGGAGCTGATCACGAAAATCTGGATCTGCGATGACGAAGGCGAAGAACTCGCGATGGGGACAAATGTCGCGGAGCTAAAACTTCAACTTTCAGATCGGATGCGCGCGCGCTTCGAAGCCGCCGCCACAGCCGATATCGAGCGACGTGGTATGAGCGCATGGGATGGCGAAGTTCTTCCCGAACAAGTCATGACCGCAGGTGGCCCGGCATTTCCCGCGTTGGTGGATGAAGGTAAATCCGTCGGCGTGCGCGCGTTCACGAATTTCCACGAAGCCCGTGAATCACACCGGAGGGGAGGGGCGAGGTTGTTGGTGTTGGGCTCGCAGCGCGAGGTCGATTACCTTAGCAAAAAGTTTCCCATCGGCATGCTCGCCAAGGTCGAAATGACCCGACTCGGGATTGATCTCGAAGAGCTGATCTTACTAGCCGCCGAGGGAGCGGCGGGTGGGGTGTTTCCGAGAAGCCCGGAAAAGTTTTCGAAACTAACAGAAGTCGCACGAGGAAAATGGTTCGAAGCGGGAACGAAGATAGGTGCAGCGCTCGATGAAATCGTCAGTGCGGAACGCGATGTCAGGGAATGGATCACTAAGCACAAAGGCGACCGCAATTACGGTGAAATAGCTGAGGATCTCGAAGAGCAGCTTTCCTGGTTGATGCGTGAGCATTTCGCGTGGACCTCCGGATATAATAACTTCATCGATCTCCCAAGAAGGTTCCGAGCCATCCGCTCCCGCCTCGGTCGCATCGCGAGTTTGCCTTTGGTGAAAGATCTGGAGAAAATGGACATCATCCGCCCGCTTTGGAGCGAGTGGTTTGAGCGTTGGAGAAATAAACCCAATCAAGCTTCTCTTTGGGAGATCGGCTGGTTGTTGGAGGAATGGCGGATCCAAACGTTTGCACCAGATGTCGAAACCTTGATGAAAACCTCGGCTAAAAGGATTCATGAGAAGCTGGAGGAATTAAATTAAACCGCGAATCCGACTTCGCCAAGGCTACGACGGACAAGTGAAATCGAATGAATGCCAATTCAGGTAGGGTGGCATCGCCGAGGCCACCGCATGAAATGGGAAGTTAATGTAATGGCTGAGTAAGGAATCTCTATAAAAAATGAGACTTTCAACCACGAATTACACGGATATCAACTGACGGTATTTTCTGAACCAAACTTTATTCGCTATGTCACTTCTAAATAATTCGGCTAACTCAATACGTATAGGGCTTGAGGACTATGCTCAGGATGAGGATGACCGTTTAGTCTCCGCAGTTCGGAATATCCACGCCGGAATACTACTGATGTATAAGGAGAAGCTCCGGCGGTTATCTCCAGTTGAATCGAATGAAGTCCTCCTCAAGCAGAAGATTTTACCCGAGATCAATGATGAGGGCCAACTTGTGTTCGTAGGGCAAGGACGCAAAACCGTTGATGTTCAAGGAATAAAAGAAAGATTTGCGAGTCTCGGAGTAAGTGTCACATGGGTGCGTTTTGATGCAATTAGTCGGATCAGAAATGAGATTGAACACTATTACAGTGCAAGTGGGAGAGATGCCGTCAAAGGTGCTATTACAGCGAGCTTTATTATAGTTCGGGAGTTTTTGAGAGAGCACTTAGATGAAGACCCGATCAATGTTCTGGGTGCTGAGGCGTGGCAGCAGATGACTGAGATTGCCGAAGTGTTTGAGGCCGAACGGACAGAATGCTTAGCTTCTATTCGGGCGCATGATTGGTCGACAGCTTCCCTTGGCGATGCGGCAGAGGATTATCTCTGTAGCGACTGTGGTTCTGCGTTGGTTGAGCCTGTCAGTGATCAGCGACAATGCGAGATGCGATGTCGCTCTTGCGGGCATGTGGAGCAATTTGAGTCATTTGCTCTGGAGGTGATAAGAGATGCGCTTGTTGATCATCGCGATTTAAAACGCGGCGGCTCGATAAAGCTCATAAACTGTCCAAATTGCGGTGAGGAGGCATATGATATTGAAGAGCAAATGTGCGTAATTTGCGAGGAGTCTGTATCTCATGAATGCTCGTATTGCGGATCGAGCATTGAGCCTGAAGAGTTGGATGATGACGGGCTCTGTGGATTCTGTCGGTACCGTAGCACGAAAGACGACTAAAACTCGATGCGATCATTGAAAAACTCGCTATCGTATTGATTAGCGTCTTTGGGGTCAGGTGTTTGTTTTTAACATTTGGCATCCCATGTGGGCTTTATCCACAACCGCCAATGCTAATTTATCTACCCTCCGGCTCACTTTTGATGATGAAGTCGCGGCCTTCGGCTTCGCACCAGAGTTTGTAGACGTTGAGGTCGTTGCAACGTGATCCGTTGACGGGGATTTTGAGGAAGCCTTCGCGCTGGTAGGTTTCAGGAAAGAGATTGATGTTGCAGAGGAGAGGCTATTGATTGGGGAGAGAAACACGCTTGACACGCGCTCGCTCAACAACTACTCAAAAGAACAGTTTGATATGATGCTTTATAAACGCCAGAAGCTCCTGCTTGATCTCGTCCATGCGGCGGGCGGGGAGCTTGCGGCCACAGACTTACAAAAGCTTTTGTTCCTGTATGTGCAGCAATGCGAGACCGAACCGAGTTTCAAATTTGTGCCCTACCGCTTCGGTTGTTTCTCTTTCCAATCCTATGCCGACCGTTCGCTTTTGGCCGAGCGGGGAATGATTCACGATGAAAAAGATGGTCGCTGGAAAATCACTTCCAAAGCCAAACCCTATCTCGATCCAAAGCGAAAGGCCACGTTGGGCTATTTTCTTAACCACGTTGTCCCAGAACGCGGCGATGCTCTCGTGAAGCGGATTTATCAACTCCATCCGTATTACGCTTCGCGCAGTGAAATTGTGGAACGAGTTTTTCCAAAGCAAACAGAACGTCAAACGATACTGGCAGCTGCGCCCACCGCCGCAAACCCAGCTTTGTTCACGATAGGTTACGAGGGTGATAGCATCGACGGTTATCTGGATCGATTGATTCGGAACAATATACACCTTTTGTGTGACGTGCGCCGCAATCCACTGAGTCGAAAAGCCGGTTTTTCGCGTTCACAACTTGAATCCTACTGTGGAAAAGTCGGTATTGAATACCGCCACCTGCCAGAGCTAGGAATCCCTGGGCACCGGCGCCAAGAGCTTCACAGTAGGGCTGACTACGACGCGTTATTTGATGTTTACCGCAGCGAGGATTTGCCAACGATGAAATCTGCAATCCAAGAACTTGGAAAGCTGTTGGATGAATTTGGTCGCGTCGCTCTGACATGTTTCGAAAAAGAACACGAGTGTTGCCATAGGCATTGTGTGGCGGATGAAATGAAGCGCTTGATCAAAGGCTGTCCCAAGCCAGAACACATCTGAGCCTATGCCCAAAGAGCGTATTCTGATCACCGTAAAAACCTATCCCACGCTTTCAGCGAAATATGGTGAATTGGTTTGCACCGCAGGCTTACGCGAAGACGGATCATGGATACGGATCTATCCGGTTCCGTTCCGTAGTTTGGAAGAGTTCCAAAAGTTTGAAAAATACCGGATCATCGAGGCGCATGTGATTCGCAATGTCAAAGATCCACGTCCCGAAAGTCACAAAGTAGACTTCGAGTCTCTATCTCTAACCGATGTAAAACTCTCCACAACCGATGGTTGGCGCGAACGTAAAAATTGGATTCTTGCGCGGGGCAAAGTCTATGATGATCTCACAGAGCTGATTGAGCTCGCCAACGATCAGAACCATCTTTCCATCGCCACCTTCAAGCCTTCTAAAATTCTGGACTTTAAGGCCGAAGCCCAATCTGCATCATGGGATGAGAATAAGATTGCGACGCTCCAGCAGGCATCTAAGCAAGGAGATCTTTTTCCAGAGTGGCAGCCGCAGTCGGTCACACGCTACGTCAAGAAGCTACCATGGAAATTTTCCTATCGTCTGGAGAACGCCAAAGGTCGGACTAGCACGATGATGATAGAGGATTGGGAGATTGGAGCGCTCTATTGGAAATGTTTGAAAGAAGGGGCTACCGCGGAGGAAGCTGTCCAAAAAGTTAGGCAAATGTATTTGGATAATTTCCGCGAAAAAGATCTTTATCTGTTTCTCGGAACTACGCGTGAATGGCACGGGCGTGGAAAAAATCCATTTGTAGTCATCGGTGCATTTTATCCACCTGTGCAAACTCAGCCTGAACTTTTCTAGTTAGAGATTCGTAATACACAGCCGACGCGTGTTGACGAAGTTGGGGCGTGAGCCGGTGACTGGAAATTGAGGAAGCATTGGCACTGGGAGGAGGCTTTGGCTGATAATTGGACGATAATAAATCTGCGGTGAAGACACCGCTTAGCCTCATGCCGTGGGACACGGCAGCTCCTTAGAATTTCCATTCCACCCCCGCGAAAATAGATCTACCATCTCCCGGAAGAAACTGGCGTTGATCTACACCTCCTGCGTTGTCCACGACTCCATGGGTGGCGCTGTAGATTACGTTGGTTAGATTCTTTGCTTCGACAAACCATGAGAAACCATCCGTGACGCGTCGGCCGAATTTGAAGCCGAGGAGTGCGTAGGGATCTGCGGCAAAGGTGTTGCGGTGGTCGATGAAGGATTTGACGGGAACCCATTCGAAGGTGGGTCCGGCGTAGTAGCCCTGGTCGTTTTTCCAAAGCAGTTCACCGCGCACGAGGTGAGGGGGGAGGCCTGCGATTTTATTGTCGCCGTAGGTGGGATCGTTATAGAATGTGAAATTTCCGTAGGTGTAAGCACCACGGAAGACGAGTCGGTTTGCGACGGATTCCTCATCCCACGACGATCCCAACAGATCTAGCTCGGTTCCGAGTTCGAGTCCGTAATGGATCGTGTCATCGGCGTTTTGGGTGGTGGAGATGAGGGTGAGGGGATCGGTGATGGTGAGGAGTTCGTCTTTCACCATGGAGTAGAAAAGTGTGGCGTCCCATTTGGCGAAGGAGCGTGTGCCACGACTGCCGAGTTCGAGGGTGTTGTCGGTCTGTGCGTCGCGGGCGGTGTTGGCGGTCACGGCTTCGGAAAACGATGGCGGCTCGAAGCTGCGTGAAACACCGAAGAAATACTGGATGTCATTTTTCTCATGCAACAAACCGAGACTTGGAGCGATGTTTGCGAATGAATCGTCGTAGCTCGTCAACGTACCGGGAGCGGGTGGTGTGTAGAAAGGTGGGGCAGCGACAAGATTGGAAAATTCTCTATCGTTCTCACGGGTGGAATATGCAGCAGCCAGTGCCGCCGTAATACTCAGATCTTCTGTGAGATGATGGCGATTTTCGATAAACGCTTCGAGGTTCGTGGCGGTTTGGTCATCGCGCTGACGGAGGACACCGCGAGTGCCGTTGTTATTCATGAAACGGGAATCGGTGGTGTTGCCGTAGGTAAACGAAAGACCCGATCTGAATTCATTTTCACGTCCGGCGAGTTCGCTGGTGTTAGAAAATGTGATTCCGGTAGCTAGATCATTGGAGAGTTGATCAATCACACCAGCGAAGGGCGTGATCGGGTGATCCAGATCCTTGTAAGTCCAAGCGGAGTAGAAATTCCAGGTGTTGTCCCCATCGCGCAGGGTGGTTTTGTTCGCGACGCGGAACAGCTCGTAGTCACGGCGATTATCGAAGTTCGCAGCGCCGAAGATAGAGTTATCGGCTTGGCGCGGATTGGCTTCGAGTTCGGCTTTGGTTAAAGAACCGGGGAGTTCGGAGTCGGTATGGATCGCCGCGATGTAGAATCGGGTTTCTAAAGCATCACGCAGTTTGATCCCGAAGTTTGAAAACAAACGTTGGGCGGATTGCTCGGCATGATCGCGGTAGCCGCTTTGCGAGGCGTGTGAGAGCGAGTAATAAAGATCCTTCGATCCCTCGGAGTAGCCGCCAGCGAAGCGAGTGCGGAGGTAATCGTATGAACCCGCCTCGATTCGTGCCGAGTGTCCCAGTGCGGTGTGACCGGTGTGTGAGAGGTAATCGATGGCTCCGCCAAGCGTGGTTGAGCCACGCGACAAGGCATTTCCACCACGCCAGATATTGATATGAGAAGTGGCGAGGGGATCGATCGCTTGCATATCAAATCCGCCATCGGCGAGGTTGATGGGAATGCCGTCTTGCATGACGCGGATGCCGCGCCCGTGAAACGTGCGTTGCAGGCCTGAGCCACGGATGGAAATCCGGGCTTCGTCGGAACCGAATCGTGATTGCGCGACAACTCCGGGAGAGAGCGCAAAGGTATCGGTGAAGGTGGAGGATCTGCCTGTTAGAAATCGTTCGGCATCGATGGTCTCCGTGCCACCAGCAATTTTCGCGAGATCGAGTCGATCTTGTTCGAGAGTGGGTTGGGTGAGAGTGCGGATCGCATCGGCTTGGACGATGGTTGGTGCGAGGGTTTCAGGTTCTGCTAGGGAAATGGATGGGATGAGGACGAGAAAGATATATGGTTTCACGGATAGGTAAAAAATGTTAGAAATAGAAATAGGTATGGTAGGGCTCCATCGCCGAGGGTGCCGCATGGAATGAAGAGGGATAAGAAAATATCCCTTCGCAGAATCGAATACACTTCGCTTCGCGCGGCGCTCTCGGCGAGAGCGCCCTACCTTTAAGAATAAATATAAAAAAGCTCTACGCCCTCGGAGGCGGAGTCAGTGGGCCGTTTGCGGCGCGATCGTGCGCATCTGCTACGGCTGGAAAAGTGATGGGTGGGAGAGGGGAGGAAAAGGGATCGTGCAGATTAGCGAACGATGGAGCGATGAGATCCTGGAAAAGTTTTTGGGAAAGCTGAATGGGTTTGGGTGCGTCGTTCTCGGGGTCGGACGATTTGGCTTCGCTGATTTTTTCGCAGAGGTGGCAGGGTTTTTCACCGCTGAACGTATCGACGACCGCTTCGGAAATGGATGTTTCCTGCGAGTAGGTGACCAACATGTTCGCCCAAGCATAGAGTTGCACCACGGCATACGGTCCGCCGATGAGTTGCAAGCAACCGAGAGCGATGAACAGATATTGGAAAAACCGTTTCAGGAAATCAGATGTTAGATTTCGATTTCGCCTTCGAACACGAAATCGGCCGGCCCGGTGAGGGTGACGTTTTTGAAAGTTTGGTCGCCGGTTTTTTCGAAACCGATGGTCAAAGTATCTCCGCCTTCGACATCGACTTTGATGGGCGATTCCGCGCCGGTGAGCAAGTGGTGCACGAGTGCGCAAGCGACCATACCGGTGCCGCAGGCGAGGGTCTCGTCCTCGACTCCACGTTCGTAGGTGCGGATAGAGATGTGATCGGGGGCGAGCACTTTCGCGAAGTTTGCGTTGGTTCCGTTGGGCGCGAAGTGTGAATGAAAACGCACTCCACGACCCACGTTGAAGACATCGGTGTTTTCCAAATCGTCCACGAAGCTGACAACATGAGGCACGCCGGTGTTGAGGAAATGAAGGTCGCCAGAAAAGCCATCGATTTTGGCGGGAGTGTTCAGTTCGAGATCTTTCGGTTCCGACATCGCGATGCGGACTTCTTCGCCGACAATTTCCGCGGTGATTGTTCCAGCGATGGTTTCGAATGAAACGCTGGAAGGAAGTTCTTCGTCTTCGTTGCCAAGGTGCGCGGTGAAAAATCCAAAGCAACGCGCGCCGTTGCCGCACATTTCAGCTTCGCCGCCATCGGCGTTGTAGTAGCGGAATTTGTAGTCGGCTCCTTTTTCGGCTGGCTCAACCGCCAACAAACCATCAGCACCAATTCCGCGATGACGATCGCAGAGCGCGGCGATGGTGTCATCGTCGAGGGAGATCGATAAGTCGCGGTTGTCGATGACGATGAAATCGTTACCGGCGCCATTCATTTTGTAAAA